>JBHPCH010000007.1:0-44280 GCA_042576125.1 Thermodesulfobacteriota bacterium
GTTTTGGAGAGTCGGCCATTGATGTTCTTAACAAGCGATACGCCAGAGGTGAGATTGACCAAAGGGAATATGAAGAAAAGAAAAAGGAGTTAACCTCTAAGTAAACAGTTCAACAAAATATCAACTTAATGGAGCAAACAATGTGTAGTGAAAACAAAAACGAAAAGAAGGCAAAGATCTTTTCAAGCTGTGACTGTTTCGGAATAACTGAGATGATGAAAGGCTGCTTCCCTGATGATGCAGGATTTACTGCGTACCTTTCCAGGATGAATGGGGATTGGGATAAGTTTTGTGGCCGGAAAGCCCGCAATGTTTCATCGAAAGACAGGCAGGGCCGTTGAGGTTAAACATTAAATTAATTAGTTAAGGAGTTAAAAATGAAAGCAAACAACACATTTGCATTGGAAGTTACAGGAATTGAAAAGGTTTGTGCTGCTGGTGAGGAATTTGGACGCAGGTGTCAAAAGGAAGGGAAAATTCCGGTCTTTTCCTGTGAAGGCGGCTGCATCAAGGGAGAAATTGCCCGGCAGGCGGCAAACCTGGTTGCAAAGGATGACGGCTATGCCCGGGCCTGCCATGGAGAACTTTTCACTGTCCCCCAGGCGGACCTGGCAAAATGGGTCAGGGAAGCGGACAAGGTGGTGGTCATTGATGGCTGTTCCCTCTTCTGCCATGGAAGAATTGCCCAAAACATTATCGGCAAAGACCAGCTGGTCGTTATTGATGCTCTTTCCATTCACCGGAAATACGCAGATCTGATGGATGTTGACGCTGTGCCTGAGGAAGAAAGGAAGCAGGCTGCCAGGAAGGTTGCTGATAAGGTCCTGGCCAATCTGGAAGATGGCATTCCATGCTGCCCTCCGGAGCAACTGTCTTCCTGCGAGTGTGGGAGTCAGCCTCAACCAGAAACAACATGTTGTGCCTGACCCGATTAGGCTGGGCCAGAAATGGCCCAGCCGTTTTCCAGACAGGTTATTGGAAGTCAGTGTTTCAAAGGAGATATCAAATGAAAAATACAAATACCAAATTATGTGAAGCTGCATCACAGTTAATATTCTCCTGTTCAGGTGCGGCCGATGTAGGAAGTATTGCTGATCTCACCGCAAGACAACTTACAAAAGAAGGTTTTGGTAAAATGTTTTGTATCGTTGGGATTGGCGGTCAAGCCGAACCTATTCTTACTGCGACTCAAAAAGCATCATCTCTTCTGGCGATTGATGGTTGTCCTTTGGATTGTGCAAAAAAAACTCTGGAAAAGGCAGGGTTTTCCAATGTCACACATATCAGAGTAACTGACTTGGGAATGGAAAAAGGTAAAACGTTAATTAATGATGCAAACATCAGTGTTGTGCGAAATAAAGCACAGTCTGTTCTTGGAGGGTAAGAAAAACTTAGACAATAGTCCCTTTAACTCAGGCACTATTCGATATCACCGAAACAACCAATAATATTTCGTAACTCCCTGAAATTGTTTTCAAAGGTTAGGAGTTCTGAAATTAATAAAGGAGGTAACAAATGCCTTGCTATTTAAAAGAGATTGACACCATTTCTGAACTTGCCGGTTTCAAGTCTGTTCTGATTGTCCCATGTCGATTCTGCCCAGCTGCAAGTTTGGCTGTGAGAAAGAATGAACCTTATATAGAGTTCTTTCGTGGATTCCTCAGGACAGCCTCTTATGAAAAAACTTTATCAACCATGAAATCCCGTTTGGAAAAAAAGGGTGTAAAAGCAGGTGTTTTTAAGAGCAATCTGCTGCACCAATTTGTTCTATGCATGTGGACTTCGAAGCGGCGAAATGAACTGATAGAGCAGGCAAAAAAATATGAGGCGCTGGTAGTAATGGGTTGCGACGCCGCAGTCCAGACGATACAGGATTCTGTCAGATCGACTTCCTGCCAGGTGATCCGAGGTATGAAAACTGAGGGGCTTATGATCATTAAACCAAAATTTCATCTGCCCTGTAACATATCCCTTGAACTGGAGAGTGTAACTCCGATTCAGAAAGGTGATGAAACAATTTCAACCAATAAGACAGCCAATACTATTCCCTCTGCCTGCATGCTGAGTAAAGAAGAGGTGACGCTAGCCGTCTGAGATAAAAAGGAGAGACCATGTCAATTGATAATGCCCGCACATTTGTTGTGAAATTAAGGGAAGAACATAATTTTAAAAACAGGGTTCTGCAAACCACAGGCCCGGAAGACCTGCTTCTGTTTCTCAAGGGAGAGAGCCTGCCTTTTAACCAGAGAGAACTCGTAGAGGCCATGGCTGAATGCATGGAGCAATTGGAGTTACAGGAGAACAGCTGAAATAAACAGATCAACCATTGCTAAAATATTATTATTGCTCGTATTTCTTTTCGTTATCCTGTGTAGTTTTCAATCAGGCGCAGATCAAGATGGGAGCATTACGACGGAAAAAGAACAGAAAATGCCAACACCCTCATTACCCGCACTTTGATCTTAAAAGAATGTTATGTTCATATTTAAGGTGAACTCATGTTACTGAAAAATTACACCAAAGATATATTCAGACCGGAATGCAATCCCCAATTTCAGTCCCTGCACTGTTTTGCTCATCTTGATGAGGATATCAGTGAAGTCCTGCCTTATCTTAATACTGTTCTCGGAGGCTCAGGCTTTACAGAAGACCCTCCCTCTCTGATGCTGCAGATCCATGGCCGCTTAATAGCATTGCACCCGAAGAAAATAGCTATCAATGCACTGAAGAACGAGGAGGATGCTGACAAAATACTTGAGTGGCTGAAAAGGGAAATAAACGAGACCTGGGAGAAACGTAATGAAATTGCCCCGAATTATGGAATCCCGCCCAAACCCCAGCCCATGGAAGTGCTGAAACTCTTGCCCAAGACCAACTGCGGCGAATGCGGACAGGCGACCTGTATTGTGTTCGCATCCCTGGTTGTCCAGGGAGTGAAAGGTGCCGAGGATTGTCCCCAACTTTCCGGTGAGGCCAGGTCCAAACTGAACAGATATCTCGGCAATTTTTCCTTTATTGATGTTTAGAAAAAAGGCATATAAAAGCTGGTAGAATTAACTGCAGGATATTTTCTCAAACAGAACTAAACTTTCAGCCAGGCTCTTTGTAAAAAAGTACTATCGAACAACTACAACGATAAAAACAAAAAACACTTCGGCACCATATATAAAAAAGCCCTGTAAACGTAAATGTTTACAGGGCTTTTCTTTTTCTTCTCTTGCTATGGTCTGTGCTGTAACTTAAAGTAAAAATATGTCTACTTCTAAATCACCCACACTGCAGACACGCATTACCTTGGGAGCGCTGATTGTCATGCTTGCAATGGCATTGCTTGCAGGCGGCTGGGCAATTCCTTTCCAGTTTGAATCGTTTTCCATACTGTACAAGTTCGGAAAACTGAAATTTTATCTTCGCTATGGCAAGGTCATAGGCATCACCGTTGCCCTGCTCCTGTTTTTTCAGGTCGTTCTGGCTTCGCGAATAAGAATTCTGCAACAGATTTTTTCTGCCAAGAGTGTATTGATGCTGCACCGTATAAACGGTTTTGTCATAGCCTGCCTGGTCGCAGTCCATCCTGTGATGATAAAGGCTTCGGAAAGTTTTACTGCCTATACATTCGGGAAAAAATATTATCCCGAGTTTGTAGGGATAGGCCTGCTCTTTGTGGTGTTGGCCGTTTCTTTATCAGCACTATTCCGTAATCTCTTAAAGATGGAATACAAGAGATGGCGGTTACTGCACCGCATGGGTGCTACAATGGTGCTGTTGATAATTCCTGGACACGTTCTGTTTGTCAGCGACACCTTTAAGTCAGCGGGCTTACCACGCTCTGCCGCTATAATAATATTCAGCCTTAATTTTTTGTTGATTGTCTACATCTGGCTTAAGAGATTTTTCCAGAAGTGAAATCATGTTTTAAGGGGGACAGATTTGAAATCTGTCCCCAGGTGCATGAGAGATTTTAATCCCTCCAACTTTACAAAGTAAAATTCAAGACATACAGTTTAATAAGAATAAAAATTACTATTGATAAGGATGGTAGTGCTTTTTAAGTTTAAGAAAAGGAGGTCCGCTATGAAAAAAACATTACTTTTTCTGCTGTTTTTTATTGTAATGGGGCCGATTCAGGCAGTTGCACAGCAGTGGGAGCTGGACACAGCACATACAAACTTTTACTTTGAGATCAGGCATACCTATGCAGCCGTAAGAGGGCAGTTTGGAGAATTTACCGCTGATGTGTATTTTGATCCCGACAATCCGGCGGCAAGCAGGTTTGATTTTGTCATCAACGTGAACAGCATAGACACAAAGATCGGCAAGCGCGACACCCATCTGCGCTCGCCAGATTTTTTCGACGCCGGCAAGTACCCGCTTATGACCTTTAAGTCCTCAAAGGTTTCCCGTGGCGAAGGAAATAAATACCTTGTTGAAGGCATATTGACCATTAAGAATGTTGCCCGGGATATTACCCTCGAGTTTGTCTACCACGGCCAGAAGGAAAACCCGGCTAAACCGGGAGAGACGGTCGCCGGACTTGATGCACGCTTGACAATTGACCGGCTCGAATATAATGTCGGGGACGGCAAGTTTTATAAACCGGGTATCGTCGATAAAGATGTTGATATCTTGATTGTCCTGGAATTATTGCGTGACAGATAAAGACTTTAAGAATTTAAAAACTGTTTGAACCCCGCTTATCTTCTTTAAGGCTGTATTCCTGACTGGAGTGCAGCCCATTTTTTGGGTAGAAAAATCTTTTTGTAGACATTTGGGCGATTATCCGCGTCTTAACTATTTTATAGTTAAGATGTGTATTTAATTGACAACTTTTACATATCGTTGAACTATAGCTTAGCCTCTCTCAGCCTGTTTTATGTTGTAAGCAGGACTTTATTCCAGGATTTCGTTGGAGCGTTAAATTTGCGAGACAAATTTGTATCCCCATACAGGTATCTTCTGAGTCGAATCAGGCAAGCCGCAATTGGCAAAACATTGCAGTGGCTTTTGCCAATAATCTTTCTGGCCCAGATACTATCCTCCTGCACTCCATTTGCACCTGCAGCCAGACTGGGCCACAAAGAAACTTCATTGCCCGGATTTTTTTCCATAAAAGATACAATTGCAGATCCTGGTCAGCGCTGGTGGGAATCATTTGATGATAAGCAACTCAACAGTTTTATTAATGAAGCGCTTTCGGAAAACCAGACACTGGCTTCCTACTGGGCCCGGTTTGATAAGGCCCAGGCCCAGGCAAGAAAATCAGGCGCAGACCTTCGGCCTTCCTTGTCAGGAGATGGAGGGGCATCCTATAGAAGAATGAGAACAGATGATGGAAATGCTTCTTCAACCACAGAGAATAAAAATTATTCTATCGGCCTTGTAGCAAGCTATGAAGTAGATCTCTGGGGGCGCATCAGGGCATCCCGTGAGTCAGAGCATCTCAGTGCTGAGGCTTCAAGAGAAGACCTGAATGCTGCTGCAATAACTATTGCGGCAGAGATTACGGAACTCTGGACCAGTTTACTTTCACAGAAACTGCAGAAACAGCTCCTGGAACGGCAGCTATCCTTAAACGAGATATATCTTGACCTGGTTGATTTGCGTTTTCGCAAGTCTTTAGCCTCTGCACTGGATGTCCTGCAGCAAAAGCAGCTTGTGGAAAAAATCAAGGCGCAGCTGCCCCTGATTGAGATGCAGGAGCATATGCTGAAAAACCAGTTGGCTGTTTTGCTTGGGCGTATGCCACATGATCTGCCTGAAATTACAGGTCAGGAGTTACCGGTTCTGGATGTGGTTCCTGCGGCAGGCCTGCCTGTGCAGCTTCTGGAGAATCGGCCTGATATCATTGGCGCCCTGAAGCGGCTTGAAGCTGCTGACCAGGACCTGGCTGCTGCCCGTGCAGACCTTCTTCCGGGCTTGAGGTTGACCGGAAGCGGGTCATATGACAGTGATGAACTTGACCAGCTTTTTGACAACTGGATCATTAACCTTGCAGCAGCACTTACTGCTCCAATCATCGATGGCGGTAAACGCAGGGATGAGGTGGATATTAACAGGGCAGAGGTTCAGGAAAACCTTGCAGCATATAGGCATCTGGTTCTTTCTGCTGTCCGGGAGGTTGAGGATGGGCTGATACGTGAGACAAAAACCAGGGAACATATTATTGCCTTGAATAAACAGCTGCAGACGAGCAAAAAGGCTCTCGATGAAGCCCGGTCCCGCTATGTTAATGGCTTGAATGATTATCTCCCTGTATTGACACAGCTTCTTTCAGTTCAGGGGTTGGAAAATGATCTGATCCAGCGGCAAGCAGATCTTATCATTGCACGAGTCAGTCTGTATCGTGCCATTGGGGGGTCGTGGACTGATGAACTTTCCCCACCAGTTAAAAATAATTAAACAATAAGGGTGTAGCAGATGGCTATGCATGAAAATGATCAAAAGGAACAAGGTAAGCAGTCCGCTATAAAGCCGGCATCCCGGAATATTATGCGGCTGATAATCTGTTTAGTGCTCATTGCAGCAGGGATTGTCGGGGCCCGTTTTCTCATAGCAACTAAGCCCAAAGTCAACAGGCGTCCCCCTGAAAGAATGGCACCATTGGTCCAAACGGCTGTGTTGCAGCCTGAAAATTATACGTTCAATATCCCTGCAATGGGTACTGTCATTCCTGCCCGGGAGACTGCTCTGGAAGTTCCGGTATCCGGTGAGATGATTTATGTACACCCCGAATTCACAGAAGGTGGCATGTTTGCCAAAGGCACGAAGATACTGCAGGTGGATCCCAAGGACTTTGAACTGGCCGTGCAGCAGAAACGAAAGGCCCTTGCGGATGCAGTGTATTCCTTAAAGCTTGAGCAGGGCCACCAGGATGTGGCGCGCCAGGAATGGAGCCTGCTTTATGGCGATAAGCCCATAGATGAAGGGGAAAGCGATCTGGCCTTGCGAAAACCGCATCTGGAAAAGGTACAGGTTGAAATTGAAGCAGCCAGAGCCGAACTGGAACAGGCGGAAATCAACCTGCAGAGAACTACCCTGACAGCGCCATTTAACGCGCTTGTCTTAAACAGCTACGTTGAAATGGGGTCCCAGGTTTCATCCCAGGAAAGATTGGCTGATCTGGTGGGGACAGATACCTACTGGGTTCGGGTTTCATTGCCGATTGACAGGCTCAAGTGGGTACAGGTTCCAAATGGCGACCAGGAAGCTGGTTCCGAGGTAGATATTTTTTACCGGGCAGACAATGTGAAAACCGGCAGGGTTGCCAGGCTTCTTCCTGATCTTTCAAAAGAGGGACGCATGGCCCGTTTGCTTATCGAGGTTGCTGATCCCCTTGATTTGCAGGCAAAGGATGAAAAAAAGCCAATGCTCCTGATTGGCGAATATGTACGGGTGTCCATTGAGGGTGAGGAGCTGCATAATGTTTATCGGGTTCCAAGGTCAGCCCTTCGCAATGACAGAGAAGTCTGGATTGTTGACGAAGAGAGCAAGCTGGCAATACTTCCTGTTAAAACAATCTGGAGAGACCAGGATACCGTGGTGGTGCGGGACGGATTCAAACCTGGAGAGGCCCTGGTTATTTCTGATATACCCGCCCCTGTTGCAGGCATGGACTTAAGGGTTGAACAGGATGGCAAGAAACTGCAGAAACCCGGACAAGGCCAGAATAAGTAAAGAGTAAATCAGGTTATGGCAAATACTGAACAAAAAACAGGCCTCAAACGGGGTCCCATATCCTGGATGGCTGGACATTCCGTTACAGCCAACCTGCTGATGGTCGTGCTTCTTATCGGCGGTTTCGTGATGGCCCAGAACATCAGTAAGGATGTATTTCCCGACTTTGAACTGGATCGGGTTACAATTTCCCTGATCTATCCGGGTGCAAGCCCTGAGGAAGTTGAACGGGGCACCATCCTGGCTGTTGAAGAGGCGATCCAGGACATTGAAGGGATCAAGGAAATAACCGCTACGGCCCGGGAGGGTTCCGGCATAGTCACTGTTGAGATCATCGAGGGCGAGAATGCTTCAGAGATAGGCCTGGAGATCAAAAATGCGGTTGACAGGATATCTTCTTTTCCTGAAGATGTGGAGGACCCAAGAGTTACGGTGCCCAAGCGGAAGCGCTACGTGGTCTCCCTTGCTCTTTATGGGGATCAACCGGAAGCGGTCCTCCGGGAAATAGCAGAGACTGTCAGGGACCGTCTCCTTGCAGACCCTGAAATCTCACAGGTGGAACTTTCCGGTATCAGGGACTATGAGATCAGCATTGAAATACCCCAAAGTGTCCTGAGGACTTATGGCCTGACCCTGGATCAAATTGCCAAAATTGTGCGGAGTGCTTCGATTGATGTTCCTGGAGGGGCAATCCGGACCGAAAGTGGTGATGTCCTGGTAAGGGTTACAGAGCGGCGTGACGTGGGCAAGGAGTTTGGCAGGATCCCGATAATTTCGACCCCAGAAGGGACAGAGCTGCTTTTAGAGGATATTGGGATCATCCGGGACCACTTTGAGGAAACGGATAGATTCGCTACTTTTAACGATAAGCCTGCAGTCATGGTTGAGGTGTATAGGATCGGCGATCAGACCCCTGTGTCAGTTTCAGACGCGGTCCACCTGCAACTGGCTGAGATCAATGAAATCCTGCCCGAAGGTTTGGCCCTGGTTGCCCGCAACGACCGTTCGGATATATACAAGCAGCGGTTGAACCTGATGCTGCGGAACGGCTATATCGGCCTGGGGCTTGTTTTTATCCTGCTGGCTCTTTTTCTGGAGACAAGACTGGCCTTCTGGGTCAGCCTGGGCATCCCCATTTCTTTTCTTGGTAGTTTCCTGCTTCTTCCGACACTGGGCATAAGCATTAACATGGTGTCCATGTTCGCCTTTATCGTCACCCTGGGAATTGTGGTGGATGATGCCATCGTAGTGGGTGAAAACGTTTATTATTACCGTCAGCAGGGTATGCCGAAGCTTGAGGCTGCTGTAAACGGTGCCAGGGATATAGCCATGCCTGTTACATTCAGTGTGCTCACCAACATGGTTACCTTTATGCCGCTTTTTTTTGTGCCCGGCTTTATGGGCAAGATATTCAGGGAAATACCCGCTGTGGTGATCTGTGTATTTTTCATTTCACTCATTGAAAGCCTGTTTATCCTGCCGGCACATTTAAGCCATAAGGAAAAAGGTGACAGGGGAAGGTTTTTGCCAAAGCTCCATGAGTTGCAGCAGCGCTTCAGTGTTTTTTTTACCCGCATGGTCCGTACCCGTTACGGTCCGTTTCTCAGCCTTGTCCTGCGCTGGCGTTATGTGTCCATTTCAGTCGGCCTGATGGTTCTCCTGCTGGCCTTTGGCTTTATCAAAAGCGGCCGCTTGGGATTTGAACTCTTTCCAAAGATAGAATCCGATTATGCTTCTGTGACAGCAAATCTGCCATTCGGCACATCTGTGAACCGCACACTGGAGGTGCAGCAGAAACTGGTACAGGCGGGCCAGAAAATTGCTGAACAAAATGGCGGTGATAAACTGGTGGAAGGCATTTATGCGTCAGTGGACGGGAGCCAGGCGCAGGTCCGTATCTATCTGACACCGCCCAAGATCCGTCCCATTTCCACAGCTGCAATGACACAGCTCTGGCGTAAGGAAGTGGGTGAGATAGCCGGGCTTGAATCAATCAAATTTGAATCCGACGCCGGGGGCCCGGGACGGGGTTCTGCAATTGCAGTGGAACTCAGCCACAGGGACATAAAGGTGCTGGAAAATGCAAGTGCAGAACTTGCAGCGGCCCTGGGTTATTTCCCAAATGTGGAGGATATTGATGACGGATTTTCTCCCGGCAAGCAACAGATTGATTTTAAGGTTCGCCCGGAAGCGCAGAGCCTTGATCTGCATGCAGCAGATATCGCACGGCAGGTACGCCAGTCCTATTACGGTGCCCAGGCAATCCGCCAGCAGCGTGGGCGTAACGAGGTCAAGGTGATGGTGCGTCTGCCCAAGGAAGAACGAATTTCAGAGTTTCATCTTGAAGAAATGATATTGCGCACCCCGGATGGAGGTGAGGTGCCATTGCTGGAAGCAGTAGACCTGGAGCGGGGACGCGCTGATACCAGTATTGAACGGCGAGACGGCAGGAGGGTCATAACTGTTTCAGCAGATGTGCGGCCGAGAAGCCAGGCTGCTCAGGTAACGGAAGAGTTGAATGGCGAGATATTTCCCAAACTGAGCAGTCGTTACCCCGGTCTGAGTTTCAGCTACCAGGGGCGGCAGGCTGACAGGACGGAATCCATTCAGAGTCTGCTTCGGGGGTTGTTGATCGCCCTGGTTGTTATTTACGCAATGCTGGCTATCCCCTTAAACAGCTATATTCAGCCCGTGGTTATTATGATCGCCATCCCTTTTGGCCTGGTGGGTGCTGTCATCGGGCATATCATCATGGGGTACAGTTTGAGTGTTCTCAGCTTGTTTGGAATCGTGGCACTTTCAGGAGTGGTGGTCAATGATTCGCTGGTCCTTATAAGCTTTGCCAACCGGCGCCGCAAGAAAGGCATGGTCGCGGCTGATGCCATCCAGGATGCGGCCATTCAGCGTTTCAGACCGATCATGCTGACGACCCTCACCACCTTCGGTGGCCTGGCGCCCATGATATTTGAAACATCACGTCAGGCAAGGTTTCTCATTCCTATGGCCATAAGCCTTGGTTACGGGATTTTGTTTGCCACCGTCATAACTCTGGTTATTGTGCCTTCCGTGTATCTTATTGTAGAGGATGTCAGAAAGTTGATTGGACTTAAGTATCAAGAATCCTGAAAAATTCCAGAAACTATTTTAGCCTGTAGTCCTTTGACATTGGTGCTGGTCGCTATTATTTTGTGTTTATTCATGATAATAAAAGTTCAAATAATGGACTATTATAGAAAATATGAAGATTGCACTGAAGCGCGAGGGTTCGAGAAAATATACCAAAACCAGCTATCCGGTCCGTTATGGGTGTTATTCGGAAATAGAATACAATAATTTTAGCTATCAGTTTAACCTGAACGGGGAAGTAAAACATATTGTCGGAACCGGACCCGACTGGCCGCATCCTGCCGAATGGCTGAAAAGAACCCCGGGAAACGACTGGCTCTATTATTCCACCGGTAACTATTACTCAGGTGTTGTCGACCTCTTTGGTGAATATTATTTTCCCTACCCTGCCTATCCAACAAACTGCCTTTTCAAGGAAAATCCTTTTGCCAGGAAAAATGTCATGGCAGCCTTAAAGGAAATGGAAAAAATGGTTCCGTTTGCCCTTGGCCAAAGTATGAAATACACAGGAGACGAGCAAAGTGATGTGCGTGATTTTTTGCGCCTGGCAGGAAAAAATTCCACTGAACAGATGCGGAAAAAGGCTGATCAGTTTCACAGGATACTTAAAGCTCAGGTTACCGTGTTGCCGCCAGACTGCAGACATGTTGACTATGATGTTATTCCGGTGATGGTCAGTGACGGCTGCCTTTATAACTGCTCCTTCTGTGATGTGAAGTCGGGTATGGATTTAACCTGCAGAACCAGAGATGAAATAATAGGGCAGCTTGTTGCTCTGAGGGAATTTTATGGAGAAGACCTTCTCAATTATAACAGCCTATATCTAGGCCAGCATGATGCCCTCGCGGCAAAACCCGATGATATTATTTTTGCAGCCCAACATGCCTATGATGTTCTTTTAATTGAGCAATCATATATGCTGGGGCCAAAGCTTTTTCTTTTTGGTAGTCCCGAGTCATTTTTGCGCATGGAAACATATTTCTGGGACAGCCTGGACAGGCTGCCGTTTTATACGTATGTCAATATCGGGCTGGAATCGTTTGATGATAAAACCTTGGAATTTCTTAAAAAACCGGTAAGTTCCCAGGATATTTCAATAGCGTTTAGCCGGATGTTGGAAATAAATAAAAGCTATGGGCATATTGAAGTGACCGCCAATGTTCTTCTGGGTGAGGAACTTCCTTCAAGCCATATTCCATCATTACTCAAGCAGATTGGAAACTCCCTTGAAAAACATGTGGGAAAGGGGTGCATCTATTTCTCTCCCTTAAAGGGCAGTAAAAAAACCAAAGAAATTCTCGACCTGTTTCGAGACATAAAACATCAGAGCCGCATAGACGCCTTTCTTTATCTGATTCAGAGGTTATGATGTAAGTATCAATATCTCTAAAGTGATTCTTATGCATAGTAAAGAACAATATCGTTTTGTAAATTTAGCCTTAATAAATAATAAAAATGGAGTGGAATTATGAAAAGGATTAGCCAGTATTTTCTGCGGGGACTTCTCTTCCTTGTGCCTCTGGTCGTAACAGTCTATGTGATTTACTGGGTTTTTATCAGGATTGACGGGGTTCTTAATCTTCCGGTTCCGGGTCTCGGTTTTATAGTCACCATTATTTTTATAACCCTTGTTGGCTTTGGTGCCTCGAATTTTTTGACCCGCAATCTCGTACACCTGGTGGACAAAGTTTTTGCCAGGCTGCCCCTGGTAAAGATGATCTATACAGCCATTAAGGACCTGGTAAATGCCTTTGTCGGAGATAAGAAAAGTTTTAACCGGCCGGTTCAGGTCGTCATTGACAGGGAGAGCAATCTCAGGGTCATAGGCTTTGCCACCCGGGACAGCCTTGACTCAATTGGTATACAGGACAGCGTAGCCGTCTATCTTCCCCAGTCCTATAATTTTGCGGGTAATCTCATTATTGTTGACAGGGAGCAGATAATTCCCGTGTCAGCCGATCCCGGAGAGGTTATGAAGCTTATCGTATCAGGCGGTGTCTCTTCCAAATAAAACGGAAATACTGCTATGTTTCTGGATTTTAAAGGGTGTTTCTGGTAAACTAAGTTCACAGGAAAAACCATACAGTAGTAATTTTTAAGTTGCTGCCTGGGTGAGGTGTTGTTTCCGGGGGCAGGCTGTATTACTGTTTTATCAGGTGTTGGCTTGAAAAGATGTTTTAATAAAACTGGATTCTTAAAGTGGCATAACAATTGCTTTATGAAACCATGACATGGAGATGGCTGCATAGCAGCTATCTCAAAAATAGTAGTACCAAGGTACAATAGACAATGGTGTACAAATAAATTTACTGTGTATTGCATGGGTAATTTCAGGTAAATTTCAGAGAGAGGGCATAACAATGAATAAGCTATTCAACAGGTTAATTTATATTAGTACAGTTTTTCTGATGCTTCTACCGCTTGTTTCCTGCGGTGGAGGCGGTGGTGGAGGAGCAGGTACTGGCACCCTGGTGCTTGGCTTGACTGATGCCCCTGCCCCTGAATATAGTAATGTTTTTGTGACTATCAAAGAGGTGCGGGTAAAGCATGAAGAAAAAACAGGCTGGGATGTACTTGGCCCTCCAGACCTTGTTTTGCCCCAAACCTTTGACCTTCTGGAACTGCGAGATGGTGTAATTGCTGACTTAGGTTTAGCTGAGCTTGAAGCCGGGCACTATAATCAAATGCGCCTTATACTGGAAGAAAAAGAGACTGGAGATCATCCTTATGCAAATTACTTGACTATTAAAGGCGACGAAAACAATCCAATCCCGCTTAGAGTACTGCCAAGTGTATTAAAAAACGGTATTAAGATTGTGGGAGGTTTTACAATCGATGCTGGCGGAGCCACCGAGGTGACCCTGGATTTTGACGCCCAAAAATCTGTTGTCCGGCCTAATGGGATAAATGACTGGCACCTGCAACCTACCATCAAGGTTCTTGATACAGTGAGCAACTCAGTTTTTGGTACAGTTGTTCCAGTGGGAGCCTATGTCAGTGCTCAGATAGTAGATTCTAATGGCGATTTCGTAGGCCCAATTTATGATTCTAATGGTGATCCCATAGAGCCAATTGTGGCAGTGAATGGAACTCTTAGCAAAGAAAATGGCGATTACACAATATATGTGCCGCCAAATACGTATAATATTGTTGCATTCAAGGAGGGTTACGTGCCTGAATGTCAGGTGGTGGTTGCTGAACCAGGATACTTAGATTGGCCAGCTGATGATTTTTTCTTGGCTGCTGCAGATCCTAAAGGAACATTGACCGGCTCTGTAGAAGGTCTGACAACAGCAACATCAGCGCTTTTCAGCATCAGGACTGAGAATGCCGATTGCGGCGGCATGATTGAAGTAATTTCATTTCCTGTGTTTGAAGGGACCACTTCAAACCTAATTACCTTGCCGGCGGAAACAACATATCAAATAGTCGTCTCAGCGACAGGAGAAGAAACTAAGGTGATTGATAATGTTGTAATTGAGGAAGACCCTTCAGCACCTGCATCCCCCATACCTACTGAGATTATAGTTGATTTTGCCCCGGAGCCACCACCTTCAACCCCTTGACCAATAACATGTAAAGAATATTTTAATGAAATTTTTACTAATCGAAATTTTAAGAATAAAGAAAGTATGTGAATGAAAAAATAATATAATAGGATTACAATCCACCCCCGCCACCGCAAGGTTGGCGGGGGTTTTTATTGGTGGTTACAACTCACTTAGATTAACCCCCTCTACAGAATTGGATTACTCTTGGGAAAACTTTTAATAAAACAGTTTCAGAATGAATAATTTATTATAGTCTTGCAGGTGAAGGCCATTTCACGCAGCCGAACAGCGCTTTAAAGAGAGGATTAGCGCGAGGACTGTTTGTGAGCCGCTGAAGAGCGGCGAGTTTCGCAGCGCCCTCTCTTTAAGAGCAGCGCAGGGCAGTCCGACATAGTCGGACCAGCGGTGTGACTTGATCACACGGCGAGTGATCGGCTGCACTTTCTTTCGCCGCTTTGCTGCTGGTTCGTTTTCTTTATGCAAGTAAAGAAAATGAACAATAAAATACAACTTTTTATTAAAATATTACGTTTTTCAATTGAAGTAATGACACCATGGTAATAAGTTCAAGAAAAAATATAAATAAATACAGCGACTTGGAATATCGGCGAAAATGGCTTTATCAGCTGCAGTCTGAATTTAAACTGATTTGCGACTGGTATAAAATATCTCTCACTGTTCCTGCCTTCAGGCTTATTGAAAGCCGGAGGACCCTTGGTTCATGGAATCCTGACACGCGCACAATCAGCATCTCTTCAATCCTGGTAAATGAGTATTCATGGGACACGGTTATTAATGTTTTCAAGCATGAAATGGCACATCAGTATGTACACGAGTTTTTGAACCGGGGAATGGAGCAGCCCCATGGACCTGCATTTTCAGAGTCATGCGATAAACTCGGTGTCTTGTATCCTTTCAATACAGCCACAGGGGACACCCCGAAAATTTTAACAGTTGCAAATCAGCATGGTTCAGACCCGGAATATAACAACAGGGTAAATAAGGTGCGCAAAATGCTCTCTCTGGCGGGCAGCGCCAATAAGCATGAGGCGGCCGCAGCAATGAGCAAGGCCAACTGCTTTATTCGTAAATATAATCTTGAGAGGCTCGAGAAGGTCGAGTCATCACAGTACAACTATGAAATAAAAAACACCGGCAGGAAGCGCTTGAATATCATTGTGCGCAGGATAGCAAGTCTTCTTATGGATTATTTTTACGTGGACGTTGTCTATTCAGAGCTTTTTGATGCAGAGAAAGCAGAATTCTACAAGACGATTGAGCTGCTTGGCACCAGGGAGAATGTATCCTTTGCCGGGCATGTCTATGATTTTCTTACGCAACGGGTTGAGTTTCTTTGGAAAAACTATAAAAAAAATTCCCAGGCTCAGGGCAAATTGAGAAAAACTTATATACTCGGGCTTTTGCAGGGATTCAGGGAAAGGCTTGAGAAGGAAGAAAAAAAGCAGTCCCTATCTGTAAAGGTGCCTGTTGATAGTGGTCAATTCAAAACCATAAGCTCTCTTGTTATTGCAAAAGACCCGGGCCTGTCGGGGTTTATTGCAAAGCGTTTTCCCAGGCTGCGCAAGGTTCGGTATGGTGCACCGGGGATATATTGTTCGAATACGTTTTCTGCAGGAAAGTCTGAAGGAAAAAAAATAACCGTCCATAAAGTTGTTAAACGGGAAGATGGAAATTTAGGAAGACTCCTGAGCAACTAAAAGCAATGAAGATTTAAAGTTGGAGCACAAAAAAATAAACAGTTATGTGCTATAAGTGTTTATTTTTCTTGATTTATAAAAAATCTATTGTTAGTGTCACAAAAAAGTTGTGCAGTGCCTGTTGTTATAGAATTTCAAAGAAGAGAACCGCACAATCAGACTGAATGGATTGTGTGGTTTTATTATTTGGAGTCCTGGAAGGTAAACTGCGAGTCCGGTTGAGATTATCCGGATATTATTATTAACTGGCCCGGCAAGGGCGGAATAGAAAGGAGTTTGAAGTGAAAGAAGGCACAGTGAAATGGTTTAATGCGTCCAAAGGTTTTGGTTTTATCGAGCAGGATAATGGTGGTGATGTTTTCGTTCATTATTCAGCGATTAAAACAGATGGTTTTAAAACTCTTGATGAGGGTGCCAGGGTTCAGTTTGAGGTGGTTGACGGCCCCAAAGGTCCAGCTGCTGATAATGTTGTACAATTATAAGATAAAGTTACTATTGAAATAAAAAAAGCCCCGCAAAATGCGGGGCTTTTTTTATTTGGAAACAATGTAATATTATCCGCAGTTGCAACCAGACCCACATGCATCCGCTTCTGTATCTTCAGAACCGCATCCGCATCCGCACCCGGCGCCGGCTCTAGCCGCAGTCTGTGCCAATTCTTCCGCACTGGGTTCACGTACTTCAACCACATTGACATCAAAGTGTAATTGCTTTCCAGCCATGGGATGGTTGAGATCAATTGTAACTGTATCGTTATCATTTACCTTGGTAACGGTAATCATAAAAGGGCCTTGCGGACCTTGAGCTTCAAATGCCATACCAGGCTTAATTTCCACATCAGCTGGGAACTGGTCTTTGGGAATATCCTGAAACAGTTCATCTTTAACAGGGCCATAGGCATCCTCAGGCTCAATAACTAATTTGGCGCTATCGCCAGCCGTTCTTCCAATGAGTGCTTTTTCTAAACCCGGAATTATCTGTCCCGTTCCGGCTATAAAGCCAAGGGGCTGGCCTTCGGGGGATTTATCTATCTCCTGGCCTGACTCCAGGGTAAGTGTGTAGTCAATAGAAACATACATTTTTTCAGCAATGTTCATTTGTTCTCTCCTGTAAAATAAAAAATATCCCGATGAAACCTGAAGGGTTGGCTTCACCGGGCTCCATAGATGGGTAGTACTTTAAGGCATAAACGGTTAAAGTCAACCTTGGCAGTTTTCTTTTTCTGAAAAAGCCCTTAAAGAATGCCACGGCGGAACGACAGGTGTTCTCTGAGAAATAATAGTATGGTATATTGCCGGAAACAGGTAATTATAAACTGAAAATACTTTGCTGTGAAATCGGAAATGGAATTGTTAATCCATTGATGCAGCCAATTGTAATAATTTCCATTAAGGTCTTTATATGCCTGAAAATGTATTAAGCGCTGATCAATTAGCTTGGGCACTGGTGGCAGAGAAGGAGCCCGGTACAATCTGCCAGCAGGCAGATGTCAGCTATAAATTCGAGGCTGGCAAGTTTGTCATGCGGTCTTTTGGACAGGAAATAGTTGTTGATGTGTCAAACTATACAATTTCAAGTCCAACACCATTAGGAGAAAAACTTCTGCACGGGCTGGATTATTTTTTTGATTTGGCTTGCCTGTGGTATCTGGGTAAAGCAAAAAATAAACCTCTTACCGGAAAGTTGATCAGCCCTGCAAGCCTTAGTGGTGGAGAAATTTTTCAGAAAGGCACCCATGTCCTCCCTTTGGATCAAATAGCCGCCATGTATGGAAGTGACCTTGAAGGTTTTTATAAAAGGGGCATCGAGCTTGGTGGGATGAAGCTTGAACATGGTGATGCTTCTTTGCTGCTGCATCCGTTTCCCAGGGTGCCGGTGACCATGATCCTGTGGGCCGGTGATGATGAGTTTCCTGCCCGTGCTGATATGTTTTTTGATGCAAGCTGCGAGCAGCATCTGCCAATGGATGTTATATGGTCAACTGCAATGACCTCTGTCCTGGTTATGCTGTGAGTATTTTTTTGTTGGTTTATATCCTTAAAATTAATACATAATTTACTAATTATGGCATAAAAATCGGAGAATTAAAATGGAATTCAAAGAGCGTGAACCTGATTATGGGGTTGAATATCTTGGCCTCCACTGCCTGAACGAAGTGCACTGGAATCTCACAACTCCAGCACTGTATGAATTTGCCATACGCAGGTTCGAAGGCCAACTTGCCCATCTTGGTCCTTTGGTGGTATCCATGGGGCAGCATACGGGACGCGCTGCCAAGGATAAATATATTGTTGAGGAACCGGAAACACGCGATGATATCTGGTGGAGCAAAATAAATGTCAGCTACTCAGAGGACCATTTTAACGGGCTATTTAAAAGAATGCTTGCTTATCTGCGTGGAAAAACAATCTATATTCAGGATTGTTATGCAGGGGCAGACCCTCAGTATCGTTATCCTGTCCGCATTATCACTACCTTTGCCTGGCATTCAATTTTTGTAAGAAATATGTTTATCCTGCCACCTGAAGATAATGAGATATTACGTAAATTTGTGCCTGAGTTTACTGTGCTCCAATGTCCTAACTTTCATGCAGACAGCGATGACGATGGAACGCGCAGTGGGACTTTCGTTGCCATCAATGTAAGCCAGAAGCTTATTTTGATAGGAGGAACAGCCTATGCCGGTGAAATAAAAAAATCCATTTTTTCAGCCCTTAATTTCCTGCTGCCCGGAAAAGAAATTCTCCCCATGCATTGTTCTGCCAACGTCAATAAGGAAGACCCTGAAGATGTAGCAATCTTTTTCGGTCTTTCCGGGACAGGAAAAACCACCCTTTCTGCTGACCCGAAGAGAGTTCTAATAGGAGATGATGAGCATGGCTGGTCGGAAAGAGGCGTTTTTAATTTTGAAGGCGGTTGCTATGCAAAGGTAATCAAACTCTCCAAAGAGGCAGAACCGGAAATTTACGCTACCACCAGGAGATTTGGCACCATCCTGGAAAATGTCAGTATTGATCCGGTGACAAAAAAATTGGATCTTGATGATGATAGCCTGACAGAAAATACCCGGGCATCATACCCGCTCTCGCATCTACCCAATTATGTCAAATCCGGAATGGCAGGACACCCCCGTTCAATTATTATGCTCACCGCAGATGCTTTCGGAGTCATGCCACCCCTGGCCAGGCTGTCAACAGAACAGGCAATGTATCATTTTATAAGTGGCTATACTGCAAAAGTTGCTGGAACGGAGAAAGGAATAACCGAACCCGTGGCAACGTTTTCTGCCTGTTTTGGCGCACCTTTCATGATGCGGCACCCGTCGGTATATGCTCAGCTTCTTGAAAAGAAAATAAAGGAAAATAACTCTACATGCTGGTTGGTTAATACAGGCTGGACAGGAGGTCCTTACGGAGTTGGGAAAAGAATGGAGATCAAATATACACGCGCACTCTTAAATGCTGCTCTGGACGGGATTTTGGATGAGGTGGAAATGTATGAGGATCCTGTTTTTGGTTTCAGGGTACCGGTCTCTGTTCCAGGAGTACCGGCTGAGGTCCTTAATCCCCGTAATACCTGGAAAGACAAGACCGCTTATGATGACCAGGCCCAAAAACTTGCCAGGCTGTTTGAGGAAAATTTTGAACAGTTCAGGGAGAATGTACCCGAACATGTTTTAGGGGCAAAGCCCAGGGTTGTCTGATTTACTGATAATTACGAGGTGGGGGCATTGGCGACAATCTCATAGATATCACCAGCAAATTCAACTAGATCGCCATTTCGTAGTTTTCGGCCCCGCCTGACTTCTAAAGCACCGTTAACCATAACCTCTTCGTTGGCTATACGGAACTTTGCCTCAGAACCGTCCTGTACAACATTTGCAAGTTTAAGGAACTGGGAGAGGCGGATGGTTTCTGTTTGTATTTGTATTGGCACCATGAATAATAATATGCCGGGACACCAGATGGGGAGTCCCGGCACTATTGAGAAAGGTTTTATTCGCTTTTATTGAAGCGGTCTGTCTCTGCAATAAGTTCCAGGGTATTGATAGTCTTTTTCAGAAGTGCATCTGCTTCATCTTTTTTATTTTGGGAGATTAATTTTTTTGCTTCTTCAATTGCCTTGTTAATATTATTTCGCTGGTTTTCGGACATTTCATAACCTGCGGACATCATTTTGTTGATAGTGGCAATTCGGTCTTCCGGGGAATTTGATTTGCTGTCTGAAGAAGAACAGCCGGCAATAGCAAGGAACATGACGAGAAGTACAGCGATGAGTCTTGATTTCATTTTTACCAGTCTCCTTAAAGAAATGTTTATGATTGTGATCAATTTGAAATCGTAAAAAAAATCATTTCTGATGGGGATGAAACCCTCTGGACACACACCATACAATATATAGGCATTTATACCTAGTTATTTTCGTTTTCGAAGTCTAATAGCCGCCGGGGTGACCTCCAGCAGTTCATCATCGTTAATAAAGGCAATGCAGTCTTCCAGGCTTAACTGTGCCGGGGGAGTGAGAATGACATTTTCATCTGAGCCGGATGCCCTCATATTGGTCAGTTTTTTGCCTTTGGCAGGATTAACAACGAGATCACCGGTCCTGCAATGCTCTCCGATGATTTGTCCTTTGTAGACCTTGACGCCGGGATTTAGAAAAAGGGTGCCGCGATCCTGCAGATTAAACAAGGCATAGGCCACTGTTGTGCAATTTTCCTTGGCAACCAGAACACCACTGCTCCGGTTTGTAATTTCACCTGCATAGGGTCCATACCCCGCAAAAACATAGTTCATAACACCCATGCCTTTGGTGAGCGTAAGAAATTCGCTGCGAAAACCGATGAGGCTCCGGGTGGGAACTTTATAGGTCAGGCGTATCATTTCGTTGCGCCGGTTCATTTCCAGCATCTGCCCTTTGAGTCCCCCCAGTTTCTCAATGACAGGCCCCTGGTAATTTTCATCCACGTCAATAGTGAGCTCTTCATAGGGTTCAAGGGTTTGACCGCCCTCTTCCTTCATGATAACTACGGGCCGGGTTACCTGGAATTCATATCCTTCACGGCGCATTTTTTCAATGAGTATGGAAAGGTGCAGTTCCCCTCTGCCTGCAACATTGAAGCCTATCCCTTCAGCCAATGGTTCAACCTGCAGGGCAACGTCACTCAGAGTCTCTCGAAAAAGCCTGTCTTCAATCTGGCGCGAGGTTACGAATTGGCCATCCTGCCCAGCAAAAGGTGAGTCATTCGGGATGAAATGCATGGCAATGGTGGGAGGATCAATATCAATAAGAGGCAGAGGTTTGGGAGTGTCCGGATCTGTGAAGGTTACTCCAACGTTGATATCATCCAGTCCCGCCACGGCAACAATGTCTCCGGCTTCTGCTTTTTCAACCGGGATTTTTTCGTCCAGTTCGAATTTGAAAATTTTTGTAATGCGAACCGGGGCGAGGCTGCCATCCCTTTTTGCAACCACGAAGTTCTGATTGATATTGATAGTACCATTGACAACCTTGCCAATTCCGAGTTTGCCAAGGTAGGGAGAATAATCGATGGTATTAACCTGAAGCTGTAAAACTTCGTTAGGATCGCCTGCCGGCGGGGGAATAAAGTCTATAATTTTTTCAAACAGAGGGTTCATGGTAGCACCTTCAACAGGATCCTCTGCATTATTTATGGCATAACCCCCTTTTGCTGAAGCATAAATCACAGGGAAGTCAAGTAATTCATCAGGGGCCTCAAGTTTGACAAAAAGGTCGAATACCTGGTCAACCGCCCAATCAGAACGGGCTGCAGGTTTGTCTATTTTATTGATGACCACTAAAACTGGCAGGGATAAGGCCAGGGCCTTTTTCAGGACAAAATAGGTCTGGGGCATGGGGCCTTCCTGGGCATCAACAAGGAGCAGGCACCCATCTGCCATTCTCAGCACCCTTTCAACCTGACCGCCAAAATCAGCGTGACCTGGAGTGTCAATAATATTGACCCTGTAGTCCTTGTATCGGAATGAGCCGTTTTTTGCTGAAATGGTAATGCCGCGTTCTTTTTCCAGGTCCATTGAATCCATGACTCGTTCAGTCATGGCCTGATTGTCCCGGAACATGCCGCTCTGCTGAAAAAACTGGTCAACAAGAGTGGTTTTGCCATGGTCGACATGGGCGATTATTGCAATATTTCTTATATTATTCTGGTTCATTTGTATAGGGTTCCTCGGGGGAGCAATTAAAAAAAGAGCACATCCTTATAGTATTATGATCCAATTGGCAAGGAAATAATAGTTTTGGTACAGGAGAAAAAGTATTATTTTATGGAAATAAGGGAAAAATTTGCTAGTGTCCCTTTCTGGGAACAGTTATTATTTATACAAAAACTTAGGAGAATTATTCAATGTGTATTGATGTCAGGAAAACATGTGAATGCCATACCCATACGGTTCAATTTCATCTGCGCGATAACATAATGGCGCCACAGGTCATTGCCCGTCTCTTTTGCCCATCGTGTCCCGGCAATACTTCTTTTGATAATGAATCCATGCTCTGTGATAATGGCTGGATTATTGAATACGACATGGATCTGGCGCGGGGACTGCTGGAGCAAAAACTGCAGATTGACCCTGAGGATGTTGTCCCGGAGTTTATTTTCGACAAAAGGTATGCCTGCTGGCAGGAAATGTATCCTGGCGAGCAGAACGATATAAAAGATGACCGGGAGAAAATAATTGAATTGCTGCAGAAGGACCGCAATGTGTACCTTCATGCCATGCAGAACTGGAATATTGAGCGCATTGAAAGGCTCAGGTCAGCGGGTTGGCGAAAGGTTCAACAGGCCTGACCCAACTTTCCTTTTTTCTCAGGTTACCATTTTTCAAGGTGGATCCGTTCAGAATTATAGCGGGTACGTGGCTCCGGTTGTTCAGCGGGCCAGCCCAAAGCTACGCCGCACATGGGAATTATATTTTCCGGCAGGCTGAACAGGTTACGGATGGGGTCCATGCGTTCAGGGCGGGGATGCATCCCAAGCCAGCATGAACCGAGGCCAAGTGCGGTGGCTGCCAACAATATATTTTCAACCGCTGCACTCAAATCCTGCAGCATATAAGAAACCTCATTGAGATGTGCCTTGTTAATGTCTCCGCAGACGACAAAGGCTGCCGGGGCCTGACGCAACATCTGTCCATTGGGAAGAATTTTAACAATCTTATCAAGCATTTTTCTATCCCGGACAAGTATAAAATGCCACGGGTCTTTGGCAACTGCTGAAGGAGCTGCCATTGCCGCTTCAAAGAGATGGGTAAACATTTCTTCCGGAATTTCTCTTTTCTCATATTTTCGCACACTTCTTCTGCTAAAAATGAATTTTAGTGACGGGTTCATGTCATGGCCTCCTGGAATTATGATGTGATTGGTCGAACTTTTTCAGGTAAGGGAAGTATCATTACTCAATATAGTATACTTTTTTTACAGAAATTTTGTATCATGGTAAAAATCTCTCAACAGACTTGTTATGATCCGTTAAAAGATTAGGCAGAAAGAAGATAGCAATACCATAATAATTTTAGTATGTGAATGAAGAGAAAGAAGAGGGTCAATAATTTGCTTTAACAAAAAAACTTATATGATTGAAAATAAAAGAAATTTATTTTGAATGGCCCCCTCTGTATATTAATTGAATGTTTTTGCATAAATATAGTTGGTAGTTTGTCATAGTTATTGCATGCAAATTAAGAATGTGTATACTATGACTTGCTTTGGTGCCTAATTTTCAGTTATCTTTGGAAGAACAAAATGATACAGTCATTTTGTTCAACCAAAAAAATCTAAATGAGGAATCTGGAGATGCGTTGTTCCAAATGCGGCTTTATTTCTTTTGATCACCTACTTTCCTGCGCCAAGTGTGGAAAGGATATATCTGAAGTTGCTACCGAGTTACAAGGTACTTCCATCAAAGTTGACCCCCCTATGTTTCTCAGTGGGGCTTTGGCAGCATTTTCTGAGTCGGAAGAATCCTTCGAAGAGCAAGCCATGGACGCTGAAGTTGATGAAGGTATCGACTTCGATATGGGCATGGATGCCGACGAGGAAGAACCGATAGAAATGGCTGACTCTGGAGAGGATGTTGATTTTTCTATTGAGGAAGAGGAAGTCGCTCAAGGAGCTGAAGAAATTGAAGTCGCTGAAGAAGCTGATATCAGTTTTGCAGAGCCTGAACCTGAAGAGGCCGTAGATGTTGAGATGGAGGCAGAAGAGGAAGCGGTAGAAGTAGAAGTTTCTGATGAATCCTTTGAGGAGCTTGATTTCTTAGGTACCCCTGATGAAGAAGAGGGCGGTCTGGAGTTTGACCTGGAAGATTTCATGGAAGAGATGGATGACGAAAAACCCAAAACAGCCTCCTCTGAAGATGGAACTGATGTAGACCTTGACCTTGGAGAAGAAGAAACATAAGTAATAGATTTTAAGTTTATTTATCGAAGCACTGACTCAAAATTTCCGGCTATTTTTGTCGGCCTCGAAAATAACTCTCAGTCGGCAGGTACTCCATTAGTTTGTAAGTGTTATTGCCGGGCCCAGCTCATGTCCGACCCATTTTATCCAAATAGTGCAAATTTTGTGTCCAGGATAATGGCTTTTGCCATTGACTTTATTATTCTCCAATCAATTCATTTTCTATTATTTGTTTTGTTGGCGGACAAACTCATGCAATCGGCGTACATTGAGCCACTGGCTCTACTTGCCTTACTTGCTTTGTTTCCCCTTGTATTTTTAGTTGTTTTTCTTTTACTGCATATGGTGTACTTCACCCTATTTCATGCCTTGTCAGGCCAGACAATCGGTAAGATGATAATGGGAATAAAAGTGGTGGGGGATGAGAACAAACCAGCTTCTCTGGCCGTGGCTTTCCTGCGCTGGAGCGGCTACATTTTATCGTTCGTCCCTTTAGCAGTGGGTTTTCTCTGGGCGGCAGTTGACAAGGAGCAGTGTGCCTGGCATGACAGATTGGCCCGAACCAGAGTGATTTCAACAGAAATGACTTGACAAGGAATTTATCGTTCCATATAGTTGCCTCTTTATTTTGGGTGGCGCCGAGATAGCTCAGTCGGTAGAGCATCGGACTGAAAATCCGAGTGTCCCTGGTTCGAATCCTGGTCTCGGCACCATTTAATTATTACAGGAGCTGCATTTTGTTTGCAGCTCCTTTTTTCATTTATTGAGAAGAAACAAAGCTGCTATCGCGGGAGCGATACTGCTGTTTTTTTATTGTTTTTGCTTGACAGAAATGCAGCAAACGTGTATACCGCACGCCGCACAAGTGAAGATCATAACTAAAGGCTGGGGCATACATATTTAAAACCGATCAGTTGCCTAACATGCTAATGCTTGTATTTATTCATGCATTGAGGGCAACTTTTTTCTTTTAGCTCTTATTGTAAAGGGAGAGTTGGGTTAATGCTTTATGTCACCTGATAAAAATTGAGACAGGTTTTTATTTGTGGCATTATGCATCTGTTGCTTAATGAAGCTGATATGCAACAATTTAAGAGATGTTTTTTGGGTATAAATATGATACCCAGATAATTAATAGAGGAAAGTTTGAGGAAGTAATAATGAAAGCGAATTTGGACAAGTTAAGAAATATTGGAATCAGTGCTCATATTGATTCTGGAAAAACCACCCTGACAGAACGAATTCTGTTTTATACCCAACGAATTCACGCCATACATGAAGTTCGCGGCAAGGACGGTGTTGGAGCCAAGATGGACTCCATGGAACTGGAAAAGGAAAGAGGTATTACCATCCAGTCTGCAGCGACTTACTGCAATTGGAAAGGTCATGCCATCAATATAATTGACACTCCCGGCCATGTTGATTTTACCATTGAAGTGGAAAGAGCCTTAAGGGTACTGGACGGCGCTGTTCTCATTTTATGTTCTGTGGGTGGAGTTCAATCCCAGAGCATCACAGTCAATCGCCAGATGACCCGTTACAAGGTACCGCGAATAGTATTTATCAATAAATGTGATCGCACCGGAGCCAACCCTTACAGGGTGGCCCAGCAGGTCAGGGAAAAACTGGACCTTAATGCCGTGATGCTGCAAATACCCATCGGTCTTGAAGGAGACCTGAAGGGAGTAGTTGATCTGGTAACCATGAAGGCACTCTACTATGAAGGCGACAATGGCGAGGTGATCAGGGAAGCAGATATCCCTGCCGAACTCCAGGAAGAGGCTGATGCAAAGCGGGAGGAACTCCTTGATGCAGCATCAATGTACTCCGAAGAACTGATGGAGGCTATTCTTGAAGGAACTCCCACAGAACAGATGATTCATGATGCAGTCCGGATCGGTACCCTCAGTCTGGAGTTGGTGCCTGTATTCCTGGGATCGGCTTACAAGAATAAGGGGGTTCAGTCAATGCTTGATGCGGTTACCGCCTATCTTCCGACTCCCAAAGATATAGAAAATACAGCCCTTGATCTTGCAAATGATGAGAAGGAAATCGTTCTCAGCACCAATGCCGATGATCCTCTGGTATCTCTTGCCTTTAAGCTTGAAGACGGCCGTTATGGACAGTTGACCTATATCAGAATCTACCAGGGCACCATGAAAAAAGGTGATACTATTATTAACAGCCGCGATGGCAAAAAGGTCAAAATAGGCCGCCTGGTCAGGATGCATTCGGATGAGATGGAGGAAATCGAAGAGGCTGGTGCCGGTGATATTGTTGCCCTTTTTGGTATTGACTGTGCTTCGGGTGATACCTTTACCTCCCCGGATGTCTCTGTGTCAATGAGTTCCATGTTTGTGCCGGAGCCTGTTATCTCACTGGCAATCATACCTGAAGACAACAAGGCCCAGAACAATATGTCAAAGGCGCTGAATCGGTTCACCAAGGAGGACCCGACATTCAAGACCTTTGTGGACCATGAGACTAACGAAACAATTATTTCAGGCATGGGTGAGCTTCACCTTGAGGTATATATTGAGCGCATGAAGCGTGAGTATGATGCCGCAGTACAAGTAGGACAGCCTCAGGTCGCCTACCGTGAAACAATTACCCAGATGGCCGAGTTTAATTACACCCACAAGAAGCAGACCGGTGGTTCTGGCCAGTTTGGCCGGATTGGCGGCTTTATGGAGCCCATGGACGAAGGGGAATACGAATTTGTGGATAAGATCGTGGGAGGTTCTATTCCCCGCGAGTTTATCTCATCCTGTGACAAGGGCTTTCAGAAAAGCCTCGAAAAAGGCTCTCTTGCTGGAGCCCACATTACTGGAGTAAGGGTTACAATAAATGATGGAGCCTCCCACAATGTTGACTCATCCGATGTAGCTTTTCAACTGGCTGCAGTTGGTGCTTTTAAGGAGGCATACCAGAAGGCAAAACCTGTAATTCTTGAGCCTATCATGAAAGTTGCAGTTGAGGGCCCATCAGAGTTTCAGGGAGCGATCATGGGCAGTTTGAACCAGAGGCGGGGCATGATAATAGGTACCGTTGAGGAGGCGAATTATACTTCGGTTGAATCCGAGGTCCCCTTATCGGAAATGTTTGGCTATTCAACGGTATTGCGCTCCCTTACCCAGGGCAAAGCGGAATTTACCATGGAGTTTGCCACCTTTAAGCAGGTGCCCAAATCAGTTTCCGAGGAAATAATAAAAACGTTTCAAGCAGAGAAACAAAAGTCAAATTAATTACCTTATAATAAATAGGTTTTAGGAGTTGTATTATGCAGAAAGAGGATTTGATCAAGAAAAACCCATTACGCGTCCTCAACCCTTTATCAGCAGAGTCATTGCCAGACCACCGCATGGGGTTGGTCATGGCACGGGCTGGATTGGGAAAGACAGCCATTCTGGTACAGATTGCCATGGACAGCATGTTGCGTGGCCTAAAGGTGCTGCATGTCAGTATCGGGGAAGACCTGGGAAAGGCCAAGGCCTGGTATGACGATATTTTCAAATATATTGCAGAAGGTTTTCAGCTGGAGAATACTGCTGAAGTAGAAAATGATCTTATGCGTAACCGCATTATCATGACCTTTAAGGAAGCAGCCTTCAGCAGGCTGAAACTGGAAGAGCGCCTCAATGACCTTGTATACCAGAATATCTTCAGGCCTGATATTGTAGTTGTTGATGGCTATGATTTTGGCGAGGCTGACTATGAGTCCATAATGGACCTCAAGGAGATGATGGCCGCCATGAACGTACAGGTATGGTTTTCTGCCTTGCGCCACAGGGATGATGACAGGAAGAGCGCTGCTGGTGTGCCTGCCCCCTGCCATGAGGTTGACGGCCTGTTTGACACGGTTATCCTTCTGCAGCCGGAACAGGATGCTATTTTGCTGGATATCATCAAGGATGAGTACCACTCTGCAGGTGGAAAGGTTCTCAATCTTGATCCTTCCACTATGATGGTCAAGGCGTGAGACGCCGGATTTAACCCCATTTTCTGCGTTTATACCCAGTACTAATGGGTGTCATCATATGTTCGGCATGGCATACCATAGCAGAACATATTCTTCCTTGACCTGTGTTAAATCCAACGTTCCACTAATTCATAATAGAGTTTTGATTTTACCCGGGGACAGATTAAAAATCTGTCCCCTTTTTGTTTAACAATATACAAATTTAAATGAGACTTGCTACCTTTCATATTTAGTGTATTTTATCCATTATGAAATTCAGGCCCTGCATAGATTTGCACAATGGAAAGGTAAAGCAAATAGTAGGTTCTACCTTGAGTGACGGCAGTCCCGATTTACTCAAGACGAATTTCACCTCTGATTTTTCTTCTTCTTATTATGCTCAAATGTATAGGCGGGACAGTCTGTACGGTGGGCATGTTATCATGCTCGGGCCTGGCAATGAGGTTGCCGCTAGAGAAGCATTCCAGACATTTCCGCAAGGTTTGCATGCCGGGGGTGGTATAACGCCTGAAAATGCCTGTTATTGGCTGGACCAGGGTGCTGCTGCTGTCATTGTCACCTCATATGTTTTTAAAAAAGGGGTTATCCATGAAGAGCGACTTCGGGAAATGCTTTCTCTGGTCGGCCGTGATAAGCTTGTTCTTGATCTGAGTTGCAGAAAAAAGGGTGATTTATATTATATAGTTACAGATCGTTGGCAGAAATTCACCTCCACTGCAATCTCCCCGGAATCTCTTGAGTACTTTTCGCAATTCTGCTTTGAATTCTTAATTCATGCAGCTGATGTTGAAGGCAAATGCCAAGGAATAGCAGCTGATCTCATTGCTGATCTGGCGGGATGGATTCCGATTCCTACAACCTATGCTGGGGGTGTTCGTGATATCAATGATTTATTGCTGATTAAAGAGCTTGGTAAAGGCAGGCTCGATTATACTGTAGGCAGCAGCCTTGATATTTTTGGTGGCAGCGGCATGAAATACAGTGATGTGGTTACCTTTAATCAGCTAGCAGAAAGCTGTTAGTTTGTTCTTATTGAATCTTTGTAAAAATTTGTAATAATCATTTATTTTAATCAAAGGGTATCTTGAATATTTAGGATTTTCGCTTGAGATAAAGGATTGCGAAAAATTTTACCGCAGGCATATGTCGGATATTCCGAGGATTAAATTTTGAGCATGACGTATAGATCACGAGAAAAGACAATTATTCAAGATATCCTTAGCGCAGTAAACTAATCAGCCAATGCCAGAGCGCTTATTTCCGGAAAGTCCAACAGAACCAACCACGAAAATTCAAGGCATTCTCGACCGGATTACCTTTCAGAATGAAGAAAATGGCTATACTGTTGCCCGTCTTCTCAGCCAATCAAAGAAAAAAGAACAGATAACAGTTGTCGGAGTTCTTTCCAACGCACCTGTTGGTTCCACCCTCTCCCTTACAGGAAACTGGATCAGAGATTCCCGCTACGGAAAACAATTTAAGTTTCAAAGCTACGAAATAGTTAAGCCAAATACAATTAATGGTATTGAGCGCTATCTCGGCTCGGGCCTTATAAAGGGCATCGGTCCGGCTTTTGCCGCAAGAATAGTCAGTCGATTTGGTTTGGATACCCTTGACATCCTGGAAAGAGACCCGGGCAGACTGAGCGAAGTTGCAGGACTGGGACGAACACGGGTAGATCGAATAAAAAAGGCCTGGAAGGAACAGAAGGAAATCCATCGGATCATGGTCTTTCTCCAGGGACATGGCATTTCAGCTACCTATGCAGTAAAGATTTACAAAACCTATGGCCGCAAGTCGCTGGCAGTAGTGAAAAACAATCCCTACAAACTGACAGAGGATATATGGGGAGTTGGTTTCAGAATAGCTGATTCTATTGCGCTCTCGCTTGGGGTACCTGCAAGCGACCCCCGTCGCGCCAGGGCGGGACTGCTTTTTGCTCTGGATGAGTCTGCAGGCAAAGGCCATTGTTTTATGCCCAAAGAAAAACTGGTCGAGCAGGCGACTTACTTGCTCAAGCTTTCGGGCAAATCCGAACAATTGCCTGATCATGAGAATCTTTACTCTGATTTTGACCTGATCGAAGAGCAGGTAAAAAGCCTGGAGGCCGATGATAAAATAACTGTTGAAGGAGAGAATATCGCCCTGCCCCCAATATTTTTTGCTGAAAAGGGAGCAGCTGCAAAGCTGCTGGAGCTCTCGGCAGGCAAACCGGGCCATGATATCAAAAATGTCGATCAGGCCGTCGCCTGGGCCAGCAGCAAACTGCAACTGGACCTGGCACCTGAACAGGCTGATGCTATAAAAATGGGGTTACGACAGAAAGTATCAATTATTACCGGAGGCCCGGGAACAGGAAAAAGTACTATCCTGAAGGCCCTTCTCATTATATTAGGACAGAATGGTGTTGTGGCGAAACTGGCAGCACCAACAGGACGTGCTGCCAAAAGGCTTTCCGAGGCCAGCGGTAGAGAGGCAAAAACCATCCACAGACTTTTGGAATATGACGGCGCGATAAGAAATTTTAAAAGAAACAGTGATAATCCGCTTAAAGCGGATATGGTGATCATCGATGAATCTTCAATGATGGATATCACCCTGGCAAATTCTCTTTTGAAAGCTATTGCAACAAATTGCTCACTTGTGCTTGTTGGAGATATCGATCAGCTGCCATCGGTCGGACCGGGGAATGTCCTCAAAGATATTATTGCATCGGGCCGGATTTCTGTAACCCGCCTGCAGACTATTTTCCGGCAGGAACAGGGGAGCCTGATCAGCCTCAATGCATCCCGCATAAACAAGGGTGAATTCTTGGAACTTCTGCCGGATTATGATGGAGAGAAAGACTTCTATTGCATATTCCGGGATCAGGCTGAGGATATTGAAAAGGAAATAATAAGCCTTTGCAGCAATAGACTGAAAAAACGTTATGGCTTTGATCCTGTCCGGGATATCCAGGTTTTAACCCCTATGCGCAAGGGTATCATAGGAACGGAAAATTTAAATTCCCGTCTCCAGGAGATACTGAATCCGAAAGAGATATCAGGCGACGGTCGCCAGCGCCGTTTGGAGGTAGGTGATAAGGTTATGCAGATCCGCAATAACTATGACAAGGAAGTTTTTAATGGGGATCTGGGCATAATCAGTAGCAGAGACAGGGAGGAAGAGAGCCTGGAGGTCAATTTTGAGGGCAGGAGAGTGCTCTATGAAGCCGCAGACCTTGGGGAGATTGTGCTGGCCTATGCAATAACAGTACATAAGTCCCAGGGGTCGGAATTCCCCTGTGTTATTATTCCCCTGCACACCACTCATTATCCCCTCTTGCAAAGAAATCTTATTTATACTGCTGTGACCCGAGGGAAAAATCTCGTCGTTCTGGTAGGAAGCAAAAAGGCAATAAACATTGCCATTCAAAATGTCAGAGTGGTACAGCGAAATACCATGCTCAAAGAAAGACTCCGGGCAGGCCTTCACTCAGTTCATTAATTATTCAGAACTGCCACAGGTATCAATACCACAATGTGGTCGGGCTATTTGTCTGCTCCTTTCATTATAGAATAAGCCTGATTCTCTAGCTGGAGTTACATTGAAAAAATATAAAAATTTACCGTAAGGATGTTTTTTCTTGTTGATAAATCATTTTAAACATGATAGGACATCGGCTAATTCATTATGAATGACCATTCAATCATGGCTTGCTGCAAAACCAGCACTGCTGCATAGGTAGAGATGAGTATCGAAACTTTATTAGCATCAAAAAAGAAGGCAATTGTCGAAAAGTGGATTGATCAGGTGCTGGACTCATATGGAGCCCCTGATTTTTTCAAGACCCAGAAGGATCGCTTTGCGAACCCAATAGGATCGACCATATCCAGAGGGTTGCAGAACCTTTATACAATTCTGGCTGAAGATAGAGAACTTGGAGAAGCTGCCAAGCCTCTTGAAGAGATAATTAAAATCCGGGCTGTACAGGAATTTTCTCCATCAAGTGCTGTTTTCTTTGTCTACCTTCTCAAGAATATTGTGCGGGAAGAATTGAGGAAGGAAAAGAACAGGGAAGAGATGTTGAACACATTATCAGTCCTTGATGCCAGAATTGATAAGGTTGCCCTCATGGCGTTTGATTTTTATATGGATTGCCGGGAGCGTTTGCACCAAATCAGAGTGAATGAAGTGTTAAGTGGCAGATCTGCATTGACCGATGGTACCAAGTGTGTTTCGGCGATGCTTAAAAGAAATCAAGAAAAGTCGGCAGATAATAATCAAAGCAACAGATTAACCTGAAGCGAGGTAACGATAAATGAAGCACGCAATCCTTGCAGTTATTGCCCTGATAGTAATAGCATGGCTAGGTTCTCTGGTCGGACTGGACTATTTATTCGGGGTGGTGTTCCCTTATTTGGCCTTTGCAATATTTCTCGGTGGCTTTATCTACCGGGTAGTTAACTGGGCCAAGTCTCCGGTTCCTTTCCGGATTCCAACAACCAGCGGCCAGGAAAAATCACTGGACTGGATAAAACAGGACAAGTTTGATTGTCCTGCGACCTCAGGACAGGTAGTTGGCAGGATGCTACTGGAGGTATTCGCCTTCCGCTCACTGTTCAAAAACACCAAAGCGGAGATTCACGACGGGCCGAAGCTTGTATATGGCTCCAGCAAATGGCTCTGGCTGTTTGGGCTGGCCTTTCATTACTGCTTCCTGCTCATTGTCGTGCGGCATTTGCGCCTTTTTCTCAATCCTGTACCGGGATTTATTGGAACCCTTGAGTTCTTCGACGGTATTTTCCAGATGGGTGTTCCGGTGCTGTATCAAACAGATCTTATTTTTGTTGGCGCCGTGACCTTCCTGTTCCTCCGTAGAGTTATAATCCCGCAGGTTAAGTACATTTCATTCGCAGCAGACTATTTCCCCCTGTTCCTGATTTTTGCAATTGCAGCGACAGGCATTCTGATGCGCTACTTCTTTCGGGTGGACATTGTATCCATCAAACAGCTGACCGTGGGACTTGCAACCTTTTCACCTGCAATTTCAGGAGATATTGGGTCAATATTTTATATCCATGTATTCCTGGTCAGTGTCCTGCTTGCCTACTTTCCGTTCAGCAAGCTGATGCATCTGGGAGGTGTTTTTCTGAGTCCCACCAGGAACATGGCTAATAATAACCGCATGGTCCGCCATGTTAATCCCTGGAATGACCCCAGTATAAAACCGCATTCCTATGCAGACTATGAAGATGAATTCAGGCAGTTTATGGCTGATGCTGATATACCGTTAGAAAAAGAATTACCACCACCGGAGCCTGAACCAGAGGAACCAGCCGCTGAACCTGCCGCCGAAGAAGCTCCCGCCGCTGACGCTGCTACAGAAACTCCAGCTGAGAAGGAATAACGACTATGGCAGACACAAAAGTAGAACAAATGAGTGTTAATGTCGTCAAAGAACCGTCTTTGATGACCGGGGCCATTCCCCGTAAGCACTGGATGGATACCCCGGTAACCTTCAAACCGGGCAACTATTGCTATCCAGCCAAGAAAAGCATTGTTGAATACCTTAGTAAAGGGTTGCCCGGAATTTTTGGTGAACCCCGTGAATGGACGGTGGAAAGTGATGATTGGCAGCTCCCTGAAAACTGGGTTGAGATCATTCTTCAGGGAATGCGTGAAAGACTTGACAAGTTCCGGTCCTTTAAAGTGTTCATGGATATCTGTGTGCGTTGCGGCGCCTGTGCAGATAAGTGCCATTTCTTTTTAGGCACAGGGGACCCCAAAAATATGCCGGTCCTTCGGGCCGAACTGTTACGTTCCGTCTATCGAGGTAATTTCACCAAGGCAGGGAAGATCTTGGGTTCTATTGCCAATGGCCGGGAAATGAACTTTGAGGTTCTGAAAGAATGGTTCATGTATTTTTATCAGTGTACTGAATGCCGTCGTTGTTCAGTTTTCTGTCCATACGGCATTGACACTGCTGAAATTACCGCGATGGCCCGTGAGTTGCTGCACCTTGTCGGTGTTGGCACAAACTGGATTCTGGAGCCGGCAGCTAACTCAAACCGGACCGGTAACCATTTGGGCTTGCAGCCCCATACCTTTAAGCAAAACGCCGAGTTTCTTTTGGATGATATTGAAGAAGCGACAGGAGTGAAGCTTAATAGCCTGACCTTTAACCGCAAGGGCGCTGAAGTACTCTTTGTTATTCCGTCCGCTGACGTTTTTGCCGAACCTGGCATCTTTACCTTTATGGGTTATCTGCTGCTTTTTGAACATATCGGCCTGGACTACACGATCAGCACCTACTCATCCGAAGGTGGGAACTTTGGTTCATTTACCAATAATGAACTGATGAAGAAGTTGAACGGCAAAATGTATGCCGAGGCCAAGAGACTTGGGGTTAAATGGATTCTCGGTGGTGAATGCGGCCATATGTGGCGGGTTGTGCATCAGTTTATGGAGACCATGAACGGACCCCCAGATAATCTGGAAGTGCCGAAATCACCGATTACCGGAACTGTTTTTGAAAATGCTGCTGCGGCTAAAATGGTTCATATAAGTGAATTTACAGCTGATCTGATCAAGAACAATAAGCTTAAGATAGATAAAAGCAGAAATGATCACCGTGTGGTTACTTTTCATGACTCCTGCAATCCTGCACGAGGCATGGGCATGCTGGATGAACCCCGTTATATTCTGCAGAATGTCTGCAATAATTTTTATGAAATGCCAGAAAATACCATCCGGGAACAGACCTTCTGCTGTGGCAGCGGCACTGGGTTAAATACCGGTGAGATCATGGATTTGAGAATGCGGGGTGGATTGCCACGGGCCAATGCTGTCAAACACGTGGAAGAGAAGCATGGTGTCAATATGCTGTCCTGTGTATGCGCCATTGATCGGGCAACACTTCTGGCCTTAATGGAATACTGGAATCCCAATGTCGGGGTCTGCGGTATTTCAGAACTGGTCGGGAACGCCTTGATCATGGACGGTGAGAAAGAAAGAGATCAAGACCTTCGCTTTGAAGAATTGCCCGGAGTGGCTGAGGCAGCAGCAGCTGCAGCAGCTGCAGAGGCTGAAGAAGCCGGAAACAATGAGGAGGGTGAATAATGTACGATGGAAAGTATATCATCCCTGGGCTGATTGTATTTGTGGCCTTGATGACATTCCCAATATGGAAAAATATGGGAAATGCCGGCCCCGCCCCAAAGCCGGAGAAACCTGTAGGGGTAACAAAATGTGTTGAATCTGTTCAATACATGCGAACTTCACATATGAAAGTGCTTGACGATTGGCGTGATGAGGTATTACGCGATGGGGACAGAAATCCTGTTGAAGTTGACGGTATCAAATATGAAAAGAGTTTAATGAACGGTTGCTTGAAATGTCACACAGATAAGAAGAAATTCTGTGATGAGTGCCATGTGTATACATCCGTAAACCCGTATTGCTGGGATTGCCATTACGTGCCTAAGGAGACGTTCTAATGGATATCAAGAGAAGACAATTTTTAAAGATTGCCGGATTGTCAACGATTGCAGGGATTGGAGCGCCTTCTGCATTCAATCTCCTGCTGAAGGGACAATCTTCCCCTGTCTCATACGCTTCTTCCGGAGGTGGCGCAGAAGAGTCCCATGCTGCTGCCCCGGCAGGAGTTAGATTGGGGATGGTCATCGACCAGAGGGTATTTGATGCTAATAGTGGATTGGCTCAGAAATGCACCACGGCCTGCCATACTGTCCATAATGTACCGGATTTCGGAAATCCCAAGGATGAAATAAAGTGGATTTTTCAAGTGCCGTTTGAAAAGGCATTTACAAATAAAAGCCATTACCATAAGAACAAGCATCTGCACGATTCCAGCTTTCTGGTGTTATGCAACCATTGTGACAACCCACCATGCGTAAGGGCCTGTCCGACCAAGGCAACATTTAAAAGAAAAGACGGTATAGTTGCTATGGATTACCATAGATGCATAGGTTGTCGTTTCTGCATGGCGGCCTGTCCTTACGGTATGAGAAGTTTTAACTGGCGTGACCCGAGGCCTTTTATTAACCAGAAAACGCACAATAAGGAATTCCCCACCCGTATGCGAGGTGTGGTTGAAAAATGCAATTTCTGCGTAGATCGACTTGCAAGAGGCCAGCAGCCTGCCTGTGTTGAGGCAACCGGCAATACTGGCGCCATGACCTTTGGAGATATGAATGATCCCCATTCAGAGATCAGCAGGAAACTGGCAGAGAATTTTACCATTCAGCGAAAACCGGCTTTAGGAACAAATCCGTCGGTTTTCTATATTGTTTAGGAAATATAGGAAGGCAAACCTCCTGAATATATAATAGGAAAAAGAGATTTTTGAATTTGCGGAGGCATCATGTTAGAAAAAGCGCTTACAGGAAGTAACAGATACTGGGGATGGATTGCAGTGCTCCTGGCCTTCATGGCTGCAGGCGCCTTAAGCTATGTTCAGCAGTACAACTACGGTTTGGGGTTGACCGGTATGAGCCGGGATGTGTCCTGGGGAATCTACATTGCCCAGTTTACATTTTTGGTTGGTGTCGCGGCCTCGGGCGTTATGGTTGTGCTGCCCTACTATCTGCATAACTATAAAACCTTCGGCAAGATCACTATTCTGGGTGAGTTTTTGGCCGTGGCTGCAGTTTCCATGTGTTTGATGTTTATTCTGGCCGACCTTGGGCAGCCTATGCGGGCCGTGAATGTGCTTTTGCACCCGACCCCAAACTCCATCCTTTTCTGGGATATGATCGTTTTAAATGTATATCTCTTCCTGAATATTTTTGTGGGCTGGGTTGTTCTGACCGCCGAGAAAAAGGAAGTTGCCCCGCCCAAGTGGATCAAGCCTTTTATTTACATATCCATACCCTGGGCAGTTAGTATCCATACTGTAACAGCCTTTCTGTATGCTGGTCTTCCGGGACGTCATTTCTGGCTTACCGCAATTCTGGCACCCCGTTTTCTGGCCTCGGCCTTTGCTGGCGGTCCAGCTCTTTTGATCCTGCTCTGCCTGATCATTAAAAGAGTTACAAAGTTTGATGCAGGCCAGGAGGCAATTCAGAAACTGGCAACTATTGTAACTTACGCAGCCCTGATCAATGTCTTCTTTGTGCTGCTTGAGTTCTTCACCTCATATTACAGCAATATTCCCGGGCATATGCATACTCTGGACTACTTGTTCTTCGGTCTGCACGGGCATGATCAACTGGTGCCCTGGATGCGTGTCTCAACCATTTTCGGTATAATTGCCATTGTGATGTTCCTTGTACCTAAAACAAGACAGAGGGAGGACACTCTGGCGATTGCCTGTGTGCTGCTTTTCATCTCATTGTGGATTGACAAGGGTATCGGGTTGGTTATTGGTGGTTTTGTCCCGAGTCCGCTTGAAGAAATTACGGCGTACTCTCCATCTTTCCAGGAGATTTTGATTACTCTGGGAGTCTGGGCTACAGGATTTTTTATCCTGACCGTTCTTTATAAGATTGCCCTGTCTGTAAAAGAGGAAAAGATGATTTCCTGATGCATTTTTTGAGTATCTTTTAAACGTTGTTATTTCAAAGCCCCTGAAGAATATTTCAGGGGCTTTTTTTATGCAAATATGGAATAGTAAGCCCCGCTATGGCAGAAAGGAAAGAAATGCTATCCGACAGCCCAAAGAAAAACCCCAAGGTATTATTCCTTTATTTTTCCTTCAGCGGTCAAACGGGAGTTTTAGTAAACAGATTGGCAGCAGGACTCAAAGAACAAGGTGTAGATGTTTTTTTTGAGAAGTTGAAACCTGTCAGGCATTTGCGATTTCCGGTCGGTGGAATTTTGCGGACCTTTGCCATGATGCTTACCACTTTTTTTCGCGTACGCGTCCCCATTAAAGAACTTTCATCGAAATGTGATCAGGAGTATGACCTTATAATTCTTGCAGGACCTACCTGGTCGTATAATCCTAGCGGTCCTGTACTGTTTTTTTTGGACAATTACGGCACTGAAGTCTTAGGCGGATGTGAGGTTCTACCACTTATTTCCTGCCGTGGTTACTGGAAGCAACACTGGAGATGTTTGAGAAAGAAATTACTAAAGTGTGGAGCCCATTTTTCGAACCTGATTGCCTTTACTCATCCAAATCCGGAGCCTTGGTGTACAATAGGGGTTTTTTTGAAAATTGCCGGTAAGAACCCGGAACGTTCAGGGTTTATCAGCAAACATTATGACCGGTTCGGGCATGCAAACGATCAGATGGAAGAAGCCAGGCGATTTGGTGTGCAGATTGGTGAAGCCCTGAAGGGTAACACCAAACTTGCATCAATAAATTTCAAGACAGACATTGCCCTGCCCTAAAGCATATCTCTTACGTTTCACTATTCGTTTCATATCTCCACTTATCACCTTGCCATTTTATATCATTCACCGGTTAACATTTATAACCATTTGTTATAACTTTAAGAATAAACATTCTGAATGTTTATTGAATTTTTGTGGGGCACAAAACAGAATTCTTGTTCAGAAGAATTTAGTCAACATGTCCCCTGGACATATTGCCAGTGTTATAGTTGAGCAATTTCATTATCGTGAATAAATTTTAAATAAGAAGAGTTATTAACAAGAGAGATAAAAAGACAAAATTGTTAAAGGAGGTGAGTAATATGCTGAGTCAAAAAGAGATGGAGGCCAGCATGTTAAGGGCTCATAGACAATTTATTGCCGGGCTTGAACAAACCCTTGATATGCTCAAGAAAGACATCAATGAAATTGAGGGTATTAGTGGGGACTGTACTGATGAATGGTGTGAATTTAGGGAGGATTTTCTCGATTATATTCATAAAAGCATATATGCGATCAGTGAACCCCGTTGGGCCGATAAGGAAGATTCAGAAAAAATTCATGAACTGAGACAGGATCAAGGATCTTTATGTTCACTTTAAAGAGGGCATAGCCTAAGTCAGCAGATCCGTAATTTTAGTAATTGTAAGCTCAGCTTTTTATAAGGGAGACTTAATAATGCAGATGGTAAATGGAGGTGAAAATATATGTTTGATAAAATGAAGTTTGCAACAAAATAACAAAACTTAATCCTGAATTAGGTGCCTGTGGAATTGATATTGAGACATTTTACAGCAGGGCGAAAAGGTCTTGGATCATTGTATCGCAAAAAGGAAATCATGATATAGTTCATTATCTTGAAAAACAGGATATTAAGAAATGTTTAGACGATGTACAGTGTTTTTCTCTGGGAATTGATGTAACCCAGCTTACGAAACAGTAATGAGAAAGCTTTTTTTCTCTGGGTACAGTCCGCTTTGCATGCCTGCTTTCTTTAGGGTTGCAAATTGAGTCCTGAAGTTGACCCGATTCATCCCTGGAGTAAAGTGAGGCAAAAGGTTAGAGTTTTATTTTTCTTCCCTGGCAGTTAAATGCATCTTGCAAAGTTTCAGTCTAGCCTACCTAAATTTTAAATATAACATTCATGATTGTTTAATTTGAGGCTGAGGAAAAGTTACAACGTCTTGCCCATCTTGGCTTTGTAAAGGAGGCCTAACAGTTATTATTTCCTCTACAAACATGGACTTATAAAATTTTGAAATTTGAATCCCAACTGACAATCATTGGAGGAGAGCAACAAATAAAATATAATAGAGGAAAACTCAATCGTCAGTCAGGATTCAAGTATTAATTTAATTTTGTCTGGTTAGGCTAATAATTTGCTAATTAATATTATTAACCACCTAAGGAGTCTCAATGGATAATGGTAAAGTGGACTTTTGTGAATAAAAACAGAGCTATTTTGACCATTACTCAACACTTATTTTTATCATTTCATTCAAACAGTTGTTATTGCCCATCGATAAAATATTCTTGCTGTCGGTTTATTTTTCCTATGGAGTTTACCAGTTCCTCTTCGGAAATAATCTGCTTGGTGATTAGAATTTCAATAAGGGCTTGATTAATGATGCCCCCCATATTGAAAGTTTCTTGCATCGCAAAAACCGTTTTTTGTGGATTTATGTGTTTAGCCATTTGAAACCTCCTTACTGGTCTAATATTATTGATATTTTATGACTAAATTGCACATCACAAATTAATAATTTTGAGTCGTAAAAAAACTTATTTTGCTATGTCTTATTAATTCTAGATTGCAAGTAGAATGCCATTATTGGGCAAACTTGGAGAACCTGCTGTTTTGTTGGATAAAAAAACAAAATGAAGAAAAAGGTATCTCATATTCGTCTTTTATTTCTGTATGAGAATAAGTACAGCAGGTATAAATATTTATACTCGCTGTATTTATTCAAAAGATATAGAGGAAGAGCATCCTCACCAGTCTAGATGGAGACAGACATCTAGATGCCATGAGGTAATAATTGAAATCTGCAACGTATAGATTGGGGTGGAAATAAGTTATGTTTACTCTGCATTCCAGAGTCAATATAACTTGCCACCATTTTGATTTTTTAGAGTTTTTTTCTCAGCCGCTAAGTTCTGAGTACTGTGGAATGTCTAATTTAAAGGTTTTTAATATTCAATACCTTTTGTTGCCTTTACACCGTTTTGATAGGGATGTTTGATCTCCTTCATTTCAGTAACGAGGTCTGCAAGGTCAATAAGCTTATCGCTGGCATCGCGGCCTGTAATTATGACATGCAATGGATCTGGTTTTTGCTCCAGAAATTTCACAACCTCGTCCTGATCAAGAAGTCCGTAATTGAGAGGATAGGTTAGCTCATCAAGAATTACCATGCTGTATAGACCGCTGTTAATTTTTTCTCTGGCAAGGGCCCAGCCCTTTTCTGCTGCCAGGCGCAGTTCTTCCTCGTCTTTGGCATCCCAGGTGAAGCCGCTGCCCATGGGATAGATTTCAAGATGGTCAGCAAATATCTTTTTTGCAGCTTTTACTTCCCCGGTGTTGTCCATGTTTTTGATGAACTGGATAATGGCGATCTTAAAACCATGGCCTGCGGCCCTTAAAGTCTGGCCTAATGCCGCAGTTGTCTTGCCTTTGCCATTGCCGGTATACAGCAGTATAAGTCCTTTTTTTGCCATAATAGTATTCTTTGCTCTAGTATTGAGGAGGTGTCAGGAAATACAGCACCAGGTAATAATCGACTAACTCCCTGTAAAACATATACAGCAGTGCTGCAATTGACAAAAAGGGTCCATAGGGGATTATGGTCCTGCCGCCTTTTTTCTGCTTTGCCATGGCGCCAATGCCAACAATAGCCCCGAGAATTGAGCTGCCGAAAACAACAAAAGGTAGACTCTGCCAGCCAAGAAATGCACCTATCATGGCAAGGAGTTTAATGTCGCCCCCTCCCATGCCTTCACGTTTTGTGAAAAGATAATAGCCTGCTGCCACTGCATAGAGAGCAGCGCCACCAATCAGAAGCCCTATGCCTGCCTGTTGCCAGGTTATGACAGGGTTGAAAAAAGAGCATAAAAACCCAATAATGATTCCCGGCAGGCTGATCAGGTCAGGGATGATTTTATGATGGAAATCAATGACAATTACGGCAAGGAGGGCAGCGGTAAATACAAAATAGATCGGCAGGGCAAAGGTGAAACCGAATTTAAATAACAGGGCCACGGAGAGCAGTGCCATGGTAAGCTCAACCAGGGGATATTGCCAGGAAATTGGTTCACCGCAATGCCTGCATCGTTTTTTGAGCAGAAGAAAACTAATGATGGGTATATTGTCATACCATTTCAGAGTTTGCAGGCACTTGGGACATCTGGAGGCTGGAAAAACTATGGATGCGTCTTCTTCCGGAAGCCTGAGAATCACTACATTCAAGAAACTGCCCACAGAAGCTCCAAAAATAAAAGAAAAAACAATTATGATAGTTAGCGGCATAATAATTCGTTTTTTTTATATAATGTGGTAAAAGTTATGGCGCAGCAGGCTGCTTCACTCCATGAAAAAGCAGAAAACCGGACGCAGCCAAAGAGAAAGTACCATGATAGTAACGTAGACGTAAAGGGTTACTTGTTGATTTACTTGATATTATATATTCCCCGAACCATTAAATATTGGCATGCAGGTTTATAAAGAGTCAGCAGAAATAGTCAGCAGGGAACAGGTTGCAGAGGATATATTCCGTTTTACTGTTAAATCTCCTGATATAGCTTCCACCTCATGGCCGGGCCAGTTTGTCATGGTGAAGACTGGAGAGGGCCTGGACCCTCTTTTGCGCAGACCTTTTTCCATTCACCAGGTCCTTTCCGGAGGCTTGGTCCGGATATTATTCAAAGTCATCGGTAAAGGAACCAGGGCACTTGCTGTCATGGAAAAGGGCAGCAAACTCGATCTCCTGGGCCCCGTTGGCCGTGGTTTTGTAATTGCCGATAACTGTCAGCATATTCTCGTGGGGGGTGGTATCGGTATAGCACCTCTTCTTTTTCTTGCCGGGCACATCCTTGCAAAGAAGGATTCCTCTCCTGTTCGGGTGCTTCTCGGCGCCAGAACAAAGGATGAAATTTTTACCCTGAAAGGTGATTTTGAGAATATGGGACTTGAAGTAGATGCAATTACAGAGGATGGCACTCTTGGTAAACAGGGGCTTGTAACGGACCTCATGATGGATTTGCAGCAGGAAAAGCCCGTGATGATTTATGGTTGTGGCCCCTATCCCATGTTGAGGGCAGTGGCAGGTACCTGTCGAAAAAATAACTGGAAATGCCAGGTTTCACTGGAAACTATGATGGCCTGTGGACTGGCAGCCTGTCTTGGCTGTGCTGTCTTGCGTGCTGATATGAAAGGGTACGTCCATGCATGTAAGGACGGACCGGTATTTGATGCGGATGATGTGGCATGGCTGTAGAAAAACCTGATATAAAAGTCAGCATCGGTTCTCTTGAATTGAAAAATCCGGTAATGACCGCTTCCGGCACTTTCGGGTATGGAGAAGAGTTTGATTCGCTCGTTAACCTGCATCGGCTTGGAGCCATAATTGCCAAGGGTATTTCACTGCTTCCCATGCAGGGAAATCCCCCGCCAAGAATAGCAGAGACCCCCTGCGGCATGCTTAATGCCATCGGCCTGGAAAATGTCGGCCTGGAAAGGTTTTTAACTGAAAAACTGACATTTCTGAAGACTATTGAGACACCCCTGGTTGCAAACATTCTTGGTGATACCATTGAGGATTATGAGCAGCTGGCCAAACGACTCGATGAAGAAGAAAAAGTAGCTGCGGTTGAAGTCAATATCTCCTGTCCAAATGTAAAACAGGGCGGGGTTGCATTCGGGACCGATCCTGATATGGCCCATGCTGTGACAAAAGCAGTACGCCATCATTTCAGCCGTCCGGTGATTGTCAAGCTCTCACCCAATGTAACTGATATTGCATTAATCGGACGGGCTGTTGAAGAGGCTGGAGCCGACGCTTTGTCCTTAATCAACACGGTACTGGGAATGGCTATAGACATTGAATCATGTAAACCGAAACTTGCCAATACTTTCGGGGGGTTGTCAGGCCCGGCGATCAAGCCCATTGCCTTACGCATGGTCTGGCAGGTTGCCGCAAGTGTATCCATTCCGATAATTGGAATCGGTGGGATTTCTACTCCTGAAGATGCAATTGAATTTTTTCTGGCCGGGGCTACAGCCATCCAGGTGGGTACAGCAAATTTTGTCAATCCTCAAGCTACAGAAGAAATTATTGAAGGCATTGAATTATACCTTAATAAAAATGGAATTGCTTCCATAGAGGATATAATCGGCAAAGCCCGAAAATAATGATGCCCGCCTGAGTGTGTTTTGTCTTTTTCCTGAATTTAACAGCTGAGTATAAAATGAGCAGTT
>JBHPCH010000008.1:0-44092 GCA_042576125.1 Thermodesulfobacteriota bacterium
CGTATTGCTGATTCAGTGCATTGAAAGTTGCAAAACATAATGCTAAAAGGCATAAAGTTGCAGAGAGAATTGATTTTATTAACTGTGACTGGTTTGGGGGAATAGCACCAGGAAAGCAATATGATCTTGTACTTTCCAATCCTCCATATATTGCAAGAGAAATTATTGAAAAACCTTATGGTGAAACCCGTGAATCCCTGCAACCTGAAGTGCTTGGCTATGAGCCACATTTGGCACTGAATGGTGGCGAGCGGGGCGTTGAATCAATTATCGGGATAGCGGAAAATCTAGGGAAAATACTCAAACCGGGCGGTTGGTTCCTTATGGAAATAGGAGCTGATCAATCAGAAGATGTAACCGGTATTTTCAGGAAAACATCACACTATGAAAATATCGCAATTCATAATGACTTTGCGGGATTGCCCAGAGTTTTTCAAGCGCAGAAAAAATGAAAAGGAAAGGTAGTTCAGGAGTCGATTCATTTTCAGGATAAAAATATATATTTACCGGAGTTTATATAAAAAATATGGATAAATTGATTATAGAAGGTGCACGGAAACTGCATGGGGAAATTCGCATAAGTGGAGCCAAAAATGCTGCTTTGCCGTTGATTGCGGCAACCCTGCTGACACCGGGTTGGCATCTGATTCATAATGTCCCTGACTTAAGGGATACCCGGACAATTCTGGCCTTATTGGAAAGTTTCGGTGCTGTTTGGCAGAGGAAGGGTGAAACCCTGACCATTAACACAGAAACATTAACGAATTTAGTGGCCTCGTATGATCTGGTGAAAACCATGCGTGCTTCAATTCTGGTTTTAGGCCCATTGCTGGCGCGCATGGGGAAGGCCAAAGTCTCTCTGCCGGGCGGTTGCGCTATCGGGGCACGGCCAATTGACTTTCATTTACAGGCATTAACAAATATGGGGGCGCATCTTGATTTGGAAGAAGGGTATGTCAATGCTTTTACTGATACCGGTCTTTCGGGTGCCACTATTTATTTTGATGTGCCTTCAGTCACTGGAACGGAAAACATTCTCATGGCTTCAGTCCTGGCTAAAGGAGTAACTATAATAAAAAATGCTGCCCGGGAGCCTGAGGTAGGTAATTTGATTGAGATGCTCGTTTCTATGGGGGCTGATATTGAGGGCAGGGATACCGACCGCCTGACCATCCATGGAGTTAAAAGTTTAAAACCGGCAGAAGTTACTACCATCCCGGATAGAATTGAAACCGGTACATATCTGATAGCAGTCGGAGCAGCCGGTGGTGAGGCAACTCTCACAAATTGCAACCCTGCTCATTTACCGGCTCTTACGGAAAAATTAAAAACGGCAGGTCTCATCATTAAAGAATCTGAAAATTCAATTTTTGTTTCAAGACCGTCAAAGGTTAAAAGCATAGATATAAAAACTCTGCCCTATCCTGGATTTCCCACTGATCTTCAGGCCCAACTTATGGTTTTGATGTCCCTGTCAAATGGTTTGAGCGTTATTACGGAGACCATTTTTGAAAACAGGTTCATGCATGTGGCTGAACTGAGGCGGATGGGGGCCGAGATAAAAATTAATGGGAATAGTGCCATTGTTAAGGGTGTAACGCAGCTCAAAGGCGCCAGGGTAATGGCAACGGATCTCAGGGCCAGTGCCTCACTGGTTGTGGCAGGTCTCGCAGCTAAGGGAGTTACAGAGATTTCAAGAATATATCACCTTGAAAGGGGATATGAGGATATGGTAGGGAAACTCTGTGCACTTGGCGCTCGTGTATGTAAAGAAAAAGAATGATCAGGGTAATGGGAGCCACACTTCTGTAGTTGTCCCCTGATGTTTTTTGCTGTTGATAGTAATTTCCCCTCCATGGGTGCCGACAATTTGTTTTGCTATGGAAAGTCCCAGGCCTGTGCCATTTTCACGGGTTGTAAAAAAAGGATCAAAAACTTTATCGATGATAAGGTCAGGGATACCGATGCCATTGTCGGTTATAGTGAGGATGGATTTTTCTGCCCCGGTTTCATCAGTTGCCTCCCGGGCAGTTACTCGAATTTCATATTCCCCATTTTTTAGAGCCATACATGAGTTATGCAAGAGGTTGAGAAGCAGTTGACGGATTTGCTGAGGATCAGCCCAGCAATCAATTTTTTCGGGTATATCGATTATTGATTTACACTTTTCAGGCCAATCCCGGGTGTGTTTCAGAAGTTGAATCACCTCATCAACAAGGGGAAGCAACGGGACCCACTCTTTTTCGGGTTCGCTGGGTTTTGAAAAGGTCAGAAAGTCGTTAATGCTGTCCTGTAATCTGTTACACTCCCGGGTAATTATATTCATCAGGCCCTGGTTATGGGATTTAATGTCGCCACTTGAATCAATAACTTCAGCCGCCCCGGTAATAGCTGCCAGAGGATTACGCAACTCATGGGCAATGCCTGCCGACATTTCTCCAACAGTAGCCATTTTTTCAGCCTGCATCATCTTTTTCTCCATCTCTTTGGTATGGCTGAGGTCTTGGAGAGTAACAATTTGAAAGTCATCTTTTGTTCCAGGCATGTTGAGTCTGGCAGTAGAGTAACCTATGGGGATAATTTTTCTGTCTTTTCTGGTAATTTCTACTTCCGAGCGGAAATTCAGGTCAGTTTCCAGCCTAAGATTGGGGAAAGGTATATTTATATCCTTGCCGACAATATCATTAGCCCTGAACCCGGTGATATTTTCAGAGGCGGGGTTGAACGAAATAATTTTATTTTGGTTAAGTACAATAATTCCGGAAGGAATATCATCAAAAACCTTTTTGTACAATACTGATAACTGGTCATATTTCAGAGTAGTACTGATCAGTTCCTTTTCTGTCTTACGTAACCTCACTGAAAGCAGGGAACTTAAGATGGCGGTGATGAAAAATGTAAGTCCATGGATAGAAAAGAAGTTCATGACAGACCGCATGTCTCTTAGAGGTCTGTACCAGTAATTTGTAAAGAAATCAGGACAACACCCGAAGTATTCGGCAAGCAGGATGATTCCGTAACCAATCGTTGCTGCTGCTGCCGCCGCCAGTCCACCTCTGCGGGAAAGGATAATACCTCCGGTAATTATTGGGAATAAGTAAAGAATAGTAAAAATGGACTGACTTCCTCCGCTGTAATAGAGAAGAATGGAGACAAGGAGAACGTCCACAAGGATCTGGGCATAGGCGAATGTGGAATACCGTTTAGTTGTCCTTAGAATTATCGCCGAGCAGATAGTAAAAAGATAAACTCCTACAACAAAAACAATAACGTAATAAATGGGCGGGGTTATTATATTTTGTTCAGTTGATTGCAGAAGGACATTAATGCCAAGAAGAAGAGTTAAGATTACCACACGCAGAAAAAGCATCCACTGCAACTGTTTTCTGAAACGGGTCGCAGTGTTTTGATCTTCAACCGGTTCTGCTATGAGTCTTTTTAGCATGTGAAATGTTTCTGTGGTTGACCTTTTTATTTGATGTCGTATTTTTGTACTTTATAGCGTAATGAGCGGAAGCTGATTTTTAAAAGTTCTGCAGCTCTTATTTTTGAGTTGACGGTTTTAGCAAGGGCGTGTTCGATCATCTCCTTTTCAAGTGTTGCCATAATTTTATCAAGACCCTGACTATATAATTCTTCTTCAGACTCAACAGCAATAAATGCCTCTGATTTTTCTAACGGCTTTCCTTCTTTTTTATAGGATGAAAGCGTCAGGCTTTCCGGGAGAATGATATTTGATGACTCTAAAGCAACTCCACGCTCAATAATGTTTTCAAGTTCGCGTACATTGCCGGGATAATCATATTCCATGAGAACTTTCATAGCATATGATGATATTTCCTGGACGTCTTTGTCCATCTTCTCAGAATATTTTGTCAGGAAATGTTTGACAAGCAGAGGAACATCACCTTTTCTTTCTTTCAGCGGCGGTACACGGAGTGGAACTACAGCCAGGCGGTAAAAAAGGTCTTCGCGAAAACGGCCAGCAATAATCTCTTCCTCAAGATTTTTATTCGTTGCAGCGATAATTCTGACATTTACCTTAATAGTGTCAGTACCACCTACACGTTTCAATTCCCTTTCCTGGAGGACACGCAAAAGTTTTGTCTGGATGAGAGGTGTTAATTCACCAATCTCGTCGAGAAAAACACTGCCTCCATCAGCCAATTCAAAAAGGCCCATTTTATTTGAAATTGCTCCGGTGAATGAACCTTTGACATGGCCGAAAAGCTCACTCTCCAGAAGACTCTCCGGTATGGCGCTGCAGGTTATTGGCACAAAAGGTTTATCCTTTACCTTGCTCAAATTATGTATGGCCTGGGCAACCAGTTCTTTACCTGTCCCTGAATCTCCATAAATAAGTATACTTGCAGGGGTAGGGGCAATACGGGATATCAGGTTGAAGATTTTGATCATCTCCTGACTATTGCCGATTATGCCTTCAAAAGCTTCAGTATCGGAAGTTATCTCATCTGTAGCAGCAGGGACGGCCGAAGAAATTGCCGAGTTGATGATTTTAATGATTTCATCGACTTTGAAAGGTTTTGTTATATAATCAAAGGCTCCGCTTCTCATGGCAGTAACAGCATTATCAGGGGAGGCAAATGCTGTGATCATGATTACGGGCAATGTGTTGTTGATTTCCTTTATTTTTTCCAGAAGGGTAAGGCCACCCATCCCAGGCATTTTTATATCTGAAATTACAAGGTCAAAGCTTTGATCGTTGATGAGTTCGATTGCATTGGCGGCCTCAGGTGCAGTAGAAACGTTATATCCTTCTTTTTCAAGAAGGATTTTTAGGAACTCACGCATGCTCAGTTCATCGTCAACCACAAGAATGGCCGGCATTGTTATCTCCTAAGTAACTCAATAAATGCTGTTGACAGCAATAAAGTCATTAAATGTTTAGTGTGTTTATGGGACATTAATCGCATTGAATGGTTACAATATGACATGCAGAATGTCAACGTACAATAATAACTTGCGCAAGTCATATGAGTTACTTATAAGTACTATAAATGATTAAAAATGGCACTTAAATTGGTTTAATTGAGCGACCGTATGATGACGACAGAGAATTATTGTTTGTTTCACTGCTTAAAAATGACTTAAACCGGTAAAACAGTTGCTTAGGTGTGGTTATTAAGTTCAGAATAGAAAGAGTTGTTTTTGAATAGTTTCGGAGATATTTAATGTGTGTAGCAATACCATCAAAGATTATAAGTAAAGAGGGTCTTCTTGCAACCGTTGAGGTCTATGGAGCCAGACGTCAGGTAAACCTTATGCTGTTGCCTGAAGAAGCAGAGATAGGTGAGTATGTGCTCGTGCATGCAGGCTTCGCAATCCAGAAGGTAGATGTTGAGGCGGGCAAGGAATCATTAAAACTTTTTGATGAAGTATTAAAACATTTGGAGATTGATCCTGACAATGCATGAGGCATCAATTGCTATCAGTCTGATTGAAACAGTTGCAGATATTTGTCAGAAGGAAGGTTATAACTCGATAGAATCCGTCAGACTTAAAGTGGGAAAAGCAGCAGGAATACTTCCCGATGCTCTTCTTTTTGCATTTGATGTGGTAAAGGCCGGGACTCCGGCAAGCCAGGCACAATTAATTATTGAATATATTCCACTTGGCGGCTTCTGTCGTGAGTGCGGTTCTCAATTCGAATCTGAAGAACGCTATATCTATTCCTGTCCTGATTGTAAATCCAGTGCAATAAAAATTACCAGGGGAGATGAAATGCAAATTATTGATATGGAGGTTAATTAAGATTTTACTATCAGTCTTTAAAAAAATATGACTCCATAGTACAAATCTTTAATAAACTTAAAAAGCACAAGGTAAATATAATGTCAGTATTATCGAAAGTTGCAGCGGTAGCATTTTGTATGCTGTTTATAGGTTTTGCATCACTTACGGTCCAAGCGGAGGTTGATTGGGAAATATCAGGTGCCATACAGCTTGATGACACGCCAATAGATGTTGCCCGGTCCCAGGGAGACAATCTGACCTTTATCCTCACAGATAATTCAAAAGTGATGATCTATGAAAATGCAGGCAAGTTGGTAGGCACAATTCCAGTTGATCCTTCAGTTACGGGTATCGCAATCTCTACCAAAGGTGATCAACTCTATCTCATTAACAGTCAGCGGAAGACGTTAAAGACAGTTGCCATTGATTTTATCGTGGACTTTAATAATGCCGGTTCCCCGTTTCTTGGCCCGGCTGATGCCCCAATTATCGTCGCTGTTTTCAGTGATTTTCAATGACCCTACTGTGGCAAGATTATGCCGCTGTTCGAGCAGGTGCTCGATAAATATCCGGATAGCGTAAAGGTTGTTTTTAAGCATTACCCGCTTTCTTTTCACAAACAGGCGCTTCCTGCCGCTCTCGCATCCATGGCAGCCGGGGAACAGGGAAGGTTCTGGGAGTTCCATGATGAACTTTTTCTAAACCAAAGTAGTTTGTCCAGTGCTAAGTATCTGGAAATTGCTCAAAATATGGGGCTTGACCTGAAGCAATTTTCTTTGGACATGATGAGGCCTTCCATACGCAAGAAAATTGAGCAGGATACCACTGATGCAAAAAAGGCAGGAGTAACAGGGACACCGGCCATTTTTGTTAATGGCAGAAAACTTAAAACACGAAGTGTAGACGCCCTCAGCAAATTAATTGATAATGAACGTGCCAAGTTGCAAAAAAGGAAATAAAAAAAACCCATATGCCTGAAGTAAAGTTAATATTTGAAGATAATAATCTGGCAAGACTTTTATATGGAGACTTGAACAAAAATCTGACTACGATTGAGAAAACGATAGGCGTCTCGGTCAAGGCACGCGGCAATGAATTGGTTCTTAAGGGGTTGAAGCATGAAGTTGAAGTGGCTGCCATTGCCCTTAATCAACTCTATGAACTCCTCAAAGCCGGTTACCCGGTTTATCCTGCGGATGTGGCATATGGACTTCGTATTATAGAACGTTCTTCCAAGATTAACCTGAAGGAAATATTTCTGGACAGGGTCTACATAACAGCCAATCAGCGCGTTGTTTCTCCCAAAAGTGTAAACCAGAAGATTTATATTGACGCAATAAGAAACAATGACATTGTTTTTGGAATAGGACCGGCGGGAACAGGCAAAACCTATCTGGCAGTAGCAATGGCCATTTCGGCATTGACCAGCAGTCAGGTCAAAAATATAATTCTGACCCGGCCTGCAGTTGAAGCAGGTGAAAACCTGGGTTTTCTTCCTGGAGACGTGGCCCAGAAAGTTGATCCATACCTGCGCCCACTTTATGATGCCCTGAATGACATGTTAGGCAGAGAGAAAGTGGTTGATTATATTGAGAGAGGGATTGTTGAAATTGCGCCTCTCGCCTTTATGAGAGGCCGGACATTGAATAGTGCCTTTGTTATTCTGGATGAAGCCCAGAATACATCCCATGAGCAGATGAAAATGTTTCTGACCCGGCTCGGTTTTGATTCCAAGGCTGTTATAACTGGTGATATTACTCAGATAGATCTTCCTGGAGGAAAGCAATCAGGCCTGGTCGAAGCTTCACGCATATTGAAGGATATAAAGGAAATTGGTTTTTGCTCTTTTACTGATACGGATGTTGTGCGGCATCCATTAGTTCAACAGATAATCCGCGCCTATGCCAAGAAAGAAAAGAAGGCTGGCAAGAAAATTTCAAAGCTAAAATCCCGAAAAGTGAAATAAGTAAATAAATCTCAAATTCCATACTGTAAAAATTATTAATGCCGATTTTATTCAGGAATGATTTTCATCTCGCACTCCCGCGTATTAATATTCTGCATTTGAAAAAAACAGCAGAGTTTCTACTCGCAGTGGAGGGAATAGCCGATTCGGAATTGAGTATCGTGCTTGTTGATGATCGACATATTGCCGAGTTAAATAAAACCTGGCGCCGTAAAAAAGGGCCAACCAATGTGCTCTCCTTTTCATTAACAGAAGGTGAGGATTCAGTGATGGCCCGGAACTTACTCGGCGATATTGTTATTTCCGTTGAAACAGCAGCACGTGAAGCCCGCAATGATGGGATATCTGTCCAGCATCGCATAAATGTCCTGCTTGTGCATGGTTTTCTGCATCTCCTCGGCTATGATCATGAGAAGTCGGATTCAGAAGCGGAAATAATGTTCACAAAGGAAAACGAACTGTTACGGGATTTAAAAAGAAGAAGGAGAGAGAAGATGATACGACTCGCGGTTAATGTTGATCATGTGGCGACCTTGCGTGAAGCACGTGGTATAAACGAACCAGATCCGGTACTTGCTGCAGGAATCTGTGAACTGGCGGGAGCTGAAGGTATTGTTGTGCACTTGCGTGAGGATCGGAGGCATATACAGGATCGGGATGTTAAATTGCTGCGGCAGACAGTAAAGACCAAACTTAATCTGGAGATGGGGGCAGCTAAAGAGATAATTGAATTTGCCTTGGAGTTGAAGCCGGACATGGTTACTCTTGTCCCTGAAAAGAGAAAGGAGCTGACCACTGAGGGAGGCTTAAATGTTGCTGGCCAGAAAAAGAAACTCACAGGAGTTATTGCCAGGATGAAAGATGCCGGAATTCCTGTAAGTCTGTTCATCGATCCTGATTCGAGACAGATTGAGGCAGCCTATAATGTCGGAGCCACATATGTTGAAATTCATACCGGCAGATACAGTGATGCAGTTAATGAAGAAGAAATCGAGCAGGAATATGAATTGATTGCTGAATCTGCTTCAGAGGCATATGAAGCCGGCCTGAGGGTAAATGCAGGGCATGGCCTTAACTACATTAATACAACCCGGGTTGCATCACTTGAAACCATTGAAGAGTTGAGTATCGGCCATGCAATTATGGCACGGGCAATTTTTGTCGGAGTTGATCAGGCGGTTCGTGAAATGCTTGCCCTTATGATGTAATTTTGTATCCCATTTTCAGTGTTTATGCCCAGAATGGGTGTTTATACTCGGAACGGGTGTTTATACTCGGAACGGGTGTTTATACTCGGAACGGGTGTCATCGCCGCCGGCATGAGGCTCCATAACTGATTGACTCTTTCTTGGAGTCTCCCGTTGGTCGTTTATGTCCTGAAAGGGTGTTTATGCCCTGAAAGGGTGTTTATGCCCTGAAAGTGTGCTTATGCCCGGAAAGGGTACTTATGCCCTGAAAGGGTGTTTACCTGAACCCGGGATATCTCTGGCGGCAGCCGGATTCAGAGTAATCCAAATATTCTGTCTGGGAAGGTTGCAGAGAGAGGGGCTTATTTCAGGGGGAGAGTGATTATGAATGTTGCCCCTTTTTCCATTTCGCTTTCAACAGCAATTGTGCCATTATGTTCTTCAATGATGTTTTTAACGATTGCTAGGCCGAGTCCGGTGCCCCTGTTTTTGTTAGTATAGAACGGTGTAAAAATCATTCCGAGTTTTTCTTTAGGAATACCCATCCCCGTATCAGTAATCCTGATAATAACTATATTTTTTTGTTCTTCAGAGGCATGGCTGCTGGTTATTGAAAGCTTGCCACCCTCGGGCATTGCCTGGACCGCATTGATAAAAAGATTGAGAAATGCCCGATAAAGCAAATTTTGATCAATATCCATTGGTTCGGTAATATGAGCAAGATCATTTTCAAGCGCAACCTGTTTTTTCTCAAGTTCAGGTTGCATGAATTCAATCACCTTCATAAGTGGCTCGTTGATGTTTGTAGTTTTAAAGTGTGGTACCTGAGGTCTGGCAAAATCTAAGAATTCCCGGACAATATCATCCAGTCGGCTGGTTTCTGTTATTATGATTTCAGCCAGATGTTTACTGCTGGGTGCCTGTTCTCTCAAACGTTTGTTCAGTATTTCAGCTGTACTGTGGACAATACCAAGTGGATTTTTTATCTCGTGAGAAACAGAGGCCACCATTTCTCCCAGACTCGCAAGTCTTTCAGCATGATGAAGTTTACTCTCAAGACGCCGGCGTTCCTCATCCCTTGCCTTATTTATCTGGTCCGCTTTGGTGACTATCTGCATAAGTATGAAAAAAAGTGTTCCCATGATCAGAATCGAGATAACAATAATAGTTAACTGCAGTTGGAGAATTGCAGCCATATCCTCTGAAAGGTCCTGAACCACTTTGGTGACTCCCATTATGTCATCAGTTCTTTCACTGAGAAGATTTTCCCTGCGGAAAGGAATATAGGTCATGAGCTTTGAAGAAATCGGGTCAGAACCGGGAAGCAGATTCAGGAGAGAGGCAGTTGAGATAAGCCGATGACTGTTGTTTCCCTTGAGAGCATTTTTATATTGAATGCCGCCCATGTCTCTGACTCCTACATCTTCAGGAATAGTGCTGTATGAAACAATATTTTCTTTGGAGTCGAAAATGGTAACGGAATCAACATTCAGGCCTTCGGTGGTGTTGCGGACGACAGTATCGAGCCGTTTGAATTGCGAGGGTTCTCTGAGAGCGATTTCTCCGTAACGTAATGCGGTTGGCAGAACAAACTGCAGAAATACCTGCCTGTTTACATGTTCGGCAAGAAGAAGCGAATATGATTCACTCCTGTCCAGCATGACCTTCTTGGCATAATTAGATATAACCCAGGAGAGAACCATAGTAGTAATCAGGATTAAACCAAGTCCGGTAAATGAAAAGAATTTTACCAACCTGAAAGGCCGGGTTGATTTAATTTTAGATTTGAGAGGGTCTGTAGCCATTTAGCAGACTCCACAGCGTTTACATTGTGCTGTGTCACATGGAATTGTTGTTTTGCCCTGTAAAGCTTTTTGATACTCAGACCAGAGATAGTTTCGAGCAATACCATGGTCAATAATTTCCCAGGGGAATAGCTCATTTTTATCCCTTTGGCGGGTAGTATATTCTTCAGGAGTGATATTTTCTTTTTTGAAAGCCTGTCGCCAGGTGGAATTATGCAGAACCATTTGTAATAAGGCACGACCGACTCTGCGGTCTCCACGTGCGAGGGCAGCCTGAAAAAAAGCTCTCTCCGGGTTTTCTGCCTTGATGCGAATATTCGGTTGAGCACCGAGTGTCTTACGCAGAAACTTTAGTTTTTTCTTCAAACTCGCGGTCTCTTCCATTGGATGATATTGAAATGGAGTCCAGGGTTTGGGAATAAAAGAGTTTATACTAAGAGTCAAGAGGCTGATATTTCCTTTGGTTCTCCCTATCTTTAAAATTTTATCTTTTACTTTCATGGTCAATTTTACCATTTCATCCAAATCTTCCTGAGCTTCAGTTGGCAGGCCGATCATATAATAGAGTTTCAGGTTTTTAATCCCATGCTCTGCAAGAATTTCAACTGCTTTTAGTACATCATTTTCATTTATACCTTTGTTGATAACCTGTCGCAAGCGTTCAGAACCTCCATCCGGTGCAATCGCAACACTTTTGAGGTTACTTTGTCCCAGTAATTCAGTGAGTGAGGAACTGATGATGTCAGCCCTCAGGGAAGAAAAGGACAGAGAACATGATTTGTTGGCCAGGTGGTTGGCTATCAGAGAGACATCTTCTGATTTTGCCATTTCCATGCCAAGAAGTCCTATGCGTGAACATGATTCAGGCCTTGAGTCAACAGCTTTTATAATGGACTGGGCTTTCCAGAGACGGGGCGGGCGATAGATAAAGCCGGCAGCACAAAACCTGCATCCACGCGTGCATCCACGTCCGAGTTCTGTCATAAACAGATTCGAAAATTCAGCTGATGGCGAGAGGATTTTTGAATGGGCGGCAATGTCTCCGGGAGAATCCATTACGACTTTCTTAATTCTCTGTGGAAGTGAAGGATGCTTGGCATCTGGACTTATTGAAAGAAGTTTTCCATGGTTGTCATATTCAGTTTGATAAAGTGCAGGCACATAGCACCCTGTAAGTTCAGATGCTAATCTTATCAGTAACTCATTTTTGTTTTTGCCAACTCCTTCAAGTAACCTTGCCATTACAGATGGCAATAAAGGTTCTGCCTCACCGATAATAAAAAGGTCAATAAATGGAGCCAAGGGTTCAGGATTCATGAATGTGGCAACACCACCGGCAACTATGAGCGGTTGCCCCCCTGTTGCTTGTGAAGAGATGTCTTGACTCTTATCATTTCTCAGGGAAGCCAGAGAAGAAATGCCTGCATATTCGAGGAGCATTATGAGGTTTATATAATCCTGTTCAAAACTGACTGAAAAAAACAGGAAGGGAAAATCAGTGAGGGGCCGGCCGGATTCAACAGACAAAGGCTTGATGTTTGATTCAGGTAGGAAAAATCTTTCGGCAACGATGGAATCATTCTGGTTCAGCAGATGGTAAACAAGCTGAAAGCCAAGGTTGGACATACCCAGTGAATAGGTATTAGGGTAGATGAAGGCTATTGGAATTTTATTTTTCCACTTCTTTTTAATACTTCCCTTTTCAATGGAAAAATAATCGGGATTAGCAGTTACACCGCTTTTTAGCTTTGAATTCCTGCCCATAAATTTAAAGTTTCAATAATGTGAAAGACTGTATTAATTGCAATACGATTTAAGAAAATGAAATATGTGGGTCCAGGTACGATAAAATAAAAACATTGATACTATTGTTGAGCAAAAATGATGCGGGTAACACAATACCCGCATCAAATGCATATGGATGTATAGTAACCATTCCGGGGGAGAAGGCAATATAATCTCAGATCTTTAACTCAATTCATATCTAGTCTGCAGCCTGTCGCAAGTAGGTCGGTGTTTCCAGTTCTGCCTCATCCAGTGTGTTGGGAAACGGAAGAGTCTGTTTCCTGACTATTCCAGGATTGCGACGATTAAAAGTTTTATTCTGTTTTACGTTACCGGAGTCTTGCGATGCTTCTTTGGTCTCTGAAACGATCTCTTTTCTTGCCTGATTATTATTAGCAACAGCCTGAATCGGCCTCTGGATAGTTGCAGATTCATCCAGGCCATTAACTCCTGTAGCTATTACAGTAACTCGTATCTCATCTCCGAGGGTATCATCAAAAAGTGCACCAACAATTATATTGGCGTCTTCGTGTGCTTTCTGCGAAATCAGCGTGGATGCTTCCATGAATTCATTCATGGTGAGAGTATCCTCAGAAGCAGAAATATTGATCAATACACCTTTAGCTCCGTCAATTCCCACATCCTGCAAAAGAGGATTGTCAATAGCGCGTTTTGCAGCTTCTATTGCACGATTTTCGCCAACTCCAACCCCGGCTCCCATGAGAGCAGGTCCGACTTCTTTCATGACGGCACGCAGGTCGGCAAAGTCGACATTCATATGGCCCGGAAGATTTATCAGGTCGGTAATTCCTTTTACTGCCTGTAGAAGAACCTCGTCGGCCTTTTTCATCATATCCATGAGCTTGCTGCCCTTTTGCATAATGGTCAGAAGGCGGTCATTGGGTATTGTAATAATGGTATCGACGTGTTTTTTTAATTCATTCCAGCCTTCTTCGGCCTTTTTCATTCTTGCTTTTGCTTCGAAAAAGAAGGGCTTGGTAACAACTGCCACGGTAAGCGCACCAATTTCCTTGCTGAGCTTTGCCACGACAGGCGCACCACCGGTTCCGGTTCCACCTCCCAGACCGGCGGTAATGAATACCATGTCAGCACCTTTGAGTACCCCACGGATTTCTTCAAGGCTTTCAAGGGCAGCTTCTTTGCCTCTTTCCGGATTAGCGCCGGCACCAAGTCCTTTGGTTATCCCGGGGCCAAGCTGCAAACAGACATCAGCCTTGGAGTTTTCCAGGGCCTGTATGTCAGTGTTGGCTGCAATAAATTCAATACCACGGAGTTGGCTTTCTACCATAGTGTTGACGGCATTTCCTCCTCCACCTCCAATTCCAACAACCCTGATTCTGGCCAATGATTCTTCTGCCATTCTAAATTCCATCTCTTCTCCCCCTTTCAGTTTCCTGTTTGTCTATAGAAACAGTAAAATTTTAGCTGTTTTAATATTCTGAAATTGCCCATTCCAATATCACTAGAGTTTTTACATATTGCCGGTGAACCAACCTTTTACCCTGCCAACTACGCCTCCGATTGCTTTCTTCCCAGGTACCCGCCACTTTTTACCAGAAGCATGCCTGCTGGCATAAATTACCAGTCCCACACCTGTTGCATTTTGTGGTGAGTTTATAATTTCCGGTGTTTCATGGATTTCCCGGGGGTATCCTATCCTGACCGGCAGATCAAAAATCTGTTCTGCAAGATCAACAATATATTCAAGAAGGGCCGTGCCGCCGGAGATGACAATACCGGCATTCAACCGTTCCTTGTATGAAGAATCTATCATTTCCTGGTTAAGGATAATCAACATCTCCTCGATGCGGGGCTCCAGGATTTCGCCCATTATTTTCTGTTTGACTTTTCGAGGTTTTCTGTCACCTACAGTAGGTACTTCAATTACATTATCGCCATTTATCATGGAGGTAAGCGCAGTTCCGTAACTATTTTTCAGCCTCTCTGCCTCCTGGAAAGGAGTTCGTAATCCCACGGACAGATCATTAGTCAGATTGTTTCCTCCCAGACCAAGTTCATAGGTGTGTTTTATTGTACCGCCGGAAAAGATTGCCAGGTCAGAAGTGCCGCCTCCGATATCGAGCAGACCAACTCCAAGGTCCATTTCTTCCCTTGATAAAACTGCATTTGCAGATGCCAATGATTCCAGGACAATATCAGCTACCTCGAGACCGGCTCTGTTACAGCACATAACCAGATTGTGAATTGATGTTGTGTCTCCGGTTACAATGTGGACGTTGGTTACCAGTCTCACTCCTGTCATGCCGAGTGGGTCCTGGATGCCGGTATGGTCATCAACCATGAACTCCTGTGGAAGAACATGAATGATTTGCTGGTTTTGTGAAAGATTAACAGCTCGGGCAGCATCTATAACCCTATCGATGTCATCCTGTCTAATCTCACGGTTTTTTATGCCGACAATACCCGGGCTGTTAAAGCCTTTTATATGGCTTCCGGCAATACCGACACAGACGGTATTGATTTCACAGCCAGCCATTTCTTCGGCCTGGTTAACCGCCATACGGATAGAGTGCACAGTACTTTCTATATTTACGACAACTCCTTTCTTTAATCCGATAGATGGATGGGTGCCTATGCCGATAATATCAATTTTGTCATCGAACACCTCGCCGATGACAGCACAGATTTTTGTGGTGCCGACATCAAGTCCTACTATCAGTTCTCCCCGTTGCTTTTTTTCCATCTCTCTCATCCTCGATGCCTACTGTCAGTTTCTGCTTTCCCTACCAGAACAGTGTCCTTCTGATAGTCCAAACGGATATATGAAACGCTGGAAAATTCCCTTGTTTTATAGAGGTTCTTCAATACCTTTACCAGGCGATAATATCTGGTTGAAATGTCTCCATCTGTTCCCATATAGATTGGGAACGCCCTTTCTAAAAGATAGAGAAGCATTGAACCATTCTCAGTGATATGGATTTCAGAAATATTCTGTTCGGGCAGGATGGAGTTGTTTCTGGCCGACAATTTCAGCAGTCCCATGGCATCCTGCAGGATATCAGGTGTCCGGTCTGAATATGCAGTATTAAAAGGAAAACTTTCAAGCCCTGTAACAACTGGAAAGTCGAGTTCCTGCGTTGGACTTGCTGCAGCAATTATTCGTCCATTATTATCCAGGTAGAAGAGCCCTGCCTTCCTGCTCAGTAATGCCACTGGTTTTTTTTCTTTTACAGTGATGACCAGGCGATTAGGCCAGTTGCGGGTTATTTCTGCTCCTGCAATCCACGGATGGCTTTCCAGTAAGGATTTAACCTGACTCATGTTTATAGCCAGAAGGTTTGAGTGGATATCCACCTTACTCAGCACCGTAATCTGCCCCTTGCTTACCATGTGGTTGCCGTTGATCTTTAAAGTAGTTATCTGGAAAAAATCACTGTGACATAATTTCTGGTATATTTCTTTAGTCATAAAAGCAGCAAAAAGGACAAGCAGAAATCCGATTAATACCTTGATTAACAGACCACTTCTTAAGTTCCCGGAAAGATGACCTCTCTTTGTTCCTTTTATGGATTTGAATTTTATGTTGGCAGCATGCTGTATATTCATGGCTATTATCCTTTTGTTCCTAATATGCGGACTTCAGGCTCAAGTCGAATGCCAAACTTTTTATGAACAGTATCCTGCACCAGGTGCATAAGATCTAGGATTTCTGTGGCAGAGGCATTGCCGGTATTTACTATGAAGTTGGCATGTTTTTCTGAAATTTTAGCTCCTCCTATGGCACGTCCTTTCAAACCAGCCTCGTCAATCAAGCGCCCGGCTGATAACTCCGGCGGGTTTTTAAAAAAAGAGCCGGCACTGTGTTCGGAAAGAGGCTGTTTCTTTTTTCTTAATTCCTGATACTTTCGGCAGGAAGCCTTGATTTCTTCTCTGCTGCCATTAATCAAAGTAAGATTTGTGTAAAGTAATACAGTATTGGATTTCACACCCCAGCTCCTGTATGTGAAGCCGAGATTTCTCCCTTGCTCGACAAATATTTTGCCGTAGTTATCCATGAGGGTGACAGAGTCGACTAGATTTCCGATTTCTTGTCCCCAGGCTCCGGCATTCATAACAACTGCGCCCCCGATACTCCCCGGAATGCCGACAGCAAACTCCAGGCCTGATAAAGAATTAGCTGTACAGTAGTTAACGGCTTTGGACAGCAAACAACCGCCACCGGTTCGAATCAGTACACTTTTTCCGTTTTGGCCATGTTGTTTGGAGAACACCTCAATGGAGGTGAATGTATCTTCCAGTACAATTACCACGCCTGAAAGGCCATGGTCTGAGACCAGGATGTTGCTTCCACGACCTACAACCCACCAGTTAATATCATTTTCTTTAAGCCATTCTAACAACAGTTTGAGTTCTTCAGCGTTCGTAACAGAAACTATGGCCTCGGCAGGACCACCGACTTTGAGGGTGGAATATTGTGACATGGGTCTGTTCCACAATATTTTACCCTTCCAGAAATGGGCAAGGTCCTTGGAGTGTGAATTGAGTGAGGTCATTTTTTTTAGTATTTAAATTCTGTGAAGTTATTCGTTAATCATAGTCAGCAGTTTTTCTCCTGCCTGCCAGATGTTACCTGCTCCCAAGGTCAAAACAACGTCCCCGGGGGCTAGAATGTCCAGCGTCCGGTCAAGGAGTTTATCAAAAGTAGGTTCAAAATAAGCATTTCGATGGCCATGCTGTTTAATGCCATTTACTAATGCTTCAGCAGAAACCCCTGGTATCGGGGTTTCACTTGCACCATAAATTTCAGTAAGCAGTAAAATATTCGCCTTATGAAAGGCTGTATGGAAATCTTCAGCCAATGCATGAGTTCTGGAATAGCGGTGTGGTTGAAACAGGACCACAAGTCTGCGTTCAGGCCATGCGTCACGTAGGGCGGAGAGGGTAGCCCTAATCTCAGTCGGATGATGTCCGTAATCATCAACAACTGTAATATCTTTCCTTTCTCCTTTGATTTGCAATCTCCGCTGCACCCCCGAAAATTTTTGTAAAGCAGCAGCAATAGCAGTAAAAGGGATATCCAACTCCAACCCTACGGTAACGCTGGCTAAGGCATTGTATACATTGTGGATGCCTGCAAGAGGGATGTTTATATCACCCAATAATTCATTTTCTCTGCAGACTTCAAAACGGGAATTAAGACCACTGGTGGAAATTCCCCTGGCATAAATATTCGCCTGGCTGGTCAGGCCATATGTCAAAATTCTTTTTCTGATCTCGGGCAGGATAGATGCAACATGGGTATCATCCAGACAGAGTATGACGGCTCCGTAAAAGGGAATTTTGTCAATGAATTTGAGAAATACCGATTTTATATCTTCAATGGAATTGTAAAAATCGAGATGTTCAAGGTCTATGTTCGTCACAACTTCAAGGACAGGTGCAAGTTTCAGGAATGATCCATCTGATTCATCAGCCTCTGCGACCAGAAATTTTCCTTCGCCCAATTTGGCATTGCTTCCGCCAAGGCAGTCAACTTTACCGCCTATCACAACTGTAGGGTCAAGTCCTGCCTGGGCGAGAACCCAGGCGACCATGGATGTAGTAGTGGTCTTGCCATGACTTCCGGCAATTGCAATGCCGAACTTGTTCAGGCGCATCAATTCTGCCAGCATTTCTGCCCTTGGAATAACAGGTATGTGAGAATTCACCGCACATACCACTTCCGGATTATCAGCAGCAATGGCAGAGGAGGTTACAACGACATCAGCTCCTGTGATCCAGGCTGCATCATGGCCGATATTTACAGTGCCTCCCAGAGACTCAAGGCGACGGGTTATATCAGAGTCCTGCAGATCTGATCCACTGATTTTATAACCAAGATTCAACAGTAACTCCGCTATGCCGCTCATGCCGATACCGCCGATTCCTACAAAATGTATATGTTTACTTTTTCTGTACATTGTCAGACTTTTTCTAATATTTTGTTTGTTAGAAGGCTAAAATCTTCCCATTATTATGAGCCATACTGTTTTGTAAGAGTTTCATACACTCATTGACAATAGTTTCCGTTGCCCCCGGCTTTGCAACCTTTCCCGAATTTTCAGCCATTTCAGCAAGAAGCTTTTTGTCGGCCAGGACCCGTTTTATCTCCATGCCAAGTTTTTCACCTGTCAGTTCTGCCTGTCTGAACATCAGGCCTGCTCCAGCTTCAACCAGATATTGTCCGTTGATTTCCTGATGATTATCAGCAGCAAAAGGATACGGCACAAGAATTACCGGTTTGTGAAAGACTGTAAGCTCTGCAAGGGTTGTGGCCCCGGCCCTTGAAATTACAAGATCAGCCTGTGAATAAATTTCGGCCATATTGGTGTAGAATGCCTGAACCCTGGCTTTTAGACCAAGTTCCTGATATTTTCTCCTGACTTGGTCCTCGTCGTGGCCTCCTGTCTGGTGAATTATAAAGGGAGGAGGTGAAAGTCTTGTTAAACAGCTCTCTGCTGCTTCAAGCATAAGGCTGTTCAGACGTTGGGCTCCCTGGCTGCCTCCTAAAATAAGCAAAGTTGCAGTTTCCCCTTTCGTCTGAGGTTTTGTCTCTTTAAAAGCCGTTATGATATTTTCCCGTACCGGATTGCCGCTCAAGATAGTTTTGCTGGCCGGGAAATACTTTTCACTGCCCGGTAGAGAAACAAAAATTCTGTTGGCGATATATCCCAGCAGTTTATTCGCCATACCCGGAATGGAATTCTGCTCATGGATGCAGGTGGTGATACCCTGCAGACGGGCTGCTAAAATCACTGGTCCGGTAACATAGCCGCCTACTCCAAAGACAAGATCCGGTTTGAATTTTCGTATAATCTTTGCCGCTTCCCATATGGCCAGGGGTTGCTGGAAAAGGGCTTTGAGAACAGCGGCAATTTTTTTACCTTTAATGCCCTGACTTTTAATACTGGTGTTTGCAAAACCGATATGGGCAAGGGCCTTTTTATCTACTTCTCTGTCAGTGCCGATAAACAATACTTCGGAGCCGGGATAAGCCTGCAACATTGCCTGGGCCAGAGATACACCGGGAAAGAGATGGCCACCGGTGCCGCCTCCGGTAACTATAAGCCTTAAATTGTTGAGTTTATCCGTGTTCATTTTAATGCGACAAAACCTCTCTGTTTCTGCAATCAGAAGTATTTTTTATATTCAGCACAGAATTTTTAAATATATTCCCACGTTCAGCATAGCTTGAAAACATGTCAAAACTTGCGCATGCCGGTGAAAGTAAAACTGCATCTCCTGGTACTGCCAGAGTTGCTGCCCTGGAAACTGCTTTCTGGAGACTGTCAAAGGTTTCAACATTGGTAAAAGCCGAAAAAATGCGCATCATTTTATCGCTTGCTTCGCCGATGAGCAGCATATGCTTTACCTTTTTGCGGACGGGTTCCAAGAGTATTGAATAATCTCCTCCCTTGTCTCTGCCTCCAGCAATGAGAATGACAGGTTGTTTCATGCCATCAAGGGCGGAGTGTACCGCACCTACATTGGTTGCCTTTGAGTCATCTATGTACCTGACCCCGCCGACATCAGCCACCAGCGACATTCTATGTTCAAGGAGCCTAAAGGACTCAAGACCCTTTTGAATATCCTGTTGCCGGCAACCCATTAAGCGGGCTGCAAGAATTGCTGCTGCAGCATTCTGCAAATTAGGTGAATTTTTCAGGCTGGTTTTGCTCAAGTCATATTCCTCACCATGCATGTTGTCGGGCAGGGCGGAATCGCTGCTGTTTTTCAGGATAACTTTTTCTGCAAGAATTCTTGCTCCGGTATGATCTGCAAGCTCTTCACCAAAAAAGAACTTCCGGTTTTTCGGCCATAAATATTTGCGGTTCATGATTTCAGAATCATCAGCATTGAGAATTGCAAAATCATCCGGATTCTGGGCAGCAAAAATTTTAAATTTTGAATCCACGTAGGTTGAAAATGAGGTGTATCGTTCCAGGTGATCCGGGCTGATATTAAGCAGGATAGCAGTTTTGAAGGGCAGCCCGTTTTCTTCACCCCCGGTATCGAGTTGAAAACTGCTGATTTCAGCCACAACAATATCATCATTCTGAGGACCTGAAACATATTCGAAAAGCGGGACGCCGATATTGCCCCCTACAAAAACCTTTTGTAAGCCAGTCTGAAAAATTTCACCTAAAAGGGTAGTTACCGTTGTCTTGCCATTGGTGCCTGTTATCCCAACTACCGGAGTGTTTATGTAATGAGCTGTTATTGCCAACTCTCCGAGTATTGGAATGGAGTTGCGCCTGGCTTCAACCAGTGGTGCAATGGAAAGTGGTATTCCGGGACTGACAAAGATAAGATCAACTGATGTAAATAGGCCGATTGTGTGGCCATCGGTTTCATAGGTAATATTGTTTTCTTTCAGCCAGATTATGGTTTCAGGGGCTATAGATCCTTTCGGGGATGAGTCAGACACGGTGACGATTGCTTCATGCTGGAGAAAAAACCTGACAGCTGCCATACCTGTTTTACCAAGGCCGACAACAAGAATCTTCATTCCAGGAAAAAGAAAGTTAGTGTTGCCTGTATTTTTTGCCGAAGGTTTCATAATGTCTATTCAAACATTTTACGTAAAGGCTTAACTTACCTGAGCTTTAAAGTGGCCAGTGCCATTAAGCCCAGGATGATCGATATAATCCAGAAGCGGACCACAACCTTTGGTTCAGCCCAGCCTTTTTTTTCAAAATGATGATGAAACGGAGCCATCAGAAAGACCCTCTTCCCACCGGATAGCTTGAAGAAACCTACCTGGATGATGACGGAAAGAGCCTCCATGACAAAGATACCACCCACAATAGCCAGCAGTATTTCCTGTTTAGTTATAATTGCAACAGCTCCAAGCGCCCCTCCCATTGATAATGATCCGACATCGCCCATGAACATATGAGCCGGATAGGCGTTGTACCAGAGAAAACCGAGACTGGAGCCGACAAGGGCTCCACAAAACACAGCAAGTTCACCAGCCCCGGGGACAAAGAGGATTTGCAGGTATTCTGCCAAAAGGGCATGGCCTGCCAGATATGAAAAGATAAGATAAACGGAGCCGGTAATAACAATGGGGCCTGCTGCCAGGCCATCCAACCCATCAGTGAGGTTAACTGCATTCGAAGATCCCACTACAACAAGAACTGCGAAAACAATATAGAACCATCCAAGATCTGGTCTGAGGGTCTTAAAGAAAGGAACGCTCAAATGACCGTCGAAATTTGGGTGACTGAAGAGAATAATCCCAAGAAGAGAAGCACCGGCAATCTGTAACAGTAATTTACCCTTTGCACTTAATCCTTTGCTGTTGTGGACAGTTATTTTCTTGAAATCATCTATAGCTCCTATTGCGCCAAACCATAGTGTAACTCCTAAAATTATCCAAACGAAGCGGTTGGTCAGATTGGCCCAGAGCAATGTTGCATTGATGATGGTGAATATCATGAGCAGGCCGCCCATGGTGGGGATGCCCTCTTTTTTGAGATGCGTCTCCGGGCCGTCATCCCTTATCACCTGTCCGATTTGTAAATTCTTGATATAACGGATAAAGGCAGGGGCCACTAAAACAAAGAAAAGAAAAGCGGTGATTGCAGCGCCAATGGTTCGAAACGTGATGTATCGAAAAACATTGAAACCTGCAAACAGTGTGTTTAGTGGGTAAAGAAAGTGGTAAAGCATATATTTTAGTAGCCCCTGCCTAAATTGTGTTCTGGTTCTTGCGAAGTAGCTCTAGAACCTCTTCCATGCGCATGCCTCTGGATCCTTTTATAAGTATCCAGTCCCCGGTTGTTATTATTTTTTTCTGCATAAGTTGAAGCAGCCAAACTGCAATATCTTCTTTGTTGTTAAACCCTTTGACTGTTTCCCGGGCCATGCCGCCATGCAACGCACCTGTAATTACATTTTCTTTCTGGTTGCCGAATACAGCGAGTAAATCAATACCAAGCCCATAAACTGCTTTTCCCAGAGCCATGTGGGCTGCGTCGCTTATATGCCCAAGCTCCAGCATGTCACCAAGAACAGCTACCGCACGGCGCTCTTTTTTTAGATCTTTCAGGGCACTAAGTGCGGCCGTCATGGATGCCGGATTGGCATTATAGCAGTCATTAAGTACCATTATTCCTGATTCAAGTTCTTCTATGCTGCTCCGTTTGTCATAGGGCGAAAAAGCAGAGAGGCCTGTGGAGATTTCATCAACGCCAATGCCCAACACATGGGCCATGGCTGCAGCTGCAAGGCTGTTGGTGACGTTATGCCGCCCTATGGCGTTTATTGATATATGTCTGCTTTCCTTTCCTATATGTAAATAAAAGGACATTCCAGCCTTCCCGAGGCTTTTAATGTTCGTTGCCCGAATGAATGCATCCGGATGGCATCCAAAAGTAATTTTATCCTGTGAGAGTTGCTCAGCTAATGAGCTCACAATTTCGTCATCCAGATTGACAACAGCTTTTCCTTCGGGTTTCAGTCCGGCAAAGAGTTCATTTTTAGCCTTTGTAACACCCTGAATATTGCCGAGACCTTCCAGATGCGCCTCTTGTATATTGATGATACAAGCAATATCCGGGTCAGCAATTTCTGTTAAACGTGCAATTTCTCCCGGCCGGTTCATTCCCATTTCAAGGACAGCAAACTCATGATTTTTATGAAGTTTCAGCAAGGTGAGTGGCATGCCGATTAAATTGTTAAAATTTCCTTCTGTTTTTAAAATGGAGTGTTTCTGGCTGAGAATTGCACTGGTCATCTCCTTAACCGTGGTTTTGCCCGAACTGCCGGTCATGGCAAGAACCTGCAGGTTCTTATTCCATCTGCGTTTGTCTGCAGCCAGTTCACCTAACGCGAAGAGGGTGTCTGGAACAAACAGTACAGGTGCAGTATGCGGTACATTCTCAAATTTTTCTTCCAGGCCCGGCGCATGGTTGACAAGAAGTCCTGATGCGCCTTTTTCTATGGCCTTTTCGGCAAACATTTTACCGTCAAAGTTTTCACCCTGAAGTGCTACAAAGAGATCACCTGAATGTATTGTTCGGGAATCGGTTGAAATGTCAGTAAAGAGAATTTCTTTATCAACAGGGTAGAGTAATTGACCGCCGGTAATCTGCTGGAGCCAATCCAGTTTCCAGACATGCTCCATACCTATCGCAGCCTGCAGCTGCATTTCCGCTTCAATACGATCATTAAAGAAAATCTTTCCTTTTGAGCTCAGTTGGTAATTTTCATGTCCTTTGCCGCTGATAATAATGATGTCACCCGGATTGGCATAACGAATAGCATCCCTGATGGCCTGTCGCCGGTTTGTGATAATGTCATAGCCTTTTTGGTTTTTTCTGGAGAGCGTTTTCCAGGCAGGATTTTTTTTCAGGTGTGAGAGTAAAATTCCTTCTTCAATCTGTCGCAGTATTTTTGCCGGTGATTCAGAACGGGGGTTATCCGAGGTGGCCAGGACAACATCACTCAAAGTACCTGCTATTTCACCCATGAGAGCCCTTTTCCCGGGATCCCGGTCTCCACCGCACCCGAAGATGCAAATAAGTCTTTTGGGACTAAGCTGTCTGAGTGCAGTCAAAACATTTCTCAGGGCATCAGGAGTGTGGGCATAATCTATAAAAACAGATGGTAATTTATCTGCCAAAGCAGCCGTATCGTTGTTTGGAGTTTCTGGCAAAAATATTCTTTCGAGTCTGCCGGGAACGGTTTTGACATTCTCAATGCCTTCCTGGATGCAGTCCAATTCCTCTCTATGCATGATGCCAATGCCAATGGCGCAAAGCATGTTGCGCAGGTTAAACTCTCCAACGAGAGGTGTAGTTAGATGCAGATTTCCTAAAGGTGAAACGATTTCAGCCCTGATGCCTTTGATGTCATTTTTGAAATCCAGAGAATGAATATTACAGGTGTTGTTTACTCCGCAGGTAACAATAGTGGGGGAATCAGCTCTGTTATGGTAAAAAGCTTCAAGTTCCTCTTGCATCTGTTCACCCCAGTTCTTTTTTTCATTATGAAATGGAGTTTCATCAAGCATTATAACAATCCGCCCACCGGGTTTAATGTAATCGGTAAACAACCGTTTTTTGGAGGTGTAATAGTGATTCATGTCCAAGTGAAAATCCAGATGTTCCCTGCTTAAATTTGTAAAGACAGCTATATCAAAAGCCATCCCTGCAAGTCTTTCCTGAGCCAATGCATGTGAGGACACTTCCATGACCACATCAGTAATTCCCTGGTCTGCCATTTCACGGAGTAAAGCAAATAATGTAATTGACTCGGGTGTAGTAAAGGGAGCTTCCATTTCAATACAGGTGTCATTTCTATCATTATAGCGATAATTAACTGTGCCTATAACTCCCGGCCTTTTTCCACACGCTTTTAAAAGGGCCTCAACCAGAAAAGATGTAGTTGTTTTGCCGTTTGTACCCGTAATACCGATTACGTTGAGTTGACGGTCCGGGTGATCATAGAATGTTGCTGCAATATCACCCAGGGCAATTTTGGTATCATCAACTTCAACAAGCGGAACCGGAGGGGTAATCCTTTCTGTTGCAACGTTCTGCCAGCCTTTATTTACCAATAGGGCAGAACTGCCGGCGGTTACAGCCTGGTCTAAAAAATAGTGACCATCAACTGATAAGCCCTGAATTGCTGCAAAAAGGTTTCCGGGTTGCACTTTTCTCGAGTCTGAGGAAAGACCGGTAATTTTTATTTGCTCAATATTTCCGATAATATTGCAATCAACTCCCGCAAGCAAATTTTTTAAATTTTTTGTATGTGTTTGTAACTCAGACATTATTTATTCCAAAGAAACTGGCTCATTTATTTGCTATAGACTACTCATATCTCCCGCTGCATTTTTAGAGTACACTCATCTATATCTATCAGTTCGGTCCCGGCAGGGGGTTGTTGAGATATTATCCTGCCACTCCCGACAAGTTTGATATTCAGATTGTACTGCTGAAGAACCTGCAACCCGGCCCGCAGGCTTTTGCCGGTAATATCGGGCATATTTTTATTAAAGTTGTCTGAAAGTGATGCTTGATTAATTTTTTCAAGTGTCTGGGGAGCAGAATTTCCTGCAAATAATGATCCTTCGTTGTTCCAGAAGTCTTGGGAGGGATTTGGAGACTCCGTGGCAGCAACATGAAGCATTTTCTGGATCATGTCTTTGCCCGGAATTAATATTGAAAATCTGTTTCCAAAAGTCTCCAATGCTTCGGGATAAATTCCATCGCAGTTATCCGGATAAGAAAGAACTGCTATCATGGTTAATTTGGGATTTTTTCCCGGTATGGCACCGAGCATAACACTTTGTGTGAGATAAGGAGTCGTCTCTCCCTGGACTTTTTCTGGTGATTTTTGTTCTGTAGAAGCCGTTATATTTGATATCATTCTATGGGTTTCAAAAAACATTGGCTCGTCGGAAGTTCTTTTTCTGCTACTTAATTTAAGCCATTTTGACGCAAGGAAATTATTCAGGTCTCTGGTTGTGTTGGAATTAAGAACAAGTTGTTCAGAAGTGTTCAGGCTTGTTTCAAGTGGGGTGTTTGTGTTTTGCTGGTATGCTTTGTGGAGAAGATGCGGGGTGACAAGCCTGCCTCCGTTCATCAAGGTAGTGAAACCGTTTAAAAGTCTCAGCGCAGATGAGTTGAAGGATGGATTGCTAATAATAGTGGTGGTTGAGATGGGCGTCTCGTCCTTCAGAGGTAAATCTGATAATTTTTTTTGGCTGAATCCCAATAAGTGAGAAAAACTGGCCAGGTATTCCGGATCAACATATTCTACCCGTGGAGCAAAGGAGAATTTTCTTCTTTTCAGTTTTTCCGGCGTAATGATTTTTACCAGGTTTGTTTTATTTAAACTCCCGGTTGAATCAGATTTTTTTTCATTTTTTATATTGAATGCTGCAGCCTGTTGGAAGACAAGACCGAGTTCTCCAAAATAAACCGGTTCAGTCAAGGCATAATTTTTAAGAGAAGTACTGGAAAACTCCCAATAGCGATTGGGATTAAATGAGGGATAATTTGCCAGGGCCAGAATTGCACCGGTGTTGGCGTTCATCAAGATAACCGTGCCACTTGAGGCTCCGGTTATTTTTATCCTTTGTTCGAGAAAGCGCTCAATCTTAGATTGGATGATAAGATCAAGATTTAATACCAGGTGAGTGCTGGATTCTTCAAAATCTTTTTCAGGAGGAAAATTTAAGGTTGCAAGTTCAGTCTTACTTATTTCATCTCCACGTAATAAAGAATTATATTGAAATTCTATACCGGCAAGGCCCTGGTCATTGTCGACAAACCCAACTACATGAGCTGCCTTATTATAGTTAGGATAGGAGCGTTTTGTTTCGACAACCTGGTATACACCTTTGATATTACGTTGTTTGATAGTATCAGCTTTTTTCTGATCAATTCCTTTGGCAACCCAGATAAACCCTCGTTCACTTTTCAGGTTCGGCAACAGCTTGCTTTTTTCCAATCCTAGAAAATCAGCAAGAATGTCTGCAGCAGAATACGGATCTTCTATTTCCAGAGGGCGGGCATAGATGGCATAGGTTTTATAAGTGACTGCGAGGGGCCTGAAGTTTCGGTCATATATATCACCCCTTATAGAAGAGACGGGTGTGGAATTTATAACTTCTACTGGATAGTTTTGTTTTAGCCAGGTAAATATTTTGTTTGAGGTATGAAATTTGTCTTTATGAAAAAACAAAGCCCCTGATCCCAAAAACATGATCATTGCCAGCAGGAGAAGAATAGTTTTTCTCCTTTTCTGAGCCATCAGTTTACGTTTTCTTCTGACGTGTGTTTTCGTGTACTCAGTCATGCAGCATTAAAATCTCCTGTACGTTGATGCATTGTTCTAAATCGGTTGATTATGTCCTTCTGTCCAGTGCCTGCTACCATAATGAGTTCAACTATCTTCAACGTACTGGCATCCAGGTTGTCAAGAAAAGAAACGCTTGGTTCGTCCTGGTTTTTATCCACACTTAACTGCTCAAAAATGACATCTTTTGTTTTCTCATTTGCCGACATATATCTTTCTCCTGGGTGTTTTTTATCTCCTCAGTGTTCTCAGGTAAATTATGGATAGCGAAATTGTTTTTTTGTTGGAGCATACAATCCGATTTTTTCTGCAGCTTCTTCCATTTGTTCCTGGGTCAGCAACAAATTACGTTGAGCAAGCAGTAACCTGTTTTCATCTGCCAACTCGCTGTAAGTAGATAGGTCTCTGCCTATTTGATCCAGGGCAAGTTGGACCTGCCAGCCGTACCAGATCGTAGAGGTAATGCCAATAATGACCGTCACAAGAAGCATCGCCCCCAGTGTTTTCCACATGAGCCTGGTTGCAGAAAGAAGATTTTTGGATTTAGGGGCTTTCTTTTTTTTGTTCCTGAAATTTTTTACAACATAGCTGCCAGAATAATCCTTAACCATTAGACTCCCTCCTTCTGATCAACCTTTCATGTATGCTGCTCGAAGTTTTGCGCTCCGTGCCCGGGGATTTGAATTGATCTCCTCGCTACTGGGTGTTACAGGCTTCTTGGTTAAAATATGCAGCAAAGGATTGTCTTTATATTTCCACTTGACCAACCTGTCTTCCAGTGAGTGGAATGTTATGATACAGACCCTGCCCCCGGGTTTAAGAACTTTTGTGACGGTGTCCAAAAATATTGACAGATTGTCAAGCTCCTTATTGACGGCAATTCGCAGAGCTTGAAATGATTTTGTTGCTACATGGATTTTACGAGGATGATATTTTCTGGGAATAGCCCTGGAAATAATACGAGCAAGATGCGAAGTTGTGCTGATCTGCTCTTTCTTTCTTTCTGCAACTATATGCTCGGCGATGCGTCGGGCCTGTCTTTCTTCACCGAAATAATAAATAATATCCGCTAAATCATCTTTGCTGAAGTTGTTTATTATTGCTTCTGCAGTGGTATGTCTGCGTTTATCCATCCGCATGTCAAGCGGGCCATCTGTCTGAAAACTGAAGCCTCTTGTTTGATTATCAAACTGAAGGGAAGAAACACCGAGGTCCAAAATCAACCCATCTACTCTTTTAATCTTCATTTCAGTTAACCCGTCCATAATTTCAGAGTAACTCCTGTGTTGAGATGAAAACCGCAGTCCAAATGGTGCGAGTCTTTTGGTTGCAAGCTCTAAAGCGTTATCATCCCATTCAAAGCCAATAACACGGCCGGAAGGACCGCAGGTTTGTAATATCTTTTCAGTATGCCCCCCTAAGCCGAGGGTGCCGTCAACATATATCCCGCCATCAACAGGAGCAAGAAGTTGAATTGTCTCATCAAGAAGTACAGGGATGTGGATTGGAGTGGAAATTTGGGTATCTGAGAAATTAGCCATGGGGGAGCGAGGCTTTTTCTTTAAAAAGTTGTTCCCCGCATCAGTCACGGTATCCCCTGTGTCTAAAGTATTCCCAAGGCGGACAGGCTCTGTTCAAAATCGCTGAATTTGTCTCTGGTCAGTTTTCTCTCTTTTTCCCAGGCAGTTTTTTCCCAAATTTCGAAGTGATCGAGCATGCCGTTCAGCACAACATCTTTTTTTAAGTCAAAATCAGCCCGCAAGGTAGGCGGCAGGAGGATTCTGCCTTGTTTGTCAAGGGCACATTCAGCAACACCGGAAATTACATAACGTCTGAAAGAATCCATTCCGAGTTGTTTTTTACCCTGAACAAGCAAGGTGGTCTCGATATGTTCCCAGATTTTCTCGGGAAAGGCCTTCAGGCATTTATGCCAGTTAGTGACCATTAATTTTTCCTGGTCATTTCCCTGAAGCACATCACGAAATCTGCTAGGAATATTGAGCCTTCCTTTGCTATCCAGTGTGTGTTCTGAACGGCTACGAAACCTGCTTGTAGATGATTTGCTGATGTTTTTTTTGGGCATGAAGCTAACCCTTTCTCCCCTTTCTTCCCTTTTGTACCACTTTACACCACTTAAGGATACTTTTTATATGATAATTTGGTGTTGTGTCAAGTAAAAATTATTTAAAAATGAAATAGTTGCAGGGAAGTTAATCCAATGTTATCCATGAAAATGGGGTGTGTATACATCATGTTGTATGGCTCGCCTTTTGGTAACACAATATGTTGTGTTTTGCCAGTGGACAAATTAACAGGTTTTTTTTGCACAGAGTGAGGGGGCGAAAAGGTATTTTTAGTCGGAACTCAAAAGGGATAGAGGGGAATCTACCACTCCACTTTAAAAATATTGCTCAAAGGATCAATTTTTGAGAGTCTAACAAGTACAGTATCTCCGGAGGAAACCTTAAATGCCGAGTTGAGCGGCAGGTCAGCATCAAGCATGAATTCTTCCAGAAAAAGATGCACTCGCCTGGGACCTCGGTCAATGACAATTGCAGGAAGTCTTTCGCCTGTCTTTTTTTCGAGATATTTCAATATCCAATAACGTTGGCGTAGGTGCCTGGCCTGGTTGGCTTTATCAAGGGTTGTGAGAATAATACTGCCAAAATGTTTCATTTCTTTTTTGCTGAAATAAATGCCTTGGCCTTTAATAAGACTGCTTATCTGGAGCTGCATGATAAGATCCAGCAGACGGCGAATTGGAGATGTCACAGTGGTGTATTGTGGTGCACCAACACCGCTATGGGTTTTAGGTGTAGTTAAAAGGGACATGGGAGACAAACGTTTTCGTTGTTGAATAACCTTTGTCAGGTCATTTTCAAATCCGTCGATAATTCTTTGACGGGGCTCCATTTGGCAGCGAAAGAGACCGGGTGCCTCTCTGTCAGAAACAAATTGGGCCCCAAGTGTATTTGCCAGGATCATGAATTCCGCAATAAGGATTTTACTGGGTGTGTCAACAGCAAACCGGCGTATAGTAATTGTGTTTTCAGGACTTATATCGATATGTAATTCCGGCACCGGCAAAAGCAGGGCACCATTATTTACACGTCTTTGCCGCAGTAATTTGCTCAGCGCTGAAAGGGCGGCCAGCTCTTTTTCCTGTTTTATTAATTTGTCGGCCTCGCTATACGTTAACTGCCTTTTTACCTGAATAATACTATGAACCAGTTCATATTTGAGAATCTCTGCAGAGGGGCTGAGCAATATTAAAAAGCTTATGGCGGGACGTTCCTGGTCCTTAAGTAGACTTAACTTGTCCTCAGACAAGTCAGCCGGTAACATTGGCAGAGGCTTTTCCGGGAAATATATTGAGGTCCCCCTTTCAAGTGCTTCATCAAAAAGAGCAGTTCCAGGTTTAATAAAAAAGCTTACATCTGAGATGTGAATGCCGACAAGGTAATTCTCGCCCTGTTTTTCAATGTGAAGTGCATCATCGAAGTCTCTGGTTGCTGGACCATCTATTGTTAAAACCGGTAAATTCCTGAAGTCTTTTCTTCCGGCATCGAATAGTTTTTTTGTAGAGGGCAGCTCTATTTTTTTTACTTCAGAGAGGACAGCTTCAGAAAAATTTATTTTGATGTCATATTTTAGAAGGGGAATGTTTTCATTCTTATCCCAGACACCGGCTTTTACCAGGAGGTGAAAGATATCATGGGGACCGGTAAGTTGGGTGTTTTTGATCAGTTTGCTGGTTAAATCGTGCTTGGGGGCCTCTTGACCCAAAAGGTAGAAGTCCTGAAGCATCTGCAGGGTGGCTTCCTTTTCCTCCCAATTTTCCGGGAGTTCCCCCTTTTCCCAAATATAACGCAGAGCAGAAGTATTATTGGCAATAAAACTTTCTTTTTGTATTTCTTTCTCCTGCATATGTTTAATCTGCTCAAGGGTTTCAGGAGAATGAACATGGATTTTGCCTGCTTTGTATTTGAAGTAAAGTCGGTCAGCGATTACAGATCGTAGAAAGGCGGAGGTTTGATCATCTGTTGGCGAGTCACCAAAAAACAAACCTGCCAGAAAATTGACTTCAAATGTATCTTCAGGTTTTTCAGAAACCACTTCCCAAATATCATCAAGATTTATTTTTTGTGCCAAATCGTCTCTCTGTTTTGAGGTTTCCCGCAGGGTTACTAAAATATCCTCTCTCGAGGAATTTACAGAGATTTTCTCTTTGGAGAAATGGACAATTCTATTGAGCGGCAAATTAAGTTCTTTGCTGTTTTGGTTAAGCAGACGAAGACGGCCGCCTGTATCCTCAAATACAAAGGCACAGATGAATTTGCCGTTTTCCAGATATTCGACTATTCTGCCGTCAAGTGTCATGTGTTGAATGTTATCCTGTTTTCGTTTGAATATGCTGAATTTTTAAAAAACGCCTGAACGGCTTACCATGTATTCATGATGCCGTAAAGTTATGAATTTCTTATTGCTGAGTAAATAGTTGGCTTTTCAAACGCATTTTAATGAAAGAATTGGTTATAAGCACTATGCAGCCTGTCTCGCGATCTTTTTGAGACCGACAGTATTACTTTCTAATACATAGTAAGTATTCTACTGCATAAGTAATTCTGTTAGAAGGAAGTAATATTATTTCAAGATCAAATTAAGGGTAAAATGAATTTTGATCGATCAAATGATCATTAAGGAAATTTTTGAAAGATGCAGAATGATAATATTAAATCAGGGATGGTAGCAATTGTCGGTCCACCTAACGTGGGCAAGTCAACCCTGCTGAACGGATTGCTGGGACAGAAAATTTCAATTGTAACATCTAAACCTCAAACAACCAGAAACAGGATTATCGGTATAGTAAATGATCCATCCTTTCAGATTGTTATGCTTGATACACCTGGGCTGCATGAGGCAGGCAAACCGCTTAATCAGGAAATGGTTAAGATAGCGGTGCAAAGTCTTTCAGAAGTAGATGCGATACTGTTTCTGGTAGATGTTTCTCAGTCCGTACCTGAAAAACAGAAAAAAGCGGTTGGTTACCTCGAAGGAACAACAATCCCAGCAATTCTTGTTCTAAACAAGATTGATCTATTGCCAAAGGATCAAATATTGCCGATGATTGAGATGTACAGCAATATTTACCCATTCACAGCTATTGTCCCCATTTCAGCTCTTAAGAATGAAGGTACGGATATCTTGCTGCAGGAGTTGGTTAACCTGATGCCGGTTGGCCCCAGGTTTTACCCGCAAGATATTCCCACAGATGCAACCGAACGTTTTATAGTTGCGGAAATTATCAGGGAGAAAATATTTCTTTTGACCGGGCAGGAGATTCCCTATTCAACGGCTGTAATTATTGAAAGTTTCAAGGAAGATGAAAAAAGGGGACTGGTTACTATTCATGCGACAATAGTTGTAGAAAAATCTTCACAAAAATCTATAATTATTGGAAAAAAAGGTGCAAAGATTCAGCAGATCGGTAAAAATTCACGCCAGGATATTGAGAAACTTCTTACACAGCGTGTCCTTTTAAAATTGTGGGTTAAGGTGCATAAAAACTGGACCAGCGATATGCGTTTTATCCGTGACCTCGGTATATGAAAAACATAAAAATCTTTTATAGGACAGGTCTCCAGCAAAACAATACACTTATTTTTTTGTATCTGGGCTTGAAACTATATCCATACTTTTGAGAACAAGCAGGGCTTTATAGAGCTGGTTGTCGTCTTTTGTTTTTTCCCTTGTTTTCTCCTCAATGGTAACTTTATCTGATATTAAGCCACTTTCTTCAATGGACTGTGGTTTGGGATTCTGTTGTACATCTCCACCATTTTCCAGGTGATGCTTCAAATCTTTTTCCCGGAGAAAGGTCTTGTGGTTTTTGTCTTTTTTGTCACCTTTTAAATCATTATCTTCTTCGACGAGATAATCGGGAGTAATTCCAGTTGCCTGGATCGAGGTGCCACTTGGAGTATAGTACCTTGCAGTGGTAAGTCGCAGTCCAGCGCCGTCGGCCATTGGAATGATTGTCTGCACAGAACCCTTGCCAAAGGACTGGGATCCCAGAATCAATGCTCTTTTATGATCCTGCAGTGCCCCGGCTACAATCTCAGATGCTGATGCTGAACCACCATTTATCAGAATGACTAAGGGGAATTCGTAATCCGGGCCTCCTCCGTGGGCGGAAAATTCCATATTCTGATCTTTGAGCCTTCCTTTGGTAGAGACAATAATACCCTCATCCAGGAAGATATCCACGACCTTAACTGAGGCATCAAGGAGCCCCCCGGGATTATTACGGAGATCAAGGATTAATCCTTTCAGCAGGCCTTCCTGCAAAAGTTTGTCAATACTATCCTTTAGATCCCTCGAGGTGTTTTTTTGAAAGTTTGTTATTCTGATATATCCGTAGCCGGTTTCCAGTATTTTGGACCGTATGCTGTGTAGCGGGATTACATCCCTGACGATAGTGAATTCCTGGATATCTGTCCAATCCTCACGATGTATTGAAATCGTTACTTCTGAATTTTTAGGCCCCCGCATTTTTTTTACTGCATCAAATATGGACATATCCTTGGTAGATTCACCATCAATTTTTGTGATCCTGTCGCCGGCTTTTATACCTGCTTTAAACGCAGGTGTATCTTCAATTGGTGATACTACGGTGAGCATGTCTTCCTTTATGGTAATTTCAATTCCAATGCCGCTGAAACTCCCCTTGGTTTCTACCTGAAGTTCTTTGAAATCGTCAGGTTTCAGATAGGATGAATGAGGATCAAGGCTGATGAGCATTCCTTTGATTGCACCTTCAAGGGCTTCCTTCGTGTCAATATCATCAACATAATTCTGTTGGACAATGCTGAGCACATTTGAGAAAATCTCTAAGTTTTTATAAGTTTCCTGCAACTCATATGAACTGCCCAAAGAATACTGATGGTTTACAAAGAGAATGGGGAGAAGAATGAAAGCGTAAATGAATATTTTTTTTGCTCGATTCATAATGATCCTATAGTACGGGCCTGTGGAGTTTGATTATCATGGAGAAATTTCAGGGTATTTGAAAGCCATATTTTACTTAGCAGAATTTAATATTTTAGCATGCTGCTTCTATTCAGACAATATAATATTAAGCAGAAGGAAGTAGAAACATATTAGGGTGGAAATTTTATTTTACAAGAGCGGCTGTCGATTATAAATGAAGGGAACAAAAATTGTAATAATAAATTGAGTGCGGAATTTGGCCTGGTTTTGTGTCAATGGGAGTATCTGCGGAGCAGAATAATAGTAGTTATTCTGTGAGAGCAGGGGCTGCTTGTGAAAGAGAGTTCTTTTTTAACCACAACAAAGGATCTTCCGGTGTTGAGCCTTTGCGGATTTCAAAGTGAAGGCCTTCTCCATACAAAGGATCGCCGTCGCCTGTCATTCCGATGATTTCCCCGGTCACTATCTTGGTGCCCTCTTTTTTGTTAAAAACAGCCGCCCTTGATACCAGAGAGAAGTATTGCTGACCATGGTCGATGATCATGAGATTTCCATAGCCTCGCAGATAACCGGAATGAATTATTTTGCCATCATAAACAGATGTTATCTCAGTGTCTTTTTTTACCATAATATCAATCCCGTTTGATATGGTGGATGTATCAAATTTGCCTTTAATTTCCTGACCAAAGAGTGTGATAACTCTACCGCTTACAGGAGGATCAAGTAATCCTTTCTGCCCAGGAAATCCTTCTAAGGGAAAAGGTGTTTGCGGCAGTTTTTTCTTTTCAGTTTCAATGGCGTCAGTGGGGGGAGTTATGTCCTTTGGAACTTTTGAAACTGCTTGTATATTATGCAGAGTAGAAGCAAGATCAGCAACTGCTTCTTCAATTTCTTTAACTGCCTGCGCGTAAAGATGTTTTTCTGTATTTACCTGCTTGAGCAAAATATTTTTTTCACGGCTCATCCTGCCCAGTTCTTTTTCTTTTTCATTCAATTCATCTGTCAGCTTCATGAGGCGCAATTTTTCCCTTGCATGCTCTTCCCTGGCCCGGTTTGATTCATTTATCTGGGCAAGATATTGCTGGATGATGACATGGTCGTGCTGAACCATAATGGAGAAGTATTCTTTGAACTCGAGGAGATCCGGAAGAGATTCAGAAGAAAACAAAACATTCAAAAGACCAGTAGACCCCATACGATAATAGGAAGCCAGTCTGTTTTTTACGTGTACCTGATGAGCTCTTTTTTCTGTCAGTACCTGCCTTAAATATTCCTGCTTGTCAGCTAAAAGTAATTCCTGCTTTTCAGATTTAGCCTTTAGGGCCGGGAGTATTTTTTTTTGAGCCTGAAGTTCCTCTTCAATTTTTTCCAGTTCACCGAGTAAAGTCCGCTCTTTTTTCTTGGAACCAAGAATTTTTATTTTGTGGTCTATAATTCCTTCCTGTAATTTCCTGATTCTTACATTTTTTTCTATAATCTCATACTGTTGTTTTGGGGTAAGCTGTGCCTGATTGGTCTTGCTGCTGTTTCCCTGTAGGGCGGGTTCTCTGGCAATAGCCATGGAGATAAAGTTTTCAGGGTAAGGGAGCAAGATTGTAACCAAAAATATACAGAAGGTGCTTACAGGCAATAAAACGAACTGTAATTGTCTGTTTGAATAATTTTTGAATGTGTAGCGGAATATACTCATGTCAGATGCGCATGAATTTTCGCATAGACGAGAAACTGCCTCCGGTACAGAGTGCAATGCTCGCTGTTATTATTATTCCGATAATAGTAGGAGAGAAAAAAGTGAATTCTACAAGCTGCAAAATACCTGGTCCTGAAAAACGGAATTGAATCCAGCGAAAAAGAAAAAAGAGAGCTAAAAGGCCTAAAGAAGAACCAAGTACACCCTGCAGAAAACCTTCAATCAGGAAAGGGGTGCGGATATAGCCGTTTGTTGCTCCCAAAAGACGTAATATTTCAAGTTCAGCCTGTCTGGCAACCACTGCCAGGCGAATGGTATAGGCAACCATAAATGTCGTTGTTAAAATGAGAAGGGCACCACTTAAAAGTACAACAATGCGCAAAAGTTTTGTGAAATAATTGAAGCGTTCTACCCACTCTTGACCGTATTGTACCTTAACAGCACCAGGTAAGGTTGAAAGATATTCAGAAAAACGTTTTATCTGGGCCAGGGTACTGAGACTTTTTTTAGGATACACTTCAATTGACGGAGGCAGGAATGAGGGATCAAGGTCATCCAGCACATCTACATTGTCGCCAAGTTGATTCGCAAGGCGGTTATAAGCATCTTCCCTGGAGGTGAACCGTATCTCTTCGACCGGATTGAAATTTGTTATTTTCCTTACCAGCTCCGACTGCATTTCCAGAACAGGTTCTTCCTCAAGGTATATTGTAAGACGCAGATCGTCTCCAAGTCTTTCACCTGCTTGAATCATGTTCATATAAATCAGAAAGAAAAATGAAAAAATCAGGACAGACAAACTCACGGTCAGTAAGGTCATGGACTGTGTAGGCCAAGTCTTTTGAAGATTACGTTTTGTCTGAACCAAAATGGTCCTGAAAAATTTCATGCTATTTTGTCCGGTGTTGTATTCGTTCTGTCAACGGGTGATACTAATCGCCCGCTGTGGAGTTCAAGAACTGGATTTTCAGATTTAGCGTAAATGGACTCATCGTGTGTAGCAATTATTATAGTAGTGCCGGAAAGGTTACACTGTTCAAATAATTCCATGACAAGCTTCGTTGTCTTGGAATCAAGGTTTCCGGTGGGTTCATCAGCTAAAATAAGTGCTGGAGAATTTGCTATGGCGCGGGCTATGGTCACCCGCTGTTGCTCTCCACGTGAAAGGTTTCCGGCAAAAGCTTCATGTTTATGTTCCAGTCTGAGTTTTTGCAGCAATTCAATTACTTTTTTCTTTATGGTCCTGTTATTCTGGTAGGAGACTTCCATGGCCATGGCAATATTTTGAGCCACGGTTCTGTCCGGAAGAAGTTTGAAGTCCTGGTAGGCCATGCCGATCTGTTGTCTATGTTGGGGTATTTCCCCACCTTTGATTCGGCTGAGGTCTTTCCCGGTTACCTCAACAAATCCCTTGTCAGGATGTTCCATGCCGCTGATGAGTTTTAATAGAGTGGTTTTGCCTGCACCGCTCATGCCCGTCAGAAAAACCATTTCTCCATAGGCAATTGAAAGTGAAATGTTTTCAAGTGCAACTACATCCGGAGGGTAGATTTTAGTAGCCCTGACTATCTCAACTATCGACTTTTGGGATGGCTGTGTTTCCATAAAGGTAAATCGGGTATAAAAAAATCGTCAACGCTTTAAAAATGCGAATTGATAAATTTTAAAACCTGTAATTGTTATAAGTTTCAGTTATAGGTGACCTGAATAGACTTTTCTATAATGATTAATAACTTGTGTCAAGTTCAATAACATCTGTTATCGAATGATTTTTGAAAAAATTTCAGATGCTTGCCGTATGACTGCAGCATCCTCTTCCAGGTTGAGATACGACTTACCGCTCAGTTCCTGTTGGATGAGTTGGTCACTACTCGACAGAATTCCTGCCAATGGAAGGTCTGTACCTTCTGTGGCTTCTTGAATCTTGGCAAACAGTTCCTCGGGCAATGGATCGGGAGTCCTGTTGACAATAAGATGTTTTTCTTTGATTTCAATGGCCAAGGGCTTGGTAAGCTCAGATATCCTTTTAGCTGTAAGGATGCCACGGGCTGAAGGATCGGAGATTACCAACAGAATATCTATGGAACGCAGGTTCATTCTACTCAAATGCTCCATGCCGGCTTCATTATCCACAAGTATGTATTTATAGTTATCCGCGAGTTTGTCCATGGTCATGGCAAGGTGCTGGTTGGCTGCACAGTAACAGCCTGGCCCGTCCGGCTGCCCCATTACAAGCAGATCAAACCCCTTTGATTCAACCAGGGCCTGATGTACTTTCATTTCCATAAACTGATCCCTGGTTATGTGAGCAGGGATGTCACCTTTCAAATCCCGGCGTATTTCACCCAGGGTAAGATTAACATCCAGTTCCAGGAGTTCATTTAAGTTTGCATTTGCATCAGCGTCTACCGCCAATACAGGTGTCAATTTGTTCCGCAGCATATAATTAATGAGCAGTGCGGAAATTGTTGTTTTACCTGTTCCGCCTTTGCCTGCCATAGCAATAACTTTGGGCATTTTTTCCCTCTTGAGTAATTTTTTATGTGAAAGCCTGCTATTTATACTGCCGGGCAATAAAGAGAATTGCCAGACACTATACCTATTATTTTAATGCGAGGTGATTATATTAATCTGTGCTGGGGTTGTCAAACCGTATGCCTGAAAACAAAGGCATACTTCCCTTGATAGAAAGGAATTTTACTCTTGCAACTTGTATATTACCTGTTATTTTAGCGGCAACGCGTCATTAAATCCGTTTTTTTATCAACTATGATTCGATAGTAAATTTACGCAGTCCTGATCAGGGGCAAGTAAAATAATCAAATCAACGACACAATACCTGTCTGTAACGGAGTATTTTTTTAAAGACGAGATTTAGTGAATCGTTACGTTACGTGTCTTATTATTGGTTGCTTTATATATAGCATGGTATTTTAAACGGTTACGGGAAGGCCGGGCCAAATAGAAACTGAAACATTCATAAATAAATACTCTTTCAAGGCGTAAACTTGGATCTTGAAAAGTCTCGCATTCTGTAACAGGAACTAATAAAATTAAGAGAACTGATTTGGCATCAGTTCATAGAGTAATTTTTAAGTCTCACCCGGTTTATTACCTGCGAGCCCGACAATAGTAAAAAAGGAGCAAATAAAATGGATTACAGGGCAACTCTGAACCTGCCCCAGACAAGTTTTAAGATGAAGGCTAATCTTTCCCAGAAAGAGCCTGAATTCCTTAAGCAATGGGAGAAAGAGGATCTTTATGGACAGATACAGGCAGAAACAAAGAATAAGCCGCTCTATGTCCTCCATGATGGACCCCCATATGCCAACGGTCATATTCATCTTGGGACCGCGTTAAATAAAGTATTGAAGGACATCATCCTTAAGTCAAAGAGAATGGCCGGTTTTCATTGCCCGTATGTTCCCGGCTGGGACTGCCATGGCCTTCCAATTGAACATAATGTAGATAAAGAACTGGGGCCTAAAAAAAAGGAAATTCCCATTCTTTCCATACGTGCTGCCTGCCGTAAATATGCTGAAAAATGGATAAAGATACAGAAGAACGAGTTCAAGCGTCTAGGTGTTTTGGGTGATTGGGAAAATCCATACCTGACAATTAATTATGGCTACGAAGCATCAATTGCCAGAGAATTTAACAGTTTTTTACTCTCGGATGGAGTTGTCAAGAGCAAGAAGCCTGTATACTGGTGCTCTTCATGCCGTACGGCACTGGCCGAGGCTGAAGTTGAATATCATGACCATGGTTCACCCTCAATTTATGTTAAATTTCCATTACTGGATGATTTGGGGAAGATCGTTCCTGAACTGGCAGAAGATAAACTTGAAGGCCGAAAAGTATATGCCCTGATCTGGACTACTACTCCTTGGACATTGCCGGCCAATCTAGCTGTTGCCTTTCATCCTGACTATACCTATGGAGCTGTCGCTGTGGGTGATGAGATTTGGATTATGGCTGAAGATCTTGTTGAGCAGGCTTTTTCCGAATTTACTGATGAGGTGGGAGATAAGGAGTATGAAATCCTGGCCACTTTTTCAGCCAGAAAGATTGAAGGCATGAAATGTAAACATCCCTTCATGAATCGTGAATCACTTATTATTCTGGCTAATTATGTAACACTTGATACCGGTACCGGTATTGTGCACACCGCGCCTGGACATGGCAGGGAAGATTACATGAGCGGTTTGCAATATAATCTGCCTGTATTGTCACCGGTAGATAATGCCGGCATTTTTACAGACGAAGCCGGACCATATGCAGGGATGTTTATTTTTGATGCTAACAAACGCATCAATGCTGATCTGAAAGAACAGGGATTTCTGGTCAAAGAAACAGCAATTTCTCATAGCTATCCCCACTGCTGGCGCTGTAAAAAACCTGTTATTTTCAGGGCAACGGAACAGTGGTTTATATCAATGGATAAAAATAACCTGCGGGAAAAAGCCCTGCAGGAGATAAAAAATGTTGCCTGGATACCGCGTTGGGGCATGGAACGGATCTACGGGATGGTTGAAGGACGTCCTGATTGGTGTTTGTCCCGTCAGCGGACCTGGGGGGTGCCGCTTACCGTACTTACCTGTGAAGGATGTGGTGAGGTGCTCAAGGATAAGGCAGTAGCTGAGAGAATTGTCTCAGTTTTTGCAGAGGAGGGGGCTGATGCCTGGTTTAAATATGATACCTCTTATTTTACAGGGGATAATTGCAGATGCAAAAACTGCGGGGACACAAACTTTATAAAGGAAAATGATATTCTTGATGTCTGGTTCGACTCAGGAGTCAGTTATGCAGCTGTCCTGGAAGAAAGAGAAGAACTCAGGGCCCCTGCCGATCTTTATTTGGAAGGCAGTGATCAGCATCGCGGCTGGTTTCAGAGTTCACTCCTTGCTTCTGTCGGCACCAGAGGGATTCCGCCATACAAAGGTGTCCTGACCCATGGCTATGTGGTCGATAAGGATGGCAAGAAAATGTCCAAAAGTGTCGGCAATGTCATTGCCCCTGAAGAAGTAATAAAAAAGTATGGTGCAGAGATTCTCAGGCTTTGGGTATCAAGTGTTGACTACCGCGATGATATTAGGATCTCCGATGAGATATTAAAGCAACTGTCAGATGCCTATCGCAAGATACGCAATACCATGCGGTATTTTCTCGGGAACCTCTATGATTTTGTTCCTGCGGCTGAAAGGGTTGCCTATAATGATATGGAAGAAATTGACCGTTGGGCGTTGCACCAGTTTGAGCTTTTTAAAAGTAAGACAATCAAGGCCTATGAGGATTTTGATTTTCATGTTGTATTTCATGGGCTGCACCAGTTCTGTGGTGTAACCATGAGTGCTTTTTACCTGGATATCATCAAAGACAGGCTGTATACGGCCCTTCCGGGTTCTATGGAGAGGAAAGCGGCGCAGACGGTTTTGTATGATATTCTCTCCGGCATGTTATGTATCATGGCTCCGGTGATGAACTTTACAGCGGCTGAAGCTTGGGAACATCTGCCCCATGCGGTTGCAGGCAAGCAACGTAAATCCCTTGAAGTATTTCTGCAGGAATTTCCTGCAGAAGACGAAAATGCAATTGATCCTGAACTGGACAAGAAATGGGAGAGCCTCCTGGAAGTGAGGTCTGAGATAACCAAAGCCCTGGAAGGAGCCAGGAGGGATAAAGTTATAGGGCACCCCCTGGAAGCAAAAGTCATGGTCAAGGTGTCAGGACCTCTGGAAGAATTCCTTGCTGATAAGTGGGATACCCTCAAGATGATTTCTATTGTCTCGGAATTATCCCAGGCAGATGTTTTGCAAGGCGATGTTTATAAAAGTGAGGAAATACCCGAGTTGCAGGTCTCTGTCCAGCCGGCTTCCGGTGAGAAATGCGAAAGATGCTGGCTCCGCTCAGAGACTGTAGGTGATGATAATCAGCATCCGGAATTGTGCAGCCGGTGCACCTCTGTTGTTGCTCATATTGAATAATAATATGATGTTCTATCGTGCAAGGTTTTAATGTGAATGCCAGGTTCGAATTGAGGGATCTGATACCCGTTGGCATTGCGGTTCTGGTTGTCATAATAGACCAGTTGACCAAGCAGTGGATAATGGCGAATTTTGCCCTCTATGAGCAGCAGAATGTTATTCCCGGTTTATTTGATCTGGTTTACGTGACCAATACCGGGGCTGCCTTTGGTTTTATGGCCGGGAGCAAAAATTGGCTGCGGCAGTTGTTTTTTGTTGGAGTAGCAATAGCAGCACTGATTTTTATTGTTTATGCCTATGGTCATTTGAAAAGGCAAGGCAAAATATTCTCATACGCCTTAGGGTTGATTGGAGGGGGAGCCATAGGCAACCTGATTGACCGGTTGCGTTTTGGTTCAGTAGTTGATTTCCTGGATTTTTATCTGGGAAACCATCACTGGCCGGCATTTAATGCTGCTGATTCTGCTATAACAGTTGGGGTGGGACTGTTTCTCTTGGGCACACTGTTGCAGCACAGGGAAGAGAAACGCTTAATTCGGGATCAATAAAATTAATGTAATGAATCATTTTTTCTCAGTTGAGAGGATTGGTAATGAAAAAAAAATCTATAGCTGTCATTTTTCCGGGACAGGGATCGCAATTTATCGGAATGGGAAAGGAATTTCTGGAATCTGATCCAGAGGCAGGAATGTTGATGGATATGGCAGATTCAATCAGCTCTGCTCCATTACGAAAATTATGCCTTGAAGGCCCTATGGAAGAGTTGACCAAGGCAGTTTATCTGCAGCCGGCATTAACTGCGGTTAATTTAATCTGCTGGCAGGCAGTAAAGAATGCAGGGGTTTGTCCTGATTATTTTGCAGGGCACAGTTTGGGTGAATACAGTGCCCTTTGTGCATCCGGCGTTTTAGAAATTGAAGACACCTTGAAACTCGTGGCTGAAAGAGGGGGGTTAAGTGAGAGAGAAGGACAGAAGAATCCCGGCGGCATGCAAGCTGTTTTAGGCCTGACTCTCGAGGAGGTTGAGGAGGTTTTGGCAACTCTACCGGAAAGTTCAAAGGTGACGATTGCCAATCATAATTCTGAAAAACAGATAGTTGTTTCAGGTGACCATACAACACTTGCCGCTCTCGAAGGGATGATCAGCGACAAGGGCGGCAAGGCCATTACATTGAATGTAAGTGTCGCGAACCATAGTCCCCTTGTTGCAGGAGCAATTCCTGACTTTGAAAGGATCATGGCTGATATATCTTTTCAGCCCCCTGCAACCCCGGTACTTTTTAATGTAACTGCTGCCGAGGAAAAAGAACCAACTGCCATTCGTGCAATAATGAGCAGGCAGATTGCCTCAAGGGTTCGCTGGTTTGAGATAATACAATCACTGGCTGATAAAGGTGTGACAGAATTTATTGAAGTTGGTCCCAAGAAGGTTCTGAGTGGTCTCATGAAAAAAATTATGCCCAAATCTTCAGGGTGTAGAGCTTACCAGGTTGATTCGCCTGAGAGTCTTGCCAGATGCCTTGAAGGACTCAACGGGAATTAATTCCAATCAGTTTGTCAGAATACCTGCATATACTATTTAATAAAAATGGGCAGCACTGCAATTATAAAGGGCGGAGCTGCCTATTTTTTCATATATGAAAAAAGATAATGAAGGGTGTCCATTGCTTGACATTCGGTAAAGTTCTAATTATTCTTCCCTGTTTTTTTATGGCTACCAGAAACATGCTGCTGCATTTGGATTCCTGATAAGCCACTACCAGGAATTAAAACCCTTAAAATTTTAGCTCTGACGCCTGCCGGTGCAGGAAAAATACTTCTTCACAGATATGGCATTCCATAATACCGGCAAGGAAAAAAGTAGATGTGACACATATGTTTGAGAATTTAACAGATAGATTACAGAAGGTTTTCAAGGACCTGCGGGGATATGGAAAGCTAACTCCTCAAAATATCGAAGATGCCCTCCGCCAGGTAAGGCTGGCATTGCTGGAAGCAGATGTAAATTATAATGTTGTCAAGAAATTTATTGCGGCCATCTCTGAACAAGCTGTCGGTCAGGAGGTGTTTGAGAGCCTGACACCAGGCCAGCAGGT
>JBHPCH010000009.1:0-40790 GCA_042576125.1 Thermodesulfobacteriota bacterium
CGGCCTCCTGGTCATTATCTCTTTGATATTTTATAACCAGCGCCTCAGTCTCTTCCTGTCCAAGCAGTTTATGGCTGTTGACATCCTGCAGATACCTGAAAAGGGTAAGCTGATTTCTGTTTTGTGCATCTTTCTTTTGATCTGCCAGAGACTTGCGATTGTGTTTTACAGCCAGAGTATTCATAATAACTTTCCCTCTATGGTTTGTGAGAAAATGATTGGTAATAATTTATGTTATTATTTGTTTAATAATACTAATTATCAACAATCGTGCCAGAATCTCCGGACGGAGGTATATTTATTTTTTTTGTTTAAATAACAAGGGGTAAGGGGGAATTTTTCTTGAAAAAAACTACGACATTGTAGAACAAAGCCATGGGTATTTTTTATCCATGCCTACAAAATATTAAAGAATATTCTTCAATTGGGCATGTATCACAGAATGAAATGTAAACTCATTCTGTGACACAGTAAAATGTTAAAGATATTAGAGCCTCTTGCAAAATGACCATCTACTCCGATCGGCTAAAAATCTCCTGTGCGGCGTCTTCCTCGCGAAATCGTCCTCACCGTAGCGCTAGACACCGCTACGCTGTTACGCCTCCGGGCGATTTCACAACTTATCCTTGCCCAGAAGATTTTTCTCTCGATCTCGCCACGACATTCATTTTGCAAGAGGCTCATTAGTTTAATAATTCCTTGAAGTTTTTTCGCCTTCACATATTTCTTCAACTGTTTCACTGATCATCTGGCCGTTATCCCATTGTCTCTTGGTCACTTTCCGGCAGTTTGTCTGTTGGGAGTTCCGATCCGGTATGGCTTCTACAGCATGACCACCTCTGTCCACATACACAACTCTTTTGTTGGTTCTTGCCGCATCTCTTGCCGCCTGATATTCCTGATCAATTGCATTGCCTGTTATGGCACCAACCAGTGTGCCGACACCGGCACCTATCAGTGTTGCTTCCTTATCCCTGCCGAGGGCCTGACCCAGCAGGGCACCGACTCCGGCTCCGATTGCAGCACCTCTCTGCGTGTTATAACGCTCAGGCTGTCTGGTTGCACAGGATACGGAGAAAAACAACAGGGAAAGAAGCAGAATAATCATGATATTTCGTTGCATGGCGCTACCTCAGTTTGTTTTAAAAATTACAGGTCCAACACATAGTATGGATATAAAAACTTCTGAGCATAAAGACGTATCTCGCAATAAAAAGGTTTACAGGTAAGTAAAAACCCTTTTCATTGTTGTCAGCGATTGTTTTCTATGTTCTTAAAAAATAATGTCTGAAAGGTTTTTTTGTTATGAGTAAATAACTAGTTATAATATGGTATTGTTTTTGATAGCCAAGTGGGGCAGGAGTTGATATTCTTACCCCTCACTTTCACTTACGAAAGTCATTTGGCGGAATCATGCAGATCTATTTTGTCGTAAAAGTTGTTATGCTATAATAAGAGTCTTAATATATTAAGTTGAGGTGGTGCATTATGATACCCAAAGAAGAGTTGCTGAAATTTAAGATTTTTGAGGATATTACCCTGGAGGAGCTTGATGCTGTTCTTGATATAAGTAATGAGGTTTCTTTCAAACCGGGTGAAATAATTCTTGAAGAGTCAAGCTTTGGTACTGATTCTGATTTTTATATTATTTTGAATGGTAATGTAAAGGTTGAATTGCAGGCCAGCCAGATTAACTCTGATGATAAATTGAATAAAAGACTCACTGTCCTGAAGAGCAGTGATATTTTCGGAGAGATGGGGCTTTTAAGGAAACGACGCCGTTCGGCTCAGGTGACAGCATACAGTGATTTGACAGTGCTGAAAGTCAACCAGAAAAAACTGTTTCAGCTGTTTGTGTACAACCCCAGGCTTGGATATATCATTATGAAAAATCTTGCCGCAATCCTCTCCGACAGAATAATGGAAATGAATTTCATGTGGCGTGATGATATTTAGAAGGGCTGGCTAAGGTTGCAATTAAGTGTCTATTCTTTTAAAATAATATTTTTTGTAATTTGATTTTCAATAAAATCTTACGTTGACCATGGGTAACGGAACCGCACAAACAAATTATTATCGCTGGCACAAGAGACTCGGGGCTTATCTTCTGGCAGACGGCCTTATTGACGAGGAAACTCTTACCAGGGTGTTGGAAATCCAGAGGACCCAGACCCCTCCCAAGACTCCGGTCGGCAAACTCCTCATTGAGATGGGTGTAACGAATGATATTAATATTGCCAGGGCTCTCGCCAGCCAGTTGAATATTAAATTTGTGCATCTTAAAGATCTTAAAATACCATCTGAAGTCATCAACATTATTCCCGCAAGCATTGCCACCGCCTCCATGATCATACCGATCAGAAAAAAGGGGAAAAAACTTGTGGTTGCAATGGCCAATCCTCTTGAACAGTATGTTATTGACGACCTTCGTTTTATTACTGCGCTTGATGTTGAGATTGCCATATCACCGGAAAGTGAAGTAATCAAAGCTCTTGAAAAGCATTATACAAACAATCTTGACACGAAGTTGGCCGCAGACTCAGATATTGATGCTTTTCTGGAGGTTATTGCGGATGAAAAAGCCACTGAAGAAGAAAACGATATCCAGAACCTGATTGTTCTGACGGAACAGGCCCCTGTTGTAAAGTTTACCAACCATATCATTGCCAATGCTATCAAGTTCAGGGCAAGTGACATCCATATTGAACCGCGTTATGGCGATACCATGGTCAGGTACCGTGTCGATGGCATTATGCGCGAAATTCTCCATGCTTCGAAGAAGAGCCATTTTTCAGTTGTGGCCAGAATAAAAATTATTTCAAACATGGATATCTCCATCCGGAGAAAACCACAGGACGGCAGGACCAGGATCAAATTCGGCAGAAAAGAGTATGACCTGAGGATATCGACAATCCCGACTTCATACGGAGAAAAGGTTACTGTCCGTATACTTGATCCTGATGGGGCTGACCTGAGTTTAGATGAACTTGGTTTTCCTGAAAAAGACCTGATAGTTTTCAAGGATCAGGTTCACAGACCCCAGGGAATTATTCTGGTAACCGGCCCTACAGGCAGCGGGAAATCAACAACTCTTTATGCCTGCCTGAACGAGCTGAACACTCCCGAGGTCAATATTATTACTGTGGAAGACCCTGTGGAATATGATGTTGCAGGGGTCAATCAGGTACAGATTAATCCAAAAGCAGGCATTACTTTTGCCACCGGTCTGCGTTCCATACTGCGCCAGGACCCTGATATTGTCATGGTTGGAGAGATCAGGGACAAGGAGACGGCGTCCATTGCCTTTCAGGCAAGCCAGACAGGGCATCTCGTTCTTTCTACCCTGCATACCAATGATGCTCCTTCAGCAGTGATCAGGCTGGTTGATATGGGAATTGAACCGTATATTCTTTCCGCAGGTTTGAACTGCGTCATGGGGCAACGCCTTGTCAGAAAACTCTGTCCCGTATGTAAAATCCCTGACCCGAAATCGTCTGAACTTGTAAAGCGGTATAATGCTTTTCTGCCCGAAGGTATAAAACCACTTTTCTGGACAAGCAAGGGGTGCGATAATTGCCATGATATCGGATATAAGGGCAGGTTGGGGGTCTTTGAAGTATTGAGAATAAGTCGTGCAATCCAGGAGGCACTGGTGTCTGATAATGCCATGGTTCAAGTACGCAGGGTTGCTGAAAGTGAAGGTTTTCAGTCTTTAACATATGATGGACTTCAAAAAGCTATAACTGGGACCACCTCCCATCGTGAGCTGGTACGGAATGTATCAATTCAGTCCATAGATGATTTCATAAGTTCTCATAGTCCGGAATTATCCTCATAATAAGAAAGCCACCCTCTCTTTTCTTGCCAGAATAACTTTTTCTTTCAGTAAGTTTTTATTTTAAAGTCTGCCTCTTTACCGTTTTATCTAATGAGATAAATTGATTTTTTTGTATGAAAAAGAACAAAGCTGCAGGATAGCTTTATTAAGATAAAACCGGCATGATAGAAAAATTGGCACCAGCAGGCAAAGAATTGCAGTTCGCAGAAATCGGACTCAATCAACAGATGCTGCCTGTATTTCTTGGAATACTGCTTGCTGCAGCAATTGCCTGGATTTTTTTAAGCAGACGACTCTATGTACTGCTCAGGCATGACTTTCCACGGGTATATGAACAACTGGGAAGCCCGAAACTGATCATGGGGAAAAGTTTGACAACAAATTACAGGGTGATCATGTTCCTTCTCGGGCGGGCTTATGAATCAACGGATGATAATGATGTAATACGCTTATGCCGGGGACTCCGGTATATCTTTTTTGTCTATGTCGTCTGTTTATTAGGAAGTCTTTTGCTCTTGCTTGATAAGATGTTTTAAGCGTGGTCCCGATAGTTGTAATGGCTTTAAATGAGTTTCTGGGAAACTGATATATTACGTAGCAGTACAGTTGCGGCCTCTTTTTTTGGCACGATACAGGGCCTGGTCAGCAGCCTTTATGACAGCAGATGGTTTTGCGCGGCCTTTACCGGGTTCAGCCACGCCAATGCTGATAGTAACAGATACAGCTTTAGCCTGGGCTGCAGACTTTTTCTGTTTTCTGGGTGTTTTTTTCGGTCTGTTCTTGCCGCGCAAAACGAATTGGGCAGCCTCAATGGCTTCTCTCAGCCTTTCAAGGTGGGGGATAGCCTCTTCTCTGGACTTGCCGGGAAACAGCATGGTGAATTCTTCGCCCCCATACCGAAACGGCTTTCCACCACCTCCCACACGTTTGAGATGTGAAGCTACCATACAGAGAACCTGGTCACCTACATCATGGCCATACCTGTCGTTAAATTTTTTGAAAAAATCAATATCAAGCATTGCAATGGCATAGCGTTTGCCGAGTCCGTGCAGTCCTGTATTTAATGCACGTCTGGCAGGCAGGCTCGTCAATTCATCCTGGAATGCCATGGAATAAGCAGTTTCTATGACAGCTATAATGATGATGAGGCCGGCGGCTGCATAATACAATGTTGCGCTTGCGCCGTTGTTTTCAGCCAGTAACCCCAGCAGGGTAGCAATCAGGGCCCAGAAAAAACCTCGTATGATCGGTCCTCCTTTACCAAACAGAGATCCGGCCAGAAAAATAAAGGTGATAAAACCATAAATAAAAATAATCAGTTGCGGTAGAGGAAGTTTATCAATAACGGGATGTTGTATAAACTGATACGAAAGGTGTTGGAAAATATCCGGTTGCAAGCGGAGCAGGAGAAAAATTACAAAAGGCTGCATGAGGATGAAAATTATCCTTGCTATTCCTCCTAAATTAAAAATTCCACGTTCTTTAACAAGATAAAACAGAGCAATGTTCACAGGGAGCAGAATACAGTTTGAGAGCAGGATACTATGTTCGTGACCGAATGAAAATAAACCGCCGGCACCGAAATAGTATAATGATCTTTCAGAGAGAAAAAGAATAAGAATAACTAATGCCAGACGGCTGCGATGAAACCTCCAGCCCAGGAGAAACCCCACACTCAGAATTATATAGGGGGCAATTTTTTCAATTCTATCAAGCCATGGAATATGGGTGGAGTAATAAATGAGCAGATATGTTGTTAATACAACCAGGCCTCCTGGCATAAAAAGAAAAGTTAGAAAACGGAAGAACCGTTTGATGTGAAAGGAAATATTGTTTTCCATATCCTCAGGGATGAAAAGTTAATTGGTGTATTTATACAACGAAAACCACGGAACAATACTACCTGATGTAGTCTAAGGCAAGGTGAAGGTTGATTTGCATAGAGGTAGTGAGGTGCTGTGTTATTGTAAATAGCATGTGAGGTAAAAAAAGAAGCCCCACTGCATGTTAAGATGCTCAGGCGTTGGGCGATGGAAGGCATGCAGTGAGGCTCAACTAAGAGGATACTCCTGATTACCATAGGTACCACAATGTAGAAAATTTAACAACGAAAAAAACACATAAAAAAGAATTATTTTATATGCAACAGGGTATAGAATGAGGACTTTGAAAAAAAGCGGTCAACCATGATTGGTTTACCGCCTTTTTTCCATTGATGAAAGTCAACATATCCTCTGGACATCGTGATACTTTAGGAATGATTCACGAGTGTAGAGATATAGCAGAAATGGGAAACTGTATTGTTTTTAAAAAGATAAAGGGGGCTTAATAGCCCCCCTTACTTGTAATTTTTTAATCCATGAAATTTTTGCTATTGCATATGAATCTTCGATGCATTCATTAACGCCCATTTCACATCCCTGCCAAGATGACAACCAAGGCAGGCAAATTCCAAAGTCACCAATCCTGTGGCATACATTAATTTATTGCCTTTTTTCTCAACAGTTGCAAACGCACTTGCCTTCGGGTCTGTGGTAATTTGGAAAATGTGCGAACGTACGTCACCAGTGTATTTATTTATTTTGATTGCTGACTTGCTCATTTTGGGCATATGGCATGCAAAACACTTAATATCATCTTTGGCATGGATATTTTTTGCGTAGGATGCGGCGGCGTCCTCATGACATTTTGCACAATTATTTTTGGCATAGATTGCACGTTTGTGGGGATCATGACATTCCATGCAACTTAGTCCATTGTGAGCCCCTGAAAGTAATTCGTTAATCTGTTCATGATGACGGATAAAACCGCCTTTGGCAGGTGGTTTTGGGTTAATGCCTCCTCGCTGGTGGCACTTTCCGCATGCCTCTGGGGTGGAAACTACCGAAATATTATCTTTTGAAGGTTTTTGGGCATGATCTGATCCTGGGCCATGACATTCCTCACAGCCTATACCGTCCTCCAGCCAGGTACCGATCATCCCTGGACGCCCGTCCTGATTGCCTTCCGGGCTGTAGCCTGTCATATGGCATGGTCCACATTTATAAGGTTTTTTCTCACCTTTATGATAGAAAGACCATGAGCCGTCTTCAAGGTTATACTGGGTCTTTGCCTCGGAACCGTCTTTTGCCTGGGTTATTATATATCCTTCCAAATCAATAAATCTTGCTTTCTTGTTTGCTCCACCTATCACATAGGAAATCTCATCCCAAGAATATCCTGGAGGTAGAGGGAGTTTTGCATAACGTGCTTTTTCGGCTTTACGAAGCTTCCATGGGTGTCCTGATGCCTGCCAGTCGTTGAATTGATCAGCATGGCAGCCGAAGCACTGGTCTGAACCGACATAATATGCAGCCTTTGCAAAACCAGTGACAAAGAATACAGAAACACAAACACCAAAAATTAAAATACTTTTCATATAGTTCTCCCTAATAAAAATTTTAAAGATTACCTGATGCTCCAATTTACCTGATGCTAAAATCAAAAAAAATTAAATGGGGACAAACTAGTATATTTGAAAATAAAACTATGTATCTTGAATTTCGGTTTTTGGAGGACTGGAATCAAACTATCTTGCCGACATCTTGTGTTTTATCATGCAAATCTGACTTAACATGTCCACTGTACATCTTGATACTTCAGAAATGATTCACAACTTTCAATTTGAAAAGGCAACTTCAGGAGAAAAAACAAAAAGGCGTCTGGAGTGTCGTCATTAGGTTTTGGGAGTGGGAAATAAAAAAGGGAATCGACCGTAACTGGTTGACTCCCTTATTCTATGTATGGTGACCCCAAGGGGAATCGAACCCCTGTTGCCGGCGTGAGAGGCCGGAGTCCTGACCGCTAGACGATGGGGCCTTTAGATCGGTATTTATCCTGAATCCGTGATGTATTAAAAATCGCCATCAGGAGATTCGGTTCAAGGAATCTGGGTTTAGTAAATGATGATGTACTTTTTGTCAAGGATTTGTTGTTTGACTATTCTGAAACAGACCTTTTAAGTAATATCTTTGTCAGCCTGCGGAGTTGTTTGTGCGGCGTACTCAATTGTACGCCTCCGCACAACTCCTTGTAATCCTTGATCTTACTCAAAATTTTGAATTTCAGAATAGACAACAGGTTTTTTAGTTATCCTGAATTTTTATCATTTTCTTGAAATTATTTTCAGTCAACATGGGCACTTAAACCCAGTATGAAATTTCTTCCCGCTTCTTTTGCTTCAGCAAGTGTTTTTTCATATTTGGCCATATCGCCTCGTTTATCAGGTCCGCTTACAAGAAGCTCATCGGCATATTTCATATCCATGGCATCATAGCCGTATTTCATGGTAAGAACTGCTCCCGTAAAAACATTGGCTCCTTTTGTGGCTGCGACTGAAATAAAAAAACCTTTTCTATCCGGGTTTTCAACCCATTTGCCTTTTTTCTGTAAAATCCTTTTACGGTTCCAGAGAGCCTGGGTCCTGTCGATAAAGGCCTTGGCCTGGGCGGTTATACCATAGAAAAAAATTGGGGATGCAAGGATGATTTTATCTGTAGAGATAATTTTTTCATAGAGGGGTGTCATGTCGTCTTCAACGACACATTTCCCTTTTTTGTCACAACCGCCGCAGCTGATGCAGGGAGATATTTTGAGATCGCAGAGCCTTATGATCTCGGGCACTCCGCCTTCCTGCCTGACACCTTCAAGTAGCGCTTCTGTTAATGCCTCTGTGTTCCCTTTTTTGCGTGGACTTCCCAGGAAAACTAAAACATCCATGACGGTCTCCTTAATAAGCGGGAATTTTTAACGTGAACGATTATAAAAGGCTGTTATATCAAGTAAATACAGTGCAACTTCATCATTGATAAAATCGGGGCTGCAGCGCCAGCGCCAATTGCCTGATTGGGTGCCGGGTCGATTCATCCGGCAATCTTCTCCAAAACCAAGTATATCCTGCATCGGGATAATTGCCAAGTCAGCGATGGAAGACATTGCCAGGCATGTGAGTTCTGTGACAATTTTCTTGTCATCATTGCTGTTAAGGTATTTCCGTATGCGATTTCTGGCCTCATCGGAAAGTTTTTCTCCCATAAACCAGCCAAGAGTTGTGTTGTTATCATGGGTGCCTGTATAGACCACTGAATTGGTTTGTTCGTAATTATGAGGCAGGTATGGATTTTTTTCATCTGATTCGAAAGCAAAATGTAATACCTTCATACCGGGAAAACCGAGTTCGTCTCTTATTTTTTCAACCGGGGGAGTTATCACTCCAAGGTCCTCGGCAATAATCGGCAGTCCTTTAAGTTTCTCATTCATGTATGTGAAAAATTTTTTCCCGGGTCCTTTTGTCCATTTACCGTTAATCGCGGTTTTGTCTCGGCCCGGTATCTCCCAGTAGGCCTCAAATCCTCTGAAATGATCAATTTTCGCCATATCCATGATGGAGAATATTTGCCTGAAACGATTCAGCCACCAGTCGTAAAGTTTTTCATTATTTTTTTTGTCAGCGGTTTTCCATTTGTACACAGGATTTCCCCAGCGTTGCCCTGTTTCACTGAAGTAATCAGGAGGCACTCCGGCAACTTTCAGGGGCTTGAGGGTCTTAAAGTCTATCTTGAAGAGTTCCTGGTTTGCCCAGACGTCTGAGCTGTCCAGGGCGACATATATCGGAATATCCCCAATCAGAGAAATATTTTTTTCATGGGCATAGTCGTAAACTTTCTGCCATTGCCGGAAGAAAATGAACTGGACAAACTTATAATACAGAAGTTCCTGTTTTATTTCTGTTCTGTATTGGCTGAAGTCTTTACCTTTGCGACGGGCAGCAAAATCAGGCCATTCATACCAGGGGTTGTGTTTAAATCTTTCCCTGAGGCTCATGAACAGGGCATAATCCTCGAGCCATTTTTTATGAGTATCACAAAATTTTTCAAAGTGAATATCTGGTTCTGAGTGTAAAAAAACTTCAAAGGCTTTTCTCAAAAGTGTATTTTTATATGCTGTAACCTTGGAATAGTCAGTGACATGCTCAGAAAATTCAGGCGCCCCTGCCATGTCGCCGGCAGAAAGGTATTTTCCCTCTTCAAGCAGTTCCAGGCTGATGAGTAAGGGGTTGCCGGCAAACACAGATCGACACATATAAGGCGAGTTGTCAAAAGCAGTACTTGTTGGACCGGTCGGCAGGAATTGCCAGCAACTCTGGCCGGAAGCAGCCAGAAAATCAATAAATTTGTAAGCGCCCGGTCCAAAGTCTCCAATGCCGTGCTTTCCAGGGAGTGATGTCAGGTGAAGAAGAATGCCGCTGGTTCGTTTTTTAATCATGGGAGTCCGTTGAAATTTTTTGAGGTAATTATTTTTCTGGAGATTATGACGGAACAGTATTGTTTACGACTGTTTGCACCCATGCAATAAAATTATCCGTCATCTTGTATGCTGACCCTTTCGGTCTTATTTTTATAAGAATAATTACCTTGTTCTCGGGCTGAGTATAGTGAAAGATTTTCGAGTGTGTCAAGATATTGAAGTTTTACTGGTCAGATGGATTGGAAGACGGCACCGGATTTATTTAATACCTTATACTTTTATCATATAAAATAGTATTTTTTCATTTCTTTTTTTAAAGAATTAAGGTATTTTTTAAAACTTTGCTTTTTACGGGAGATATTAATACTCGGGCGACGTAAATGAAATACTCTCACAACCATTTTCTCATGATAAAACAAAGATGTCGGAACCGTTTTTTTCTTGCTGAATTATCAATTTATATTCATGAAAATTCTTAGAAGGTTTATTTGGGAAACCTTTTTTGAGCTATTATATATAAAAAAAAAGAGTAAAGGGGTATTGTTTAAATGCTAGTGACAATTAAAGCGAAGTTACTTGATGCAGGTAAAGTTGAAGGATGTGTATCATTTACTCTGTTAAACGAACTTATTCCCGATGATATAAAAGAAACGAGTGTCATTGAAGAACTTTTTGACTTTCTGGCAGAAAATAATATTGAAATAGTATCCGAAGGGAAATCAGGCCACAGGAAAACTCTTTCGGGTGAGAGATGGTCCGATTTTAAAGAAAGTGGTGCCGGTTCTCCTGGAAGAGGAAAAGACGATGCGTCTTCTGCCATATCATCTACTGATGTTGCAGACGAACCCCATGATCCTGAGGAAACAACCACTACGTATCTCAGGGAAATGGGGCGGTTTGAGCTTTTAACCCCGGAAGAGGAAGGAATATACAGCCGCACGATACGTGAAGGCTTCGATGCTATTATTGGGGCAATTCGTGAGGATGAATCAGATGTAGTCGAGATGCAGATCCTCAAGGATAGAATTGACCTGTGGGAAAAAAGAGATCCATCCTTAAAACCTAAAAAACAGCAGCTTAATTACATGAAGGATTCTGTTGCTAAGTGTGCTGAAAAATATCCTGATATTAGAGGGCTTTTTGAATTACACACGAAGATTGAGGCATATGTCCGCTCTATTGAGGTTGCCAAGGATGAAATGATACGCGCCAACCTGAGGCTGGTTGTCAGTATAGCAAAACGCTATATGCACCAGGGATTAACCCTGGCAGATCTCATACAGGAAGGGAACCTGGGGCTCATGCGGGCCGTATTCCGTTTTGATTATACCAAGGGTAATAAATTCAGCACCTATGCAAGTTGGTGGATCAGGCAGGCAATCACAAGGGCCATTTTAGACAAAACAAGAACGATCAGACTCCCTGTGCATTTTCTTGAATTGCGGAGTCAATTTTTTAAAGCTTTCTATTCCCTATTAAAAGAGTTGGGACGGGAACCGACCCCGGTCGAGATTGCCAAGCAAACCGAGCTGCCCATGGATAAAATCCTGGCAATTCTTGAGGCCTCACGAGAGCCCATTTCCCTGGAAACACCTATTGGGGATGATGACAGCACTTTGGGTGATTTTCTTGAAAATCAAGAGTCAATATCTCCGTATGAAGCTGTGCAAAATCGTGAATTGTCCAGCAGGGTAAAGAAAATTCTTTGTACCCTGAGTGATCGGGAAGAAAAAATTATTCGTCTTCGTTTCGGGATTGGGGAAAAAGCGGAATACACTCTGGAAGAGATTGGCAAGCGCTTTAATGTTTCCCGTGAGCGTATCAGGCAGATTGAAAAGAAGGCACTCAACAGGCTACGGCATTCAAGCCGGAGAGATAAACTAAAAAATTTCCTTGATTAAGCGCAGTAGACAATGTTGATACATTTTATGCGCTTCCCCTTATATTAAGATGGATTCTTTGATACATAAAGCAGGACTGGGTGATATTCTTGAAAAAATTCAGGCCGGTGAACGGATAAGTGTTGAAGATGGGCTTCGTCTCTTTCAAAGTCCTGATCTTCTTGCCGTCGGCTATCTTGCCAACATAGTGCGTGAAAGAATAAACGGCAAGAACGCCTATTTTATCTACAATCAGCACATCAACTACTCAAATATCTGCACCAACCTTTGTAAATTCTGTGCTTTTGGCAAGGACAAGGATTCAGACCTCGCTTATGAGATGAGCGTTGAGGAAGTCAGACAGAAGGTGCGGGAAAGACTGTCCGAGGCCATCACCGAGATCCATATGGTCGGCGGCATACATCCTGATCTTCCCTATTCGTATTATACTGATTTATTGAAAGTGATAAAACAAGAGAGGCCAGACGTTCACATCCAGGCGTTTACCTGTGTGGAAATCGCCCACCTGGGTGAAATTTCAGGGCTGGGAACAGCAGGAGTACTGGAGGATCTGAAAAAAAATGGACTCGGGTCCATTCCCGGAGGGGGTGCTGAGGTTTTCAGTCCCCGGATCAGAGAGTTGACCTGTGAAAAAAAACTTTCTGGAAGCGGGTGGATTGAGGTGGCCCAAACCGCCCATAAAACAGGGCTTCATACCAACGCTACAATGCTCTATGGCCACATCGAATCACTGGAGGAGCGCTTGGATCATCTTGACATGTTACGGAAAGCACAGGATGAATCAAAAGGTTTCCTTGCATTTATTCCTCTGGCTTTTCATCCGAAAAATACGGAATTATCGCAGTTGGCCAGAACTTCGGGAGTTGATGACCTGAAGAATATAGCCATAGCGCGTTGTTTTCTGGATAATTTCCCCCATATTAAAGCCTATTGGGTAATGATCGGCCAGAAGTTGAGCCAGATAGCACTTTCCTATGGGGCTGATGATGTGGACGGTACCGTGAAAGAGGAGATTATTACCCATATGGCAGGCGCTGAAACTGAGCAGGCCATGTCACGCGAACAGCTTCTCCGGTTGATCCGGGAAGCGGGATGTACTCCCATAGAAAGGGATACCCTCTATAACGTTATACATTCCTATTAATGCAGTAAGCAGCAGTTTACAGTAAAGATATTTGAAGTGTTGAGCCGACTCTTTGATATTTTTGCAGTGAGAGAAATTACATGAGCAGTCTACACGACATAAAGCAGAAAATTCTGAACAGTGAAAGGGTTTCTGAAACAGAATCATTGATTTTGTTCCGGGATGGCAACCTTTACGATCTTGGTTTCCTGGCAGATTTTATCCGTAAGAAAAAGCATCCGGGCCCTGTTGTCACCTATGTTATTGACAGGAACATAAATTATACTGACATTTGTATTTCAGCCTGTAAGTTTTGTGCCTTCTACAAGGCTCCTGAAGATCCTGAAGGTACGGTTATATCCTTTGAGGAACTTGAAGAAAAGATAGCTGAAACCAAGGAATTGCGAGGGACGCAGATCCTGCTCCAGGGAGGTCTTCATCCCGACAAACCACTGGAGTTTTATGAGGAGATGCTGCGATTCATCAAGAAGACCGGTATTCATATCCATGGTTTCTCTCCACCGGAAATATGTCATTTTGCCAAACTTTCAGGTCTTTCTGTTGCAGAAGTTATTGTGCGGCTTAAAAAAGCAGGACTTGACTCCATACCGGGTGGTGGGGCTGAAATCCTATCCGACCGTGTCAGGGGAGAGGCTGCCCCGAGAAAATGCTCCGCCGATGAATGGATCGAAGTTATGAGACAGGCACATCGCCAGGGTATGCGCACAACGGCAACCATGATGTTCGGCCATATTGAAAATCTTGAAGAGCGTCTTGAGCACCTCATTCGTATCAGAAATCTGCAGGATGAAACAGGGGGCTTTACAGCGTTTATTCCCTGGCCTTTTCAACCAGATAATACTGCCCTTGCTGAAATACAGAAAGCTTCCGCACACTCCTATCTAAAAATGCTGGCCTGGTCAAGAATAGTGCTCGACAACGTAGATAATATCCAGGCTTCCTGGGTCACCCAGGGGCCGAAAATTGCTCAGGTTTCGCTTTTTTACGGTGCCAATGATTTTGGCAGCACCATGATTGAAGAGAACGTCGTTGCTGCAGCAGGAGTTTCTTTCAGGCTGTCTGAAAAAGAAATCCGTGACCTTGTTGAGGGTGCGGGTTTTGTTCCTCAACAGCGAACCATGGATTATACTTTTGTGGCATCTGAGTAGTTTTAATTATCCCTAAAGCGTTTTCTGTTTCCAATGACTAATCAAGCTAAGTCTCATCCGGCCCCCCAAAAACAGCCGATTATCCATCGTGCACCATGGGTTGTAGCAGATACATCTGCAGAAATATACACAAATACCAGGGATACTATTGAGGATGGCGCTGTAGTTGTTTCTGGTGGCATAATTAAGGCGGTAGGAAAGTTTAGAGACATAAGTAGGGAGTTTAGCAGTCTTCCTATTCAGGAACATGAGAGCAAAGTTCTTGCACCTGCCTTGATTAACAGCCACTGTCATCTTGAACTATCCTATCTTAATCTTACAGAATCCGGTGGGAATCAAACCTCATATTCAAATGATTTCACCCTGTGGATCAGGGAGCTGTTAAAAGCACGTGACAACTTCTTGCAAAGCACGGTCGATGCAGAGAAACAAATCTTGAGCGATGGTAGTCAGGTTTTACGTGAGATGGCTGCTGAAGGAGTCGGATTCGTTGGGGATATAGGTAATTCTCTGGCAAGCAGAACAATCGGGCCGGACCAAAACATAGAGATATTTTTTCTTCTTGAACTGTTAGGCCTGACAAAGAAGTCCGAAGTACTGTCACTGGCAAGACTGGGCGAGGTGTTCTCTGACGAATCCCTTGAAATTTCCTGTACAGCCCATGCTCCCTATTCAGTAACTCCGGCCTTAATCCAGGCAATAAAAGATAATGCTGACCGAAGAGGCCATATATTTTCCATCCATGTTGCAGAGTCAAAACAGGAGGTGGAATTTCTCCAAACAGGTACCGGCCGGTTCCTGGATTTTCTCCACGAGAGGGGTGCCTGGGACAGTACCTTCAAAGTACCGGGAATGGGGGCTGTGCATTATCTGGAAAGTCTGGGAGTTTTAAATGATAAAACACTATGTGTCCATGTGGTGCATGTGGACCATGAAGAGATAGGAATTCTGGCTTTGAAAAAGGCAAAAGTATGTCTGTGTCCAGGCAGTAATAGATTTCTTGGTTCAGGTAAAGCGCCGGTGACAGAATTTCTTGCCCATGGTATTCTCCCGTCTCTGGGAACCGACAGCAAGGCCAGTAATCCAGTGCTCAGTATCTGGCGGGAAATGAGGCTTTTAAGAGAGGATCATCCGGGGCTTTTACCGGAAACGGTATTCAGTATGGCTACGCGTGGTGGTGCCGAAGCCTGGGGAATTGATTCAGCACTGGGAACACTGGAACCAGGAAAACAGGCCAGGATTTTGAAAGTTAACTGTCAGTCCAATATGCATTCAAGTAAAGATATACTTGAATATATGACAACAGCCGGCGAGTCTTTACAGGTTGAATGGGTGGAGTAGGGGACAGTATGCTGAGTGACTCAAAAGTTCGTATAGGCATGGTTAACTTTATTAATACCGCTCCGCTCTATGATATCTGGCAGCGGTCTGTGAACCGTCCTGAATGGAATGTTATTGAGGCTGCCCCTTCGGTTCTGAACAGAATGCTTTACGCAAATGAACTTGATATGGGCCTGGTCTCTTCACAGGAGTATGCCGCCCATCCCCAGGATTATTTGCTTCTTGATGATATCTCCATAAGTGCTTCAGGCCCGGTTGGCAGCGTTTACCTCTTTTCCAGGTGTGATCCCACACATCTGGCAGACAGGACTCTACTCCTGAGCGGCCAGTCTCAAACCTCCGTGAGCCTGGTCAAGATCATCCTGGAGAAGTTTTATCATGTCATACCAAAGTATGAAGTGGGGTCTGTTTTAGAAGCACAGGAAAATGAGGATATCCCGGCAGTGCTTGCCATTGGTGATGAAGCCCTGCTTCTGGCTCAAAGCAAAGCATATATCCATATGATAGATCTCAGTAAGATCTGGCATGAAAAAACTTCATTGCCGTTTGTTTTTGCAATCTGGGCCATGCGCCGGGAATTCTGTCGCAGAAACCCGGAAATTGTCATGGATATCCAGCGTGAATTGCTTCGCTGCAGAAATGAGGGCAGGCAGGAGTTGAAAAGCATAAGCAGAAGAGTCGCTCCGAGGGTTTCAATGGATGCTGAAGCCTGTTATGAATATCTGTGCGGTATTGAACATGATCTAAGTCCTGAGAAGCAAAAAGGGCTGATCCTTTTTATTGAATATTTGATTGAAAGAGGGGACGGGGCTGCAGAAGCTCTGCCGCTTAAATTTTTCCACAAGCTTGAAGGATAAATTGTGACAGTTGAAACCACCCAGGCTGCTGAAGAAAAAAAGCGCTTTGTCAGGGATAAATTTGCTTCTATCAGCAATAAATATGATTTTCTGAATTCTCTTTTGAGCCTGAAGATGGACAGTTATTGGCGCTGGGTTACAACCCGTGAATTAAAAGAGTTTCCTGAGGGCGCAATTCTTGATCTTTGTGCCGGAACACTCCCCCTGTCTCTTGAACTGACCCGCCAGGCTTCGGCCCGGAAAGTTTTAGCGGTTGACTTTTGTGAAGATATGCTCATCAGTGGCATGAAGACATTGCCAGTTGACGGGCGCAGGGAAAGAATTACGGCTGTCTGTGGTGATGGTGAAGAAATTCCGGCTGCCAGTGGAAAGTTCTGGGGAGTTACGGTTGCATTCGGTGTACGGAATCTGGCCCGGACCGAAAAAGGACTTGCCGAAATGTTGCGGGTATTAAAACCGGGCGGCAAACTTCTGATCCTTGAATTCTCCCGGCCCCGTAATGCCTTATTCAAACCGATTTATAATTTTTATTTGAACCGTGTATTACCAAAGATAGCAGGACTTGTTTCCGGTGATAAAGAGGCTTATGAATATCTCGCCAGTTCAATTGCAAAGTTTTACGAGCCTGAGGAACTGCTTGCAATGATGAAGGAAGCAGGGTTTTCCAGGCAATATTGCAGACCTTTGACCATGGGGATTGTAACATTATACATAGGTGTAAAATGAAAAAGAAAATTATTCTGGCAATAACAGGCGCAAGCGGCAGTCTTTATGCTGTGCAGTTTTTGAAGTTAATGCAGCACTTGGATGTGGAAATTCATGGTATTATATCCGATGCCGGTCACCTGGTATTACAGCACGAACTTGGATTGACTCCGGATGATTTAAACGGGTTTATAGAACAGTGGCACGCAAAAGATGATTTTACCGCACCCATGTCGAGCGGTTCGAGCAGATTTGATGCAATGCTTGTACTGCCGTGTACCATGGGAACACTTGGAGCAATTGCAAACGGTATAACGAAAAATCTTGTACACCGCGCTGCAGATGTAATATTGAAGGAAAAAAGGCCGCTTTTACTTGCTGTCAGGGAGACTCCATTTAACCGTATTCATTTGGAAAATATGCTGAAAGTGCACGATGCAGGTGCTGTAGTATGCCCCCCAATGCCTTCCTTTTATCACCATCCGGAAAATCTGGAAGAAATGGCAACCTATTTTGCCGGACGTATGGCAGATATGCTCGGCTTTGAGATTGAAGGCCTCAAGCGCTGGCAGGGTATTTGATATTCTACCAAAGACAAAAGATCAATGTTGAAGAAAATTGCCATTTTACTTGAAATGATCAAGTTTAAGCACACGGTATTTGCCCTGCCGTTTGCTTTTATGGGAGCCTTTCTGTCTGCACGGGGTGTGCCCGGTCCCGCAACATTCGGCTGGATTGTATTGGCAATGGCGGGTGCCAGGACCTGCGCCATGGGATTTAACCGGATAGTAGACCGTAAGTTTGATGAACTGAACCCGAGAACAGCTTCCAGAGCCTTACCTGCCCAAGAAGTTAAACTTTCGGAAGCATGGGCAATGGTTATCCTGGCTGGTGGATTTTTTTTCTTTGCCTGCTATAATCTCAATCAGCTCACCCTGATACTTTCACCTTTTGCCCTGGCCCTTACTCTTTTTTATTCTCTTACAAAACGTTTTACCTGGCTTTGTCATGTTGTCCTGGGTGTGGCCCTTGCTTTTTCACCACTGGGGGGCTGGGTCGCTGTCTCCGGTTCTCTGCAGGATTTCCCTTTTGTGTTGTCTGCCGGGGTTTTGTTCTGGGTTGCCGGTTTTGATACAGTTTATGCCTGTCTGGATGCAGACTTTGATGCTGAGATAGGTCTTTTTTCTCTTCCATCCAGGTTTGGCCGCAAGAATGCCTTCAGGATCGCCGTGCTGTTTCACGTAATAGCCTTTGTCCTTTTTGTGCTGACCGGCATAACTGCAGGCCTGAATTTTTATTATTATATGGGAATTGTCTTTACCGGGGCAGCACTTTTTTATCAGCATGTTGTTGTCACCCCCAAGGATCTTTCCAAGATACAGCTTTCCTTTTTTACTTTAAATGGCCTGATAAGCCTTACCCTGTTTGTCTCAACCTGGCTCTCTCTCGTTCTTTGAACTGTGTAATGGAAAAGCAAACCCCAATCATAAAAAGAAAAAAATGGCAGGCCGCCCTTCGGTTTATAGTCAGTTTCAGCCTGATGGGGGGCATCCTCTATTATTTCAGGGGCCAGCTTCCGACTGTTTTTCAATATCTGCAAACAATAAAACCGTTGTACTTTATTTTAGCCGTCCTGGTTTTTTTTGCAGGTTTGCTTGCTGTAGCTTTTCGTCTTCGCTCCGTTATCCAGGTCCACGGCACAAAAATTTCTGTTTTAACAACATATTATGTCAACCTGATTGCCCTGTTCTTTAATAATGTCCTGCCCTCCTCTTTAGGGGGGGAGATGGTAAAGGCTTATTACCTGTATAAAAAATCAGAAGGCAGTGTTACGGTATTCAGTGCTGTAGTGGTTGACCGGCTTTTTGGTCTTGTGACAATGCTTCTTATCAGTATCTCAAGCATATTTTTTCTTGATATTGCACAGGGTTCTCACAAGATTCTTGGAAGCATTGTAATGCTGGCTGCTGCAACGATTACACTTGCTGTCTGTATTTTTAACAAAAAGATTGTTGATGGTCTCTGTCAACTGCATATTCCGTTTTTGCCTGCGATCTTTCTGGAAAAAATAAGGGAAATTTACCGGGCAATGTATGAATACCGTGAGCATAAAGGAATATTGGGCAGGTGTTTCTCACTCACTGTGATGGGACAAATCTCTTTCATTGTTGTAAATTTTCTGCTGGCCACAAGTCTTTCCATTGATATACCTTTAGGTTTCTTCTTTTTTTTCGTGCCCATCCTACTGATTATGGGTGTGGCACCGTCAGTGAATGGAATAGGAGTCAGGGAGGCTACATTTCTATTCTATCTTACCGAGTTTACAACACCTGAAAAGGCTTTGGCTTTATCTTTATTAACAACATTTTTCATGATTTTAATTGGAATGATAGGCGGAATATTTTATGCCTTTAAAGGGGGACTTGGTTCAGATAAAGAGAGAGTCCCTCTTGAATAAGTTTTTCATGAATTGCCCTACCATCTCATCTGGAAATCGGGTATAGTGACCCGCCATTTTTTTTGAAATAATCTAACACTTAAAATAGAGTAACCAATTGGAGGTACAGAATGAAGTTAATATTATTAGGAGCCCCGGGTGCGGGCAAGGGAACCGTAGCAAAATTGCTGACAGCCATAGATGGTTCAGTTCAGATTTCTACAGGAGATATTTTACGCGGTGCGGTCCAGGCGGGCTCTGAGCTTGGCAAAGAGGCAGAGGCATTCATGAAGAGAGGCGATCTTGTTCCTGACTCGCTGATTATGGGAATAATGGAAAAAAGACTGCAGGCGCCTGATTGTCAGAAAGGATTTCTTCTGGATGGGTTCCCAAGGACAATTCCCCAGGCCGAAGCACTGAAAGAACTGCTGGTTAAATTAGATATTACCCTTGATATGGCAGTCAACATTGATGTGCCCCGGGATGTAATCCTTGACAGGCTATGTACGCGGAGAACCTGTGAGAATACAGACTGTCAGGCAATCTATAACGTAAAAAGCAACCCGACGAAACAGGAAGGGGTATGCGATAAATGCGGAAGCGCAGTTATCCAGAGGGCTGATGAGACCGAAGAGGCAATTTCTCACAGGCTTCAGACCTATAATGACAAGACAGCACCTTTAATTGGTTTTTATGAAAAGGAAGGATTGCTTAAAACTGTTTCCGGTACGTCCAGTGACATCGTTGTACAGGAATTAAAGGCTTCGCTGGGATTGTAATTTCAGTAAATTGTTTAGAATTACTCTCCATCGGAAGCGTTTTTCCAACCGGGAGCTGAAAGACTTGGAAAATTAAATAAGTGAGATAAAAAATGTCAGAATTACCTGTAATTAAGACGGAATTCAAGGATTTGAAACTTGTGCATCGTGGCAAGGTCAGGGATCTTTATGAGGTGGATGACAAGCTCCTCATGGTAGCCACTGACCGTATTTCAGCGTTTGATGTGGTTATGGATGATCCGGTACCCAATAAAGGTAAAGTCCTTACCAGGCTTTCTTTGTTCTGGTTTGATTATTTAGGTGATATTTTACCTAACCATTTGATTACTGCAGATGTTGAAAAATATCCCTCTGCCTGTAAGCCGTATCAGGAAGAATTGCGTGACAGAAGCATGCTGGTCAAGAAGGCAAAACCTCTGTCGATTGAGTGTATAGTCAGAGGGTATCTTTCAGGTTCATTCTGGAGTGCATACCAGAAAGACACTACTGTCTGCGGTTTTCCCTTGCCGTCTGGAATGGTTGAGTCTGATAAATTTGATATACCTCTGTTTACCCCTTCTACAAAGGCTGAACTGGGGGAACACGATGAAAATATCTCCATTGCAAAAATGGAAGAAATTGTTGGTAAGGATGAGGCTGCAAAAATTATTGATGTGAGTATCAAACTGTACCGCAAGGCTGCTGATTATGCCTTGAGCAAGGGAATTATTATTGCTGATACAAAGTTTGAGTTAGGTTGGTTTGAGGGAGATTTGATCCTTATTGATGAGGTCCTTACCCCGGACTCATCCAGGTTCTGGCCCTTGGATCAATATACACCAGGCAAGGGGCAACCGAGCTTTGACAAGCAGTTTCTGCGGGACTATTTGTCAACCCTTGACTGGGATAAAACTCCGCCGGCACCAACGCTGCCGGAAGAAATTCTCGTGAAGACAGGTGCCAGATATGCAGAAGCTGTTGAGAAAATTATAGGCATCTGACTTACAGAATTGTAAATATTTGTCAGAGCTCTATTATGCAACAAGAAGAGAAACTACCCCCTCTCCATACCCGTTTCGGTTTACGATTGCTGCAGGTGCTGCTTATTGTTTTATCAATGTTCCTGGTTAAGCGATGTGTTGATATCTATCATGAAAATAAAATTACCGACCAGCAAATTAAAATAGAGTATTTTGAAAAAGGGTTTGCCAGTGGCAAGAAAAAGTCCATGGGTATTTCAGAAGACCCGGAACCCCAGTTTAAAAACTATGCTTTGAAAAAAGCCTACCGGGACGGATATCGTCAAGGCTGGGACACAGGTCGGGAAGAAAAGAAGCAACCATAAAAAAATCCCCACCATTTAAAATTACCTGGCTTTCTCAGAAATTTTTACCTTAGACAGTTCTGCAATTTAGAGTGCATATATCAGTGGGCCTCTCTTTTGTTTATCAGGATTTTTCAAATCACTCCTAAAACATTTTTACAACAATGTTATTCCTCTGTTGAATTTTTACGGAACATGAGTCATATATATATCTTTAGGGAAGAAATTTAATTTTTAACATGGAGGGATAATTATGGCTGAAGAAGAATACAACAAAGGTGGATATGAAGCTCTCGTGTGGATCAGGGATAAAGACGGCAAAGAATATGCATGTACTGCTGCTGCCTTGAAAGGAAATTTAAAGACCAAGGACGAACTGTCTGACGATGAAATGAAAAGTTGTATGGATGTAAGCCAGCTGGTCGGTACCGAGCGCTGGTAGAAAAGAATTAAAATTTCGTTAGAACCAAAGGCCTCTTTACTTCTCAAAGGAAAGAGGCCTTTTTCATTATAGGTTGCAGGTCGCGACCGTAAAACACATTTTTAGAACATGGTAAGTTTACGTAAACTTAACCCTGACAATTTAGATATGTAGTCTGCCTTTTGGATATCATGCCTGAATTTCAATCATGGCTAGTGATAGTCAGGAGTTCCTCCAATTTTTCTTTTCTGTAATCAAAAATTCGTTTTAATGTTTTCCTGATAAACAAAAAGTGTATGATTTTGCCGAATATTCCGTAAGGGATTTCGTAATACACCCTGTCGGTTAATTTTATCCTGCCCTCTTCTGCATCTATCTGGTGATAATGATACCAGAATGTATAAGGGCCTAACCTCTGTTCATCAACAAATGAATGCATTGCCTTAATATGCTTGATTTCCGCTACCCATGTGTGCTCTCCAAACCATGGAGTTTTTATGCGGTATTCAATGATCAGCCCATTGAACATTTCCTGGGGGACAGGGGAAACTATCTGGAATTGCAGGTCTTCCGGTGTAATCAGGTCGAGGTTGGCAGGATTTTTCAATAAATTCCATGCCGAAGCAAGCATTGCAGTAACATACTGTTCCCGATAAAGAGTATACATAACTGTCCAAGTCTTTTTTTAAACTTTAAAAGAATCAGGCCTGGGTTAAAAAATTAGCATGGTCCCCGAAATTTTTATTTCCCTTCCCACGTAGCATCGGTCAGCCTGTTGTGCAGATAAACAAGCAGCGGCAGGGCCAGAGCCCACATAACAGCAAGTATCACGTAACCCCTGCTGAACGTTGAAGCAACTGTAAGTGCTCCCAGTGTTTCTCCTCCCCAGTAAGCAACCGGCCCGGCAAGTCCTCCCAGTATGGCCGCCGCTGCATATTTGTCTTTGAGCCAGGCCAGGCTGATGCTGACAAGCAGGGCAAAATTAAACCAGAGGGCAGCCATCCAGGGCGGGCAGATCTGCCCCCATCCCTGGTCAACGGGTGTGTAAACGTTGGCCATAATCATGAGCGTTTCCAGAAGAGCCCCTGAAATACCGCAGATTAAAACAAAAAGAATCTCTGCCCTGTGATTTTCTGTCAACAGGTAGATTTGCAGAGGAACGGTTAAAAGGACCAGGAGTGGCCCTAGCCACCCGAGGTTTTTTGCAGCTCCCATAACACAGGCAAACCAGCAGGCCTGGAAGATGATGAAATTAACCGGTGTGGAATATTTTTTTATTCCCATCTGCTGCTTCCGGTTATGACCCCTGGGAAGGAAGTATCGGCTCACGATTCCATTGCGGCCTGGTAAAGATCATCTGTACGTCACCGTTGTAGTGCTCCTGGAAACTGCCTTCACAGGAGGCCAGGTAATATTCCCACATTCTAATGAAGTTGTTTGAAAAGCCCATGGCCTTTACTTTTTCCAGGTTGGCGAAGAAACGTTCACGCCAAAGCCGCAAGGTTGTAGCATAGTGCGGAGTGATATCCTCGAAATGGGTGAGTTGAAGGTCTGTATGGCGTTTAATACTATTGGTAATGGCACTAACCGATGGTATGCAACTGCCGGGAAAGATATAGCGTTTGATAAAATCCACCGAGTTTTTATGGCGGCTGAACTCGTGGTCCGGGATGGTAATGGCCTGTAATGCCATCATGCCGTCAGGTTTCAGCAACTCGCAGCATTTTGCAAAAAAGGTATCCAGGAAATGGTGGCCTACAGCCTCGATCATCTCAATGGAGACCAGTTTGTCAAATCTGCCGGTCAGTTCCCGGTAATCCCGATGTAGCAAAGTGACCTTTTCTGCCAGGCCGGTAGCAGCTAAGAGGCGCTGCATATAGCGGTACTGGTTGTTCGAGATGGTTGTAGTGGTCACCCGGCAGCCGTAGTTTTGTGCTGCATGCAGGGCAAAACCGCCCCAGCCGCCGCCGATCTCTATCACATGGTCTTCTTCCTTTAAGTTCAGCTTTTTGCAGATCCGATCAAACTTGGCAATCTGCGCCTCGTGCAATGTGCTGTTCTCGTGTTCGAAAATACCGCAGGAGTAACCCATCGACCTGTCAAGAAATAGACGGAAAAAATCGTTGCTCAGGTCGTAATGGGCGACGATGTTTTTTTTGCTGCCCCTTTGAGTATTTTTCCGCAGCCAATGATAGGTGCGCATCAGCGGTGCTGTCATTCTGGACCATCCTGCATCCATTTGCCGGTTGAGCAGGTCAGTATTAGCCACAAAGAGACGGGTTACATCGGTCAGGTTGTCAGTGGACCAGTAGCCTTTAATGTAAGATTCCGCTGCGCCGAGGCTGCCCTTGAACAGGATATCCGGATAGAGTTGCGGGTCATGAATGGACAGGGTAGCGAAAATGGGATCCTGTCCCTGCGGGTCACCGAATTCGTAGAGCTGTCCGCTGTTTTCTATCGACAGTCTGCCGAACCGCAGGTTGCCTAAAATGTTGAACAAGGTGCTTTTGCACCAGGTCTGTAACGGCTTCGGGCACAGGGTTGTCTTTGTTCCTTCAATACTGTTGATATACGTGCTCATGGTTTCCTCTCATGCACATACTTCGGATGGTCAAAATAGGGTGTTTTCTTGAGCCAGAGGCGAAAGGCCTGCCAATAGATCATGGACAGCACCTTGATGGTCATGGCCGGAAAACGGATTAGCATCCAGGCCAGTGCTGCACCGCTTATCTCCCGGCGCTGCATGTTTAGTTTTACTTCAAAAAACTTTGTTTCTTCCTTGAAGTTGGTCATATGAATATACAAAGACTTTTCTGGTTCTTTAAAGTGCCAATCATAACAAAAATTCATGTCCATAAAGGGTGAAACATGGAATTTTTTGCTGAACTGAAAGCGCAGCCTCTTTTTTTCTCCCTGATTCAGTTTTTCCCCCAGCACATAAGAATGGCGCTCCCGCCAAGGTGTGTTGGTGATCTCCGCCACGATATATTCCACCCGGGTGTCAGCCGCATCGTAACAATAATAGAAGGAAACAGGGTTGAAACAGTGACCGTAGTATCGCAGGTGAGACAACATGCGGATCGGGCCGGTCGGCCGCTCCCCGAGCCCCTGCTCAACCCGGTCCCGCACTGCCTGATCAAGCGTGACATCGGCCGGCCCAAGGTAATCGGACCGCTTGAAGTTTGCCACGTTTGCCCGGCCCACGGACCAAAGCCAGCGCCCGTCAAAGACGTGCTCCAGTTCCTCCAGGTCAAGAAACATGAAGAATACCGTATAGGTAAATCTGTTTACCCGAGGCAGGTAGCGATGATGATACAGTTCGCCTTTGTAGATGCAACTTTTCATGGTCAAAGCGATTTTTCGAAATATTTACCGACAGTAAGTCCGCTTTTTACACCATCCTCGTGAAACCCATAGCCCCAGTATGCCCCGCAATAGTGGGTCCTGTTCTGCCCGCTGATGACCCCGTGGGCTGCCTGGGCCGGGACGGAGCGCTCCAGGTACACAGGATGATGGTAGAGATAACGGCCTAATATTTTTTCCGCTTCAATCCTGTGCTGCATGTTCAGGGAAACGCAGAAGGTTTCCGCGGCCTCAAAGGATTGCAGCATATTCATATTATAAGTTACAGCAGCCCTGTCAGCCTGGTCTGGTAATATAGCATAATTCCAGCTCGACCAGGACTTGCGGTTGCGGGGCAGGAGTGTATCATCGGAATGCAGGACGGTAACGTTTTCCTGGTAAGGCACAGCGCCGAGTATGGTACGCTCATCATCGGTCGGATCTGCAAGGATTTCCAGAGCCTGATCGCTGTGGGTGGCAAAGATAACCTGGTCAAAGCGCTCTTTTTTCCGGTCCGCAAATGCAAGCTCCACGTAATCTCCGGTGCGGTGCACCCGGGTGACAGGGGTGGAGAGATGAATTTTCTGTGCAAAGGGTGACACGAGCTTATCCACATATTGTTTTGAGCCGCCGGCAATGACCCGCCACTGTATCGGGTTGGTTGCCTGCAGGAAGCCATGATTCTCAAAGAAACGGCCAAAGGTACGGGCCGGGAATTCCCGGATCTTGCCGGGCTCGGCTGACCAGAGTGAAGCTCCGAGGGGCACTACGAAATGGTCAATGAAGCGCTGGGAATAGTTGTGCAGGGCAAGGAACTCGCCCATGGACATGTCCGGCTCATCTGATGCAATGTAGTCCACAAGGTGGCGCCGCAGCCTGAAAATCTCAAGCACCATGCGCCAGTATGACGGGGACAGGAGATTTCTGCGTTGCGCAAACAGTGTATCAACGGAATCCGAGCCATACTCCAGCCCTGTTTTTTCGCAGCGGACGCTGAAGTTCATGGGGGTCGGCTGGGATGCGACACCCAATTGATCTATGAGCGTGCAGAAGTTCGGATAGGTCGCCTCGTTGAAAACAATAAAGCCGGTATCAACAGCATAGGATCCGTCTGCCCGGGTAACATCAATCGTGTGCGTATGGCCGCCTATATAGTCGTTGGCCTCAAAAATCGAGAGGTCAAAATCTTTGTAAAGCAGATGTCCGCAAACCAGGCCGGAAATGCCGCTGCCGATAATCGCTATCTTCATGAATACCTTATGCCTTCCCTGTCATAGGCTTACTGGAACCATCGGTCAAAATAAGCGGCAGCGGTGGAGACCGTTCCGCAGATAAAAATCCCCCAGCAGATATCAACAATGGACATGCGCAGAGGCCACTTGTCAACCAGGGCGTAGTTGGTCATGTCGTACACTGCGTACATGACAAATCCGTACAGGCCACCCCACACCGGGGCCCATGGCAGGATTGATAAATTGGATACCCTGGGGAGTACAAAGAGGACAATGCCAAGCGGTATGCAGATATAGACAACTGCCGCAGCCCACCAGACTGTTGCATAGGATCCGGATGCACCCCTGGAAAGGGGGCCAAGTTCTGTCTTGTAGAAATTTGACATCAGGAATCCGAGCCAGAAGAAATCAATTGCCAGAAAGATAGGCAGGGTTGCAAAGTATACCTTGATGGCGTGCAGCATTGCGGTCTCCTTATCTCTTGGGTGGCAGAGGAAAGAATGAACTCGTACTCTTTATATATTCAGCATATTCCGGATTGTCGACATATCTTTTCTCAAGCAGCGGCGTACCGGAGACCCTCAGAATCAGCCAGGTAATAGTCAACGGCCCGGCCACGGTCCATAGACTTCCAGGCACAGACAGACAGATAAGAAATATGCCCCACCAGAGGGTCACCTCGCCGAAATAATTGGGATGCCTGGTATAGCGCCAAAGGCCGATGTTCATGATGCGGCCCTTGTTGGCAGGATCTTTTTTGAATTGCAGGAGCTGAAAGTCGCCGATGGCTTCAAAAGAAAAGCCGAGCAGCCAGATGCAAATTCCAATACCATCAAGTAGGGTAAGCGGCGGTCCGCTGCGGGTGATGGCCAGGGTTACGGGCAGAGAAATGACAAGCAGCAGGAATCCCTGCAGCAGAAAGACTTGCAGAAAGCTCCGGATCAGATAAGTACTTCCCCATTCTTCACGCCAGGCCTTGTAGCGGTGATCCTCAGGTTTACCTCGGTTGCGAAGCCCTATATGCAGGATCAAACGCATTCCCCAGATTATAACCAGCACAAGGACCAGGGTCGCACGGGTTTCATTTATACCCTGCACAATGTATGCGGTGAGTGCAGCACAGACAAAGCCGCCGCCCCAGGCAATATCGGCAACATCATTTCTGTTCTTCACAACCGCAACGATGAACCAGATTACGGCATAGAATAATATTATCAGGGATTGGACGAGAAACAACTTCAGCATAATTTTGCTAAATGCCTTAGAAGTTATGTTGCGATTTTTTTATTCCGACCTAAAACTATTCAAAATGATTATAAATTTAATTTTAGCACAGAATGCGGCTTCCAGTAAATGTAAAATGAAAATTGTTATATTTCAATGTGTTAGGTTTGCAGATGATTCGATATTTATAAAACAAGAAATTTGCAGATTTAGTGTATTCCCCTGGTTTCACCTATTTTGAGAAGTTCAAATTCCTGTGAAGGGATTCTTTCCCGGGCAAGTGCTTCTTTGAGTTTTAGAGGTGGGTCGTCGATTGGCTCCGAGGTTAGTTGGAATGTACCCCACTGCACAGCAATGGAATGTTGGGATTTTATATCCTGGTGTATTTGAACAGCCTCTGCAGGGTTAATGTGCATCTCTTTCATGAACCAGCGTGGTTCATAAGCACCGATGGAAATAAGCGCCAGATCTATCGTTTTGAACTCTCGGCCGATCTCATTGAACTGGTACGGATTGTAGCCGGTATCACCACTGTACCAGATTGTTTTGTCATCAATCTGCAGCATCCACGAGGCCCAGAGGGTTTTATTCCTGTCCCAAAGGCTGCGGGCTGACCAGTGTTGTGCGGGGGTGGCTGTAATGGTTAAATTCCCGAACTTTTTCACATCCCACCAGTCAAACTCTACGACACTGTTTTCTTCTATTCCTGCATTGACAAACCATTTCTGCAAACCTAGAGGCACGAGCCATATTGTGTCTGAACCGATCTGCTGTACTGTTTTTTTATCCAGGTGGTCGTAATGGCTATGGGAAATGACAATATAATCTATTTTGGGGAGATCTTTTAACTTTACAGAAGAAGGATTATATCTTTTTGGCCCTAAAAAACTTATGGGGGAGGCCCTGTCTGAAAACATGGGATCAGTAAGAATATTGATTCCTCTATACTGAACAAGCATTGTTGCATGGCCTATCCAGGTAACCTGTAAAGTATCTGGAGGGTTTTGAATCAGGTCAAGGTCCGTTTCTACTCTGGATATTTTATAGGCATTTGAATCGTAGTCAGCAAATTCCTCACTACTGAAATAGCGCATCTTCAAGTATTTGAAAAATCCCCTTTTTTTCTTTTCAGCATAGGGGTTCTTAAAACCATCAGCAGTGTGATGTGCCGGTCTTGGTTCCGCCGTATTATTGTCAAGGGCATAGGCACAGCCGGCAAACAAAAGGAAGGCAAATAATGCAAGTAAAACGAGGTTGGTTCTGGTCAGGTGATATAAATAGGTCATCATTAACTTATGCTACTTAAATTCTTCATTAATCTCAATACAGCCAATTCCTTGGCCTTGGCCTCAACATCCACCGTAATGTTCTGTTCTTGCCAGCAGGATGGAAAATCAGCCGGATTAATATAGTCGGCATGGGGTTTGGGGGATCCTTTCTGCCAGCCATTTTTAGGTGAAGATATATGAAAGTACGGCTCGCGCCTTAACTCGTTCCAGGTTTCCAGCACACGTGCGGTAGCCTCCTCGACAGAATACTCATCGGGATTGCAGCGGTGGTGATGAACATCATAGACAATAGGAATCTTCAGTTTTTTACATATTGGCAAAAGATCTGCCGGTGTAAAGGAGATGTCATCATTTTCTAAAGAGATGCGGCTTCGAACAGAGTCCGGCAGTTTACCGATATTTTTCTCCAGGCGTCTTAGGGCAACCTCTTTATTTCCATAAACTCCGCCAGCGTGGAGATTGATAACCTCAGCGTCAAACAGATCTGCCAGCATGCCCTGATATTCCAGTTCTCTAAAAGTGTTTCTGATAACTTCAGGTCTCGGTGAAGAAAGAACGTTGAACTGATCAGGATGAAAACTGAGACGAATGTCTTTATTCTGTCTAAATTTTCTTATTTTGTCACATTTATGTTTAATTGATTCACCAGCTGGCAGATCATTAAGCGTGTAGGCTACTTTAGGATGGGTGTATCGTGGAAAAAGAGGACTGAGGATTCTAAAGGCGCCAATGTTATTAGCAGACACATATTGCAAGGATTTATAAAGGCTCAGTACATTGTGCAAACAGATTTCGGAAAGACGCAAGAGTTGTTCAGTGCGGGAAATACTTTGCAGGGTTTTGGCTGTAATCTGCCGGAACTTGATGGGCTCCTGCAGAAAAATGCAGCACAGTCCAAACCTGATTTTATTGTTTCTGGATTTTATATTTTTTGATTGCTTCATCCCAACCTTCTTTATTGCAAAAAACGATATGGTTTATTTTTACTGTTAAGCATTATTCTCTGGCTTGAGAATAAATATTACGTATTTGAATAGAGAGAACAATCATAGACTTTACGCCTTTGTCAGGACCTACCATGGTAAAAAGAAGAAAAAAATCCTTTTCATAGGCGTTTAGGTTTGCGACTGCTGCAGGTGCTGTTCATTGCATTTATCCATGCTCTTATTCAAGCGCTGCGTTGATATTTACCATGAAAATAAAATTACCGATCAGCAAATTAAAATAGAGTATTTTGAAAAAGGGTTTGCCAGTGGCAAGAAAAAGTCCATGGGTATTTCAGAAGACCCGGAACCCCAGTTCAAAAATTATGCGTTGAAAAAATCCTACCGAAACGGATATCGTCAAGGCTGGGACACAGGTCGGGAAGAAAAGAAGCAACCATAAAGAAAGTACCCCCCAGTTGAACTCTACCGGGCCGGCCAAACTACCTTTTTTCATTTTTTATTTTCGGTACCCCTTCCTGAATGTACAAAGTTTATCTGCAAAGAATAAGTCCTCACCAAACATTGGTGCCGGAAAGGTGCCGAATAAATTTAGACTAAAATGAAAACATAAGATATAAGTTAAAGATATAATCGAAAAAGTTTTGTCAACAAAAGGCTGGTAAAGCCTGGCTGCTGTGGGGGGGGGCAATGGTGAAGAAAACGACAAATGAGGAATTGCTGCAACAGGAGATAACAAAGCTGCTTTTATCCCAGAAGCTGGCAGTGCTTGCCACCCAGAGTTCCGAGGGATCAGCCTATTCCAGCCTTATAGCCTTTGCGGTAACCGATGACCTGCAGAAAATTGTGTTTGCCACCCCGAAGGCAACGAGAAAATTTGCCAACATCAAGCATAATCCAAAGGTTTCATTGCTTATTGATGATCGATCCAATAACGAGAAGGATTTTCATGATGCTCAAGCGGTGACAGTTATGGGTGCCGTTGACAGGATAGATAACAACGCATTCCAAAACGAACTGGCAACATTGTATTTAAGTAAGCACCCATACCTGGAAGACTTTCTCCGTTCACCCTCAACTGCATTCATTAGTATTTCTGTAAGGAGCTACTACCTCGTCAGCCGCTTCCAGGAAGTTATGGAACTGCATATCCGAAATGAAAACGACATACCTGCTATCTGAAATAAGCCCGGATTCAAAGCTTTTCGGCGGTAAGGCAACTGCTCTCAGGAGATTGCAGGAAGCCGGTTTGCGATTGCCGTCAACCCTTTGTATCTCAACGGAGGCCTATAAGCAGTATGTCAACGGCAGCAGCATTAGGGAGAAAATCCAACTTGAACTGCACCGCAAGAAGTTTTCTGACATGCGCTGGGAGGAGGTCTGGGATGCAGCACTCCGAATACGAAATCTTTTTCTGCGCCAGAGGATGCCGGAAAAACTTGCCCGGGAGATCAGCGCTGCGTTGGAGGGAGATTTTTCGAAAAATCCTTTGGTGGTCCGTTCTTCCGCCCCGGAAGAGGATGCGGCAGCAACCTCCTTTGCCGGGCTGCATGAATCCTTTGTAAATATTCGCGGCACTGAGTCAATTCTTGAGCATGTGAAGCTGGTGTGGGCATCACTGTGGTCTGACCGGGCCTTGCTGTACAGGCAGGAACTTGATTTAGATTTTACCAGAAGCTCCATGGCGGTTGTAATGCAGGAACTCGTGGCCGGAGAGGTGTCGGGCATCACATTCAGCATAAATCCGGCCGATTCTTCAGAAGGAGTGGTTGAGGCGGTTTACGGACTGAACCAGGGTCTGGTGGACGGCGCGGTGGAGCCTGACCGCTGGATTTTTAACAGAAAAGAGGAAACCACTAAAGAGCATTACACGCCCCGGAGGGAAAAGTTCATGACACCACGGGGAGATGATATCATTCTCACCGGCTTGCCGGAAAGCAAGTCTCTGCAACCGCCGCTCAGTAATGAGGAGGCTGTGGCAATCTACCGGAAGGCAAAGCAGATTGAGAACGTTTTCGGCAAACCCCAGGATGTTGAATGGACCAGGGTTGGCAGCGATTTTTTCATCCTGCAGTCACGGCCGGTGACTGCAAGACAGGATGGTGATAAAGATGATAAGCGGGGATGGTATCTCAGCCTGCAGAGAAGCGAAGATAACCTGAAAAAACTGCGTTTAAAAATAGAGCAGGTCCATTTTCCTGCCATGAAAAAAGAAGCAGCGGAACTGGCTGAAACCGACCTTGAGGTGCTTTCGGATAAAGAATTAGCCGGAGAAATTGAAAAGCGTTTGCAGGTAAAGGGGAAATGGACAGCTGTTTACTGGGAGGATTTCATCCCCTTTGCTCATGGCATGCGCCTTTTTGGCAAGTTCTACAATGATACAGTCAGCCCGGCGGACCCATTTGAATTTGTCGAACTTCTTTCGAATGTGCCTCTCCTGAGTAAAAATCGCAATAAGGCCTTACGTAAAATTGGAGCCTATGTGCAGCAGCAGACAGACCTGCTGCAAGCCATTGCAGCTGGAGGGGGAAGCGTTATAGTCGATGCGGAATTTACCAGAATGTTAGAGGAATTTATTAATCTCTATGGTGATCCTTTTTGCGGTACCTATAGTGACAAGACCTGTGATGTGAGCAGGGAAGAACTGCTCAACGTTATCATACAAATGGCTGGAAGCAGTATAGCTGAGGAAGAGAACCTGAATGGCAAAGAACAAAATAAGGCAGACCTGGAAGCTGCATTTTTTGAAAAACTCAAGGCGGGAGGAAAGCGTGCAAGGGCCGAAGGTCTGCTTGATCTTGCCCGGGCCAGTTACCGGCTTCGCGATGATGACAACATTGTGCTCGGCAGGATAGAAGAGCAGTTTTTCAGGGCTCTGCAGGAGGGCAGAAAACGTCTTAAGGAAAGACATGTTGACCATGCTGTCGATTTGACCGAAAGCGAGGTAATTCGCAGTTTGGTTGACAGGAGCTATAAGCCCGACTCCAAAAAAGATGAAGAGACACCCTCAGAGCAGGAAAACCGCCACATTAAAGCGCGACAGCTGCTCGGGCAGCCGGCGGGACCGGGCATCGGCAGAGGCCTGGCCAGGATAATAGACAGTGCCAGGGATCTGGGTCTCTTCAAAAAGGGAGAAGTGTTGGTTTGCGACGCGGTTGACCCAAACATGACCTTTGTCGTTCCCTTGGCAGCAGGCATTATTGAGAGGCGTGGGGGCATGCTCATACACGGGGCAATTATTGCCAGGGAATACGGCATTGCCTGTGTCACCGGGGTGCCTGATGCAGCAACCCTGATTCATACCGGGGATGAGGTGACGGTTGACGGTTATCTGGGAATAGTGACTGTAGGCCAGAAGGACAGTGCTTCTGTTTAGCATAGAGCAGGATTGTGAGAATTATTCATAAGATTGCACCGCAAAGAGTTCGCCTTGTCAAGGAAGGAAAAGACGCGGGCGGACCGGTTATCTACTGGATGACCCGTGAACAGAGGGTTGCTGACAACTGGGCGCTTCTGCTGGCCCAGAATATTGCCGTGGAGCATAAAAAGCCCATTGTTGTCGTTTTCTGTCTCGTGCCGGACTATCCCGGGGCCAATATAAGGCATTACGGGTTTATGCTGAAGGGGCTGCAGGAGGTGGAGCAGAAACTGCAGAAGCTGAAAATTCCCTTTGTTCTTTTGCGGAGAACTCCCCCTGAAGTTCTCCCGGGATATCTGGCAAAAACAAAAGGATCCTTTCTGATCACTGATTTTGACCCACTGCATATTAAGCGATATTGGCAGCAGGATGTGGCAGCCAGCATGGAAGGCACTTTTTATGTGGTCGATGGGCACAATATAGTTCCCTGTTGGCACGCATCGCCCAAACAGGAATATGGCGCCTATACGTTACGGCCCAAGATAAAGAAACTGCTACCGGATTTTTTGTGTGATTTTCCAACAGTCTTACCACATCCAGTTGGCAGCAAAAAAATATTTGCAGCTTCGGTTGACTGGCATAAAGTATATAGCGATGTTTCGGACCACTCCGTTTCGGAGGTGGATTGGCTGATGCCCGGCGAAAAGGCAGCCAGTGTGGCGATAAGAGACTTTATCAAGGATGATTTGTCGGCTTATGATAATAAACGCAATGATCCGAATCTTGACGGACAATCGAACATCTCTCCATATCTGCATTTCGGTCATATTGCCCCCCAAAAAGTTGCCCTGCTCGTGAACGAAGCAAGGGTAAATGCAGAAAGTAAAAAAGCCTTTCTTGAAGAACTCATTGTCAGAAGAGAACTGGCGGATAACTTCTGTTATTATAATGAAAACTATGACCGTTTTGAGGGGTTCCCGAATTGGGCCCAGAAAAGCCTGGATACGCACCGGGCTGATAGGAGAGAGTACCAATATTCCCTGGAGACATTTGAGCACGGCAGGACCCATGACGAATTATGGAATGCCGCCCAGCGTCAAATGGTGGAGCGGGGGAAGATGCACGGCTACCTGCGGATGTACTGGGCCAAAAAAATCCTCGAATGGTCAGTAAGTCCCGAAGAGGCAATGGCAACGGCAATATACTTGAATGACAGATACGAGCTGGACGGCAGGGACCCGAACGGCTTTGCGGGGATTGCCTGGAGTATAGGTGGGGTTCATGACAGGGCGTGGAAGGATAGGCCGGTTTTTGGCAAAGTAAGGTATATGAACTATGCAGGATGTGCCCGTAAGTTTGACGTAAAAAAGTATATCACAAGGTGGCCCGGCAAAGATGATCAAAAACCGGCAGGAAAATCTTTTTGGCCTGGTCTATGAAAAGTGAATCTGTGAGATCCATATTTTTATATAGAAGGGAATTATAGGGGGCATTTTTTTCAGCATTTTTTGTAAAAACGTCCCCTTCCCATTCCTGGCGTGCCTTGTGTAAAGCTTTCTGTTCACCAGCTCCCTTATGAATTTCCCGGGCAAAAACAAATGAACTTCGTGGAAAAAAGTGAAGCGGCTCTGATTGTCCCTGCAAATAGAAGTTAAGCAACTGCTCAAGGTAATTTTTGTTTTCAGCAACAGGGCTGTACTTGTATATTCTGTCTTTGCCGGCAAGATAAGTAATGGCTTCCGATCCTGTTTTATCTTGATTTTCAATGCTGTTAAGCACAAGATGACTGATCCAGGCCCGAATCACATCTTTTGGTTTTATCGTTGCATAACGGTATTGAACCATGCCGGTTTCGCTAAGATTCTCCAAGCGTCCCGAAATTCTATAATCATTCACAGAGAGATTTACTTCCTGTTGTTCAATTTTTTGTTGCGAAAGTAACGAGTCAAGAATTCTTTTAAATGATTGCACAGCAGATAATGTCTGGGTGAAATGAATCTCACCTGTTCTGCCATGGGGAAGTATCCCTGCTGCCTTTTTAATTTCGTATAGTTTTTCACAGTCATGGCCTTCCATGAGTTGTTTCAGGATATCATTTTCAAGTTTGTATCTTTCCAGACCTTTGATGACAAACGGTTCACTGGTTTCGAAAATCCGGGTTTCTTCAATTACTGCAATGCCGATTTTCTTGACCAGGAGGTATCTGGCAGGGTGGGAGAAAAATTTGATTAACTCATTGAGTTCAACCTGTTTGTACACATCTGGGGTGGCAGAAAGAGGGGATGAAACGACAGGACACTCCTTCTGTGGCTTTGATGTAAATGCTATTGCAGCATCACAGTTTTCTCTTGAATAACTGAAGAATTTTCTTTTGGTTATATCATTATGTGCCCTGAAATAATCAGGATGAAAAGGTTGCAGTCTATGGTATGTGGTGAGGTGATCAGTAATTTCATCAGAAGATCCATCCCTGTCTTTTATTTCATACCCCTCTTTTATATAGTCCAGAAGTTCACTGACAAGGACAGAAGGAGGTATTTTGGTGCCATCGTCAATTGATTGTCCTGTGTAGCTTATAATAAGCTTTTTTCGTGCTGACAGGATTGTCTCAAGAAAAAGATATCGGTCATCATAACGTCTGGACCTGTCTCCAGGTTTGGGGTCCATGTGCATGAGGTCGAAACTTCTCCTGTTTCCAGGGCGGGGATACAAGCCGTCATTCATGCCCAGCAGACAGACCACTTTAAACGGTATAGCCCTCATGGGAAGCATAGAACAGAAGGTAATGTTTCCGGTCAAAAAATTCGCACCGGAGGTAATGCTTGAGTGGTGTTGTTCAAGGGAGTCCAGTAAAAATGATTGAACCACATCAATTGACAACAGAGTTTTGAACGATGTTTGGGATTGCAGTTCCCGTAAACCATAGAGTGATTGTTGCAGAAGTCTGTTATCTCTTTCAAATGATCCATCTGCCAGCAGGAATGTATCTTGAAGCAGAAGGAGAAGTTCAGACCATTCTGCAAGAGTATGCTTTTGCATGAGAATTTCTTTCATACCAAAGAGGGACTCTGTGTAATCCAGGAAATTGCCAAGGAGTTTTCTGTCGCTTCCTTCTATAGGGTCATAGGGAAGGATGTTTTCAAAAAGAGCTTTTTCGTCACCTTGGACAGCATATCCCAAGAGTAATCGGTTGAGGCCTGCTCTCCAGGTGTTTTCAATATAATCCGGGAGGTTTATATTTCTTTTGTGGGCTTGATCAATTCCCCAGCATATGCGTGTTTGAGAAATCCATCTTTCCAGAGTTAAAATATCCTGGTCAGTAATTGCGAAACGTTTCCGGACAGGTTCAGTTTTGAGTAGTCCCAAAACATCAATGCTATTGAAACGGCTTGTGTAAAGTGACAGAATTTCAAAAAAGGCATCAATATATTTGCTGGTTTTATGAAGTGATTGATCTGAAATGCTAAATGGGAGCCTGTAAACATTTGCTTGGCCTGCATCAAATACTGCCCTGATAAAAGAGGTATACTCATTTATATCAGGGGCCATGACGAGAATATCTTTTGGTTCGATGGCATCATTTTCAGTAGATTGTTCGAAAATTTCCAAAAGCTGGTCGTGGAGAACTTCAACTTCTCGCATGGGACTATGACATGATTGAAAAATAATTGAGGTATCATTGCTATTAATTTTCTTTTTAGTTTCTGAGGAATGAAGAGATTTGCCATTATTTTCTTGTAAATAAAGAATGTCCTGCTGGATGCATGAGAGGAGAGTTTTTGAGCCCGGGTCAAGAAACAACTCCTGTTCCCGGCACTCTAACCCCTGAACTAAAGCAAGAAAATCTCTTCCAAGATGTCCCATTGAAGACAGGAGTTTGTTGCCATGTTCCAGATGCAGCAGTTCCTCTGTGAATGCTGCTTTCCTGCTTATTTTTACAATGTCCCGGTCTGCAATAATATCAAACCAGAATTCCTGGCATGGATTCATTATAAAAAGATGCACATTTGAATGGTGTGCCAGAGCTGCAAGGACTCTCAGATGATAAGGGGGGAGGGAGGATATTCCAAAGACGGAGATTCTTTTCGGGAGTTGCCCTGCATTAAAATCAGGATCCAGAATTTTTTCTTCAAAGAAATGTAAAAGTCTGGCCCTGTGAAACTCGAAGATATTTTTGTTTTTTTGCAGTCTCTCTATGAGGTGTAACCATAATATGTATTGCCATCGATGTTCGACAGGAAGGGTATTTGTTTCAGCTTCCCAGTCAAGAACCATATCCGGTCTGAAAAGAGTGTATTGATCAAATAAGTCAGCTACTTCACGTGCAAGTTGGTAAAGTTTCAGCTCATGATCGGCTTTAAGGTATTGCCGCACTTTTTCAAACTGACGAGTTTCCAGGAGTCCTGGAATTATGTCCATCAGATGCCAGGTGATACATTCCTTATCATAGGGGGATGTATCTGAGATTTCCGGCATGAACAGCTTGTAAATATTGCGGATAAAAGTGTTAGGAAATGGGCATTCGCAATGAGCCCAGATTTGTAAACTGCTGGCAGTTTCCAAGGCTAACCAACGTTCCATTCCCCTGCTTTGAACGAGGATGATTTCTTTCTTTAGAGGTGGGAGGGGAGCAGAATTGAGGAGTTCGGCAAGCTTGCCGGCGAGTGCTTCAAGCCTGTTGCTGGTATAAAGATGAATGCCGGGCATTGATATTTTTTTTGCTCAGAAAGAGACGCATACAAGATGTTAATCTGAAATGTCAGTGACAATACCGGATCTTACCGTGTCGCGACCTTCTTCTTTAGCTTTATAGAGGGCCTGGTCTGCAGCAGCAATAAGAATTTCGGGATTCATTCCTTGTAAGGGTACAAAAGCGGAAACACCAATGCTTATGCTGACTATGTCAGAGACCTTGGATTTAGCATGTTCAATTTTTAAATTTTTTATGGCGAGGTGCATTTCTTCAGCCACCTTGATCGCCCCGTTTAAATCCGTATCTGGCAGGACAGTTGAAAATTCTTCGCCGCCATAACGGGCAAGAAAATCCGCCTCGCGATGAATTGCCGACTCAAGGCCTTTGGCTACTTTTATAAGACAATCATCTCCACCTTGATGTCCATAATGATCATTGTAGAGTTTAAAAAAATCAATGTCGAGCATAATGAGCCCTATTGATTTTTCGCCTCGGATAGATCGATTCCATTCTTTAAGTAACGTTTCGTCAAAGCTCCTGCGGTTGGCAATACCGGTCAGGCCGTCCAGGGATGATAATTTTTGCAGGGCAAGGTTGGCTTCGGCTAATTTTCCCCTGCTTTCTTCAAGAGCACGGAACGCCTCGTCTCTTTCAAGTTGATTGATGTAAGCTTTTGAGTGGTAGCGGATTCGCGCTATCATTTCAATCTTGTTAGGGAGCTTGACCATGTAATCATTGGCTCCAAGCGTGAATGCCTCGCTTTTTATGGTGGCTTCCTCCTTTGTCGACAGGACAATGATAGGAATTTTAGCAGTGGCTTTGTTCACCCTGAAGTAACGTACCATCATAAGTCCGTCTATTTCGGGCATGACCAGATCCTGCAGAATAACCGTCGCATTTATTTCAGCAGCAAGTTTTATCGCTTTAGTGGGATCCTGGCAGTAATGAAATTCAATATCCTCCTCGCTGCTGAGGGCTCGTCGGACTGCCTCTGATATCATTGCCTGATCATCAATGAGTAGTACGGTTATTTTATGATGTTCCAGAGAAGCTTTTAAATTGTTTTGTTTACTCATTGTTTTTTACTCTGCTTGGTAAAAATATATTTACTGATAGCTGTGCCTATTTTACTGGCAGGAAGGATGTCTGTTGCTGCACCAAGCTGGGCTGCCGCCTTGGGCATACCATATACTATACTTGAATCACGGTCTTGGGCAATTGTATACCAGTTACGATTATGAAGTGCAAGAAGACCTTCGGCCCCATCTCTTCCCATGCCTGTAAGTAGGGCGGCAACCCCTTCACCGGGCCAAGACTGTGCGATACTTGAAAAGAATACATCAACCGAAGGATGGTAGAAATTATTCTTGGGCTCTTTTGAATAGGCTAAGGTCAGTGTTGAGGTCATGATGAGATGGTCATCAGTGCAGGCCATTAGTACTTTGCCGGGTTCCGGTATGTCACCATGGCGAGCAATGCTGACCGGAAGTTTAATTTTGGAGTCAATCCACTTGACAAGTCCAGGGGTAAACTGCTGGTCCATATGTTGAACTATGATTATGGATGCGGGTATCTTTGCAGGGATTACAGACAGGATTTCAACAAGAATGTTAGGCCCTCCTGTTGAACAACCCAAAACAACAAGGTCAATTCCGTCAATTTCTACTTTTGGTTTTGCTATAGACCTGGGTTTTTCAGGTTTTCTATGCAAGTTTCCTGTTAACTGACCTATTCGATGAATTTTTCGTAATAAATCTTTACCAATGTCGGTTTCATTATTTTTGCTGATTACCGGAGTTGCGACTGCATCAAGAGCACCGACGCTCATTGCCTCAAATACCTTTGCAGAATTTCCTGAGACGGTTGATGTAACTATCAGTATAGGGCAGGGGGTGGACTGCATAATCTTGCGGGTAGCCTCTACACCGTTCATAACAGGCATGATCAGATCCATCAGGATAAGATCCGGAGTGAATTTCTTGCAGCAGTCAACTGCTTCTTGACCGTTTTTGGCAATCCAGACAATCTGGTACTCCGGGGCAGAGGCCAGTACTTGCTGCAGACTTTTTATACAGATTTCCAGATCGTTAACAATGCCAATATTCAAAGTGATGTCCTTACGTAATATTTAAAGTTATAAACCAGAGTCGAGTCTGCCTTATAAAAAATTTTTACTTGGAGAAATTAATCTTCAGCTTCGCCTATTAAATCAAGAACGGCATTTATCAGGGCCTTGTCCTGAAAGCTTCCCTTGGTCAAATAGAAATCAGCTCCCACTTCAAGGCCTCTGTTTTTTTCTTCCTCTCTGTCCTTATAGGAAACTATGATCACAGGGATGTTGTGGAGATTAGGGTCATTCTTAATGAGTGAAACAAGTTCAAAACCATTCATCCGTGGCATGTCTATATCCGTAACAACAAGATCGTAAGAATTTGCCCTAATCGTGTTCCAGGCATCCATACCATCCACTGCCACATCAACCTCATAACCTTTAGAGGTGAGCATTTTTTTCTCGACCTCACGTACTGTTATTGAGTCATCTGCAACAA
>JBHPCH010000010.1:0-39189 GCA_042576125.1 Thermodesulfobacteriota bacterium
TGTTCGCAAATTTTGTACTTACAACTGAAATAAATGCTCGATCGATACTTCATAAATCTATACCAGAGAACAATGAGCGAGGCCTATAGTCTTGCAGTAGATGAGGTTGCTGGTTCTCTTGCAGAAGGGGGAAAAGTTCTCGATTGTGGTGCCAGCAACGGCAATAAGTATGAAGCTCTTTCTGAAAAAATAGGTATAAAAAAAGAACACTACTATGGCATCGAATGGGACTCAGATGCTGTGAACGAAGCATCTGGTAAAGGCCTTAATGTTATTCAGGGGGATTTAAATAAGGGCCTGCCCTATCCGGATGGGCAATTCAAGTGTGTTTTTGCATTATCGGTTTTAGAGCATTTGATAAATCCCTGCAGGTATCTTAAAGAGTGTTACAGAATTCTGGAATATGATGGATTGCTGGTTATACTAACACCTAATATCAGTACCTATTTTACAGCATTTTTAATCATGTTGGGTAAAATGCCATCAAGTGGCCCGCATCCTGATTCTGATAAATTGATTATAAAAGAAGAAATGTTCAGAGTCCGTTCTGAAAGCTTGTTGCCAGATACAGAAGGGGATACTCCGGTTTACAGGCATATGATTGTTTTCAGTTACCGTGTCTTGAGGGATTATTTAATAAGTGTCGGTTTTGATAGGGTGGAAGGTTATGGATTCGGTCTCTACCCTTTTCCCAATTTCTTGCAGCCTTTGCTTGAAAAGATTGACCCGTATCATTGCCATCAAATGGTTTTTTTAGCATATAAGACAAAGTCCAATTAAGCAGGAATGCACCCTAATAATTAAAATGAAAATATAATTGAGTCTTTAGTGGAATAAGCGATGTCAATATACATATATAATACGCGAACCGGCGGAAAAACCGAGCTGAAGCCGCTTTCCGATAATCATGTTAAAATGTACGTCTGCGGTATTACTGCATACGATTACTGCCATATAGGACATGCCCGATCCGCCCTGGCTTTTGACATGATTTACAGGTATCTGCTGTATCGCGGCTACAAGGTTACTTTTATAAGGAATTTCACTGATATTGATGACAAGATCATCAAAAGAGCCCAAGAGCAGGGAACAACCACGGAAGAGCTGTCAGAAAGCTTTATCCGTAAATTCCATGAGGATATGGAGCAGCTGGGTGTCGCCTCTCCTACAGTGGAACCAAAAGCCACGGAGCATGTCCAGGAGATCATCGACATGATCGATGGCCTAGTGCAAAAAGAAATGGCCTACCAGGTGGGTGGCGACGTTTATTACGCAGTAGAGAAGTTCAGCGATTATGGGATTCTCTCCAGGAGAAGTATTGAAGACATGCAGGCCGGCGCGCGTATTGAAGTTAATGAGAAGAAGCGCAACCCCATGGATTTTGCTCTCTGGAAGTCTAGTAAGCCTGGTGAGCCCACCTGGGACAGCCCATGGGGACCGGGTCGACCCGGATGGCATATTGAATGCTCCGCCATGAGCAAAAAATACCTGGGTGACTCCTTTGATATCCATGGCGGAGGCAAGGATCTCATCTTCCCGCACCATGAGAACGAGATTGCCCAGAGCATGGGTGCCACCGGCAGCCCCTTTGTCAATATCTGGGTACACCACGGTTTTGTTACTATCAAAGATGAAAAAATGTCAAAATCCCTGGGGAATTTCCTGACAATCAGGAATGTCCTTGAACGGTTTCGGCCTGAAGCGCTGCGTCTTTTTGTTTTTTCAACCCACTACCAGAGTCCGCTGAACTATTCTGAGGCTGCAATTAAAGATGCTGAAATCGGTCTTGAGCGGTTGTATGAATGTCTTGCCGAAATTGCCCGGCTACCTGATTCAGGTAATGAAAAAAAGGGATCTGCAATATCCAAAAATGATGCGGCAAAGTTGGAAAGCCTTGAAGAGCGCTTTCAGAAGGCAATGGACAATGATTTTAATACGGCCCAGGCCCTGGCCCAGCTCTTTGATGCAGTTAAGATTCTCAACAAGATTACCAGGGATCTGCCGGGAGTACCAAGTCAACATGATCTCAATATACTTCGAAATGTTGGGGTGAGATTCAAGGAACTGGCCAACATTATGGGGTTACTGACTGAAGATCCCATTGAACATACTGAAGCACTGCAGGAAAGCCGCATAAAAGAGCTTGGCCTGGACCCTGCGGCTATTGAAACCCTGATCCGGCAAAGAAACGAGGCGCGACAGAATAAGGACTGGGCCAGGGGAGATGCCATCAGGGATGAACTGCTTGCCAAAGGAGTTGAATTAAAGGATGGGCCTGACGGTACAACCTGGAAGGTAACGGGGTAGAATTGATTTAAAATTAGAAATTAAAAGTTAAAAAGTGATAAAGAATTTGGAACTTCACGGTTTAAAGTTTACGGTTAATAATTAGTTATACACTATCAGTATGGTGTATTGTTCATCATTGATGGGTATTGCGTACCACCAATTCTTAATTCTTAATTTTTAATGCTTAATGCTTAATTTTTAAGGGGAGGCAAAAATATGTTACGATCTCCTGCAGTTGCCGGACAGTTCTATCCTGGCAATAAAGAATCACTGATCAAATCCCTTAATAATCTTATTCCTGATATTCCTCCCGAAGAAAAAAAAGAAGCGATTGCAGTCATTTCACCCCACGCCGGATATATGTATTCCGGTGGAGTGGCAGGGGAGACAATAGCCAGTGTGGAGGTGCCGGAAAACGTCATTATTCTCGGACCCAATCATACCGGGTATGGTGCGCCGGTAGCTCTGATGGACCATGGTGCCTGGGAAATGCCAATGGGGCAAGTGGAGATCAACAGGGAACTTGCTGCTGCTATAGCTGAAAGCTCTTCGCAGATCCAGGTAGATGAAATAGCTCACCGTTTTGAACATTCACTTGAGGTACAGGTTCCTTTTCTGCAGCATATGCAAAAAAAATTGACAATCACCCCACTAGTTGTGTCGCATGTTTCCTACCAGACCTGTGTCTCGGTTGGCAATGGTCTGGCAGAAGCTATAAAAAGTTACAACAAACCGGTACTCATCGTTGCAAGTACGGACATGACCCATTATGAGTCAAGGGAGTCGGCCGGCTCCAAGGACGGTATGGCCTTGGAGCGCATAAAGGCACTTGCCCCTGAAGGACTCTATAATACTGTAGTCGGCAACAGAATATCCATGTGCGGTATTATGCCGACAACAGTGACGTTAATTGCTGCCCTGGCATTGGGCGCAAAGAAGGCGGAACTTATCCGTTATACGGATTCTGGCGAGGCCTCAGGAGATACAAGCAGGGTAGTTGGGTACGCCGGGTTGGTGATTGCATAAGGCACAGAGGTTAAAGAAAAGGGTTCAAGGTGTCTAGGTGTCTAGGTTTCAAGGGGAAAGGATTAAGGGACAAAGGCATTTATGCCCTTTAGGGTACAGAGGCAGAAAGGCACAGAGTTAAAAAGCAATTAGCGGTCAGCGGTCAGAAAAAAGAAAAGGTTAGAAGGTTAAGGAAAAAATTTACGCCTTTTTGTAAATAGTTACTCTTTATTTTGATGTTATCCCTCGACTCCTTGAAACCTTGACCCCTTGAAACCTGTAAATAAATTTGTGCCTCTAAGCCTTTTATTTACCCTTGACATAATTTAACGAGTTCTCTATTTTATGCGCTTTATTTGACATTGCTGGGGGATCGTCTAATGGTAGGACTGCAGACTCTGACTCTGCCTGTCGGGGTTCGAATCCCTGTCCCCCAGCCATCATACCCCGGTTTTTTTAGGAATGATTCTCTAGTTTTATTGCTGGATTTCAGTATGTTCAAGTATTGTCAGCCAGTGACAAAATACAATACAGTTTGACAATATTTGTCATAAATTTGGCAGTATTTTTAATTTCAGGTCCTAGAAAGATCACATGTAAAATTTATAAATTGAGTAGATGGGAGATCAATTTTTTTAGTAATACATTGTAAAAATTATGGTTTGTTCAATCGGAACAAACCATGAAAAAGAAAGAATGGCATAATAATTGCTTTAGTTTTATAACACGAGAATACTTTTCGTGGTAAAAGTAGAAACAGAGGAGCGAGAAAAAGTAACAAAAGAATTATGTGTTTTTAGATGTAAATTAATCAGGTAATTAAACAGGAGGAGTAAAATGAAAAAATTGCTGAAGAAAGAACAAGGTTTTACACTTATCGAGTTGATGATCGTTGTTGCGATCATTGGTATTCTGGCAGCTGTTGCAATTCCTGCCTACATGTCCTACATCCAGAAATCAAGGGTAACTGCCCTTGTATATCCTGGATTGCATGCCATTGAAACCAATCTTGGCCTCTATTTTGCCGTCAATAATACCATGCCGGATGGTACATCTACCGGTCAGGAGATTACCGACTTCTCCTCTGACGCTGACTTGACGTATTTTACTCCAGAACTGAGTTCCGGTGATTTACTTATTACAATTAAATCTACAGCACAAACCAGTAAATTGTACAAACTTAATGCTCAAACCATGAGAGCAAAACCAATGTACTCTGCAGGTAAAATTACGAACTGGGATCTCAGCGGAGGTCTGGCCATAAAACTTGGTCTTGACAACGAATAATAGAACAACTTTAACTGAAGAACCTTCAAGAGCATCCATGGTTTTATTACCGTGGATGCTCTTTTTTTGTTTTTATGCTCTGCTTGATGTTCAGGAATGTTTACTTTAAGTTTATAACTTTGTAATGTCAAAATTGATGACGCCTCTCTTAGATAAAAATATTGATAGCCGTCTCATGGCTGCACCTTCCTGGCTCTATCTTTGTATTCTTCTTTTATCAGTAACTCTGACATACTCAAATTCCATTTATTCGCCATTTGTACTGGATGATTTTCATTCGTTTATAAATAATCCATCCCTTGATACTGAGGACGGCTCTTTAGCTTCTCTAAAGCAGCTCAGTTCAACTAAATTCGGCAAGGCAAGGGTGATTCCCTTAGCAACTTTTGCAATAGATAAGCAAATTGCTGCAGGCAGTGTTGTACAATATCATCTGACTAACATAATAATTCACCTGCTCTGCACCCTGGCAGTTTTTTTGCTGGTAAAAAGCCTGTTACTTACACCTGTCGGAAAAAGCTCACTTAACTATCTTTCTGCCGGTGCTTTCAGCGTGCTTGTAGCAGCTTTCTGGGCACTCAATCCCGTCCAGACAAATGCGGTTACCTATGTAGTGCAGCGGATGACATCCCTTGCAACATTTTTTTATGTTGGCTCTCTTGCGTTTTATACATACGGTCGACTCACAAAGTCGTTGCAGGCTAGAGTGTTTCTCTTTGCAGGGGCGTTTCTTACGGCTCTGTGTGCATTTTTTTCCAAAGAAAACAGTTTTACTTTGCCAATTGCTATACTCATGCTTGAGTTTTTCTTCTTTAACAGGGAAAAAATTCTACAAAGAATCAAATCTGTTAAAACCATACAGTGGATTATTTTCATTGTAATACTGATCCTGTTGCTGCCGCTTATCAAAGGTGAACTGCTTGGCCATTTAGGTGGTTACAGAATAAGGAATTTTTCACTTTACGAGAGATTGCTTACTGAATTACGAGTAGTTGTTTTTTATATTTCTTTGTTGTTGCTGCCTCTTCCCGGCCGACTTAATCTTGAGCATGATTTTCTTATTTCAGAATCTCTCTTTTCGCCGCCGGCAACCTTTTTAGCGTTTCTTCTTCTGTTTTTTGTCATGATGTTTGCTCTGAGAACAAGACGAACTTATCCATTGATATCTTTTGGAATACTCTGGTTCTTCCTCAATCTGGCAATTGAGTCCACCTTCATCCCTCTTGAAATTATCTTTGAACATAGACTCTATCTCTCATCTATTGGTATTTTCATTACTTTGTTATCCATTGTGGATTTTGCTGCAGCCAGAACCGTTCCGTTTTTCCCTGTCAATGAATTTAAAAAAGTATTTTTCTGCACTTTAATATTGCTGCTATGTCTTTCTTCCATTCTTACTTCTTTTCGTAATAATGATTGGCGTGATGCAATAACAATTCATGCAGATATGGTTAATAAATCTCCGAATAAAGCACGGGTATATAATGGCCTTGGCGTGAGTCTTTCCCATGCAGGACGAAATGAAGAGGCTCTCCCTCTTTTAAAGAAAGGTTTCGAACTTGATAAACCGTATAGATTGGAATCCCTTAAAATTGCTAATAACATCATGGTTGTCTTGTCGGAAATGGGTAGGCAGAAAGAGGCTCTAGCCTGGGGAGAGCAGTTTATTAAAGAAACCCCCCGGTTAAATGAAATTTCCTATATGGCGGAATTTCTCTATAACCTCGGTGCGTTGTACATGCATTTCGATAAATATGGTTATGCTTTTGATGCATTTTTAAGCAGTTTCAAGGCTGACGAACAGGCTGATTTTGCTGTAAAAAGCATCGAAAAATTATTGTGGCAATATTATGATGACCCGGAAGCAAGTCAGATTTTGGGAATAGATAATGAAGAAAAGGATAAAAATATTGCCATACATGTAAGACTTGCTGAAATTATGTATGATCTCAGGAAATATGAGAGAGCTGTAAGTTACATAACCGTAAAGGGGAATAAGATTTTAAATACCCCCAAGGCTCAGGAGATTTTCAGCAAAATTCAGGAGGATAAGAGGAAAAACATTGCAGGCAAGCGGAATCAGCAATAAATAAACATTCGATATATTATCGAAAAGTATTGAAAAACACCCTAATTGTATTCCAAATTTAGGCTTGTACACAAAAGTTTTACAAAGGATGGGGAAAAAAGAAGATATGACAAATATGCTCGACTATATACTTACTCTTTATCCCGGTCATTCCAATCGAGAAAAATATGTGAAGCTTATTAGAAATTACAAAGTCGGCAAACAATTATAGAAGTTTAGGTGAAATATCCTGATTCAGATAGAGGCCAATTTATGAAAATTTCAGTTTTGCTTCCTGCATACAATGAAGAAGAGACTATTGGGGGAACCATTAGAAAAATTAGGGAATTATACCCTGATTTTGAAATAATGGTTGTTGATGACGGTTCAACTGATAATACCAGGCAGGAAGCAATAGATGCAGGGGCAAATATCTGGAGCCATCCTTATAATATCGGCAATGGTGCCGCAATAAAAACAGGACTCCGCTATGCCAGTGGTGACTGGATAGTCATGATGGATGCAGACGGTCAGCACAATCCTGAAGATATTGCAAAACTCCTTGAATATAAGGATAAATATGACATGGTTGTCGGGGCAAGAAGCAAAGGATCAAAAACTTCCCTGCATCGGGACCTGGCAAATTCTATTTACAACTCCCTTGCATCCTATGTAACAAAATTCAAGATAGAAGATCTCACCTCAGGTTTCCGCCTCATGAAAAATGAGGTTGTTCACAAGTATATCTATTTGCTTCCTAACACTTTTTCGTATCCTTCCACACTGACATTAGCCTTTCTGCGTAGCGGTCTGAGCGTCAAATATGTTCCGATTCAGACAAAAGCCAGGAAAGGAAAAAGCAAAATTAAACTTATAAATGACGGTATACGCTTTTTTTTGATAATTACTAAAATTGCAACTCTTTTTTCTCCATTCAGAGTATTTTTGCCGGTAAGTCTGGCATTTTTTATGACCGGCCTCCTGTATTACCTGTTTACCTACATAACTTCAGGTCGTTTCACTAATATGTCTGCGTTACTGTTTTCAAGTTCAATTATTATTTTCATGATGGGGCTTGTATCCGAACAAATTTCGCAAATGCGTTATGAGCGTGTTGAGGATTAAAAACAAGATGGCTGAAAAAATCTTTGGCAGAATAAAACCAGTATAGTAGTTTATTAAAATTAGAGGGTAAAATCGTTTGTTGCAAAGGTAAATCTTCAGAACAGGGCATAAAATGAAATGGAACCTTGGACATATCGATTATGCTGACGTATTATTAAGCAAAAGATTGACTACTTTTAGGCACCTGCGAAATTCGCAAGGGTTTAATCTTGTCGAATTGATGATTGTAGTGGCAATCGTTGGCATACTGGCAGCAGTCAGCGTACCTTTATACACAGGTTATATTCAGAAATCCCGCGTTAAATCCCTTGTCTATCCGGGTTTGCATATAATTGAGTCAAATATTGGTCTCTACTACGCTATAAACAATACATTGCCTACCTCATCAATGCTTCCTTCTTTAATGGTAGAGGCTGATACAACACATTTTAATGTCAGTCTGCCAGGTGGCACCCTGGTCATCGAAATTGATTCTCCCGCCCGAGTGTCAAAGCTCTACAAACTCGATGGAATGGACTTGATTTTAACACCGGTTACCTCAGGAGCGAAAATTACTTCCTGGGAACTGGCAGGTGAGCTGGCCTATAAGCTGGGGATTAATACGGATTAGTTAAAGTCTTCATTTTTTGATTTCATTAAGAAGCGCATTAAATTTTATTGCCAACTCCGGCCAGGAAAGTATTGGAAGATTCATCAAACTTGGTTGTATGATCTGATTTTCAATCGTCTTTATGAAACTCAGCTGGTTTTCTGGTTCAAATAAACATTCCGGATATGCAGCTAGTAATTCCGCCATTGCTCCGACCTTTGCAGCAACGACTGGAATCCCGCAGGCCATCATCTCGTAAGCTTTTTGGGGAAAACAGTAGCGGCCGAATAGTGTGTCGATATTGCATATTATCCCAATATCAAGGGCGTTTATGAATATCGGGACGTCCTGGTATTGAAGATTTCCCATATGGTGTACTTTAGGGCCTGTCGGCAAACGGATCCCAGGCTCTAGCGGGCCTGCCAAAGCAAGATGGATTGAAGGGTTCGCTGCATTGAGTTCCTGAAAACCTTTAAAGAGAATATCGATACCCCGATTAGCACCAAGAGCTCCGGCTGTGCCGATGATTCTTGCATGCTTGGGCAGGCCAAATTTTTCCCGGCATTTCTGTTTGTCCATAGGACGAAAGAGGTTGGGAGGGATGCCGTTTTCAATAGTGATCACCTTGCCGGTGGGATTGTATTTTTTTACAATATGATTCGTCAGGTTCTCGCTGACACAGGTAACTCCATCAGCCAAGCTGACCGAAATGCGAAAGCGGGACAAGACTCCCGGCAGTTTGGTCAGCCCGAAGCTTTCAAAATTATCATAGAGATCAACTACACAGGGTATTTTATGCTGCCGGGCTATCCGTACACCAATAATGGCATGGATTGCATCAGAACCGGCAATAATGACGTCCGGCGTAAACTCGTTTATAAGCCTGGTAATTTTTTTCAGGTAACGGCTGAATCCCGGAAGAAAGAGTCGTCCAAGGTTGATTGAGTGCCAGTCAACAGGAGTTGAATCAATCGTTGGTCCCTTAAGATTCCCTTCTGGCCGTGGTCGATAACTGAGCGTCAATCCTTGTAACTGGTGCCCCTGCTTAGCAAGCTCAGCAGGGATCTCAAAAAAGCGGCCGTAGCTGTCATCCAATAGATCCTTGCCCATATATTGGCGTTTTGTGAGGAAGAGAAGGCGCATTAATTTCTTGATATTAGGATAGAATTAATAGGTTAAAATAAGAATATATATCATTATTTCAAAATTGCAGACCAAGTTATTCTTTAGTCTGGTTGCCGGTGTTTTCTTTTATGTTGGGCCGTAAACGAATATTTATTGGTGCCAGAAAAAAACCTAGAAGCGGGGCAAAACTCCAATACCTTATACTTCTGAGCATTGCCCTCGATCCCAAAATAAAGAATTTACCTAACAGGGAAAATATTTGTCCAGTCAAAGTATCAACAATACTGAATGTGAGGAGAAAATGGGCACGAACCAGATGGTATTCATAGAATAATGAGGCCATTTTTGCTGATTTGCTGCCATGATGTTGTACTATTTTTTCAGGAAGGAGGATGATTGGCAAACCGTTATTTGTTGCCCTGTGCGAATATTCAATATCCTCGCCAAAGAAAAAAAATGCTTCATCAAAAAAGCCTATTCTATCTATTGTAGTTTGGTCAAAAGCCAGGGTGCATCCGGTTATATAGTATAGAAAGTTATTACTTTGCCAGTAAGGTTTTCTGCAGATCAGTCCTAAATATTTATGATAGTAATGCCCTCTATGAGAATCTTCTCCCCAGATTATTGTCGGTGACATGAGACATCCGGGGTGCTCTTTGAATGCGTTGTAAAAAATCTCCCCGGAATGGGGTAAAAGAACAGCATCGTTGTTTAATAAAATAAAATGTTGATATCCCTCTTCAAGTGCTTGCTTAAGTCCGAGATTCACTCCAGCTGCAAAACCGAGATTCTCCGGAGGAAAGATCAGGTGTGTTTGGGGGTCATTTTTAAAAGCATCTTCAAGCTTTTTTCTCTCTGATGGGTGAGCGGAATTATCAACTAAGAAAACCTTTGAGTCTAATGAATTTTTGATAGATTTTATGCAAGAGACGGTATCATCATAGCCAAAGTAATTAAGGATGATAACTGACAGATTAAAGGTGTTCGAAGCCTGCATAATTTGATTAATGAGCTAATTGCCTTTTAAACATTATAATTCTTCGATACATGTTTTGGCCTGTATAGGCAAGTATCAGGCCAATCCATGCTGGTATGGAACCGGGAGACACCTTGATTGCTTTTTTAAAATAATTAATACCCTCTTTCATGTTCCCATTGAGGCATTTTCGGTTTCCTATAAAAATTAATTGGGTAGCTTTTGCAGCAGGTTGGCTATTATATGAACAATGATGTTTTTCGATAATTTGTTCTATAGCTGTTAAATTAATTTCTTCTCTTTCAGTAATGCTTCCTTCTGATAGATAGGCAGTAACCAGAGGTTTGTTAATGCATCCAAACCGGCACAATTTTGCTAACCGTATGATCAACTCCCAGTCCTCCAGAGCTTCCAGGCCTTGATCAAATCCCCCGATTGATTTAATTAAATCAATCTTGACCATTAAAGTAGGGGTTCCAATCCACGAACAAAACAAAATGTTTCTATGGATATCCCCCCACATTTTAGCAGACAATTTTGCAGGCACCTGTTCTTTATTTCTTTCAGAAACCTTTAAATATGGTGAGAAAACTGCCCCAATATTTTTGTTAGTATTAAAAAGCTTTAATTGTTCCTCAAGTTTATCTTTAGACCACTCATCGTCGCTGTCTTGAAAAGCGATATATTCCCCTTTCGAAATTTCAATGCCTGAATTCCTTGCTGTTCCAGCACCTTGCTGCGCAGAATGTTTTATGTATATCAGGCGAGGGTCTGTAATTCCGTTTACAAGATTTGGGGTGCTGTCTTCTGAAGCATCATCAACTATTATAAGTTCCAGGTTTTGATATGTTTGATTTAAAACACTTTTAATTGAACGTAATAATGTTGGAGCTCTATTGTAAGTTGGTAGAACAACGCTTATGAGAGGGTTTTGAGCCATGAATATCGATTTTGTTTATTATGATAGTCAGAATATATAACAATATGATTTTAATCAGCTTTTTTGATTAATGAAAAAAACAAATGATTTACATAATGTTTAATTACCCTCCAGTGCCACATGAGCGAAAAAGAGGCAACATCATTTTTCAACTGGGCTCTTTTGGACTCAAGTAAGTTTTTATAAAAATAGGAGGGGTTGCTTGAGATGCCGCCTATTTGCATTTTTGCCACCATGAAATTTGGCAAGTATACTGGAGGAAAGTCATGCGCAAATCGTAAAAGTAAATCATAATCTCCGGCAATTTCAAATTGCTCATCAAAAAGTCCATACTGAAGAAATAACTTCTTATGATGAAAGCATCCTGGATGAGGTATGTTCATTTGAGTAAAGAATTTTTTTTCGGAGTTTTCCCAGGTATCTCCCAGTTCACATACAGATATGCCAGACTCATCCATCTGTTCAATTTTTCCATAAGCAAGCATGGGTATTTCTTTTAATTCTGATATTTTTTTTATGAATTTTTCCAAGACATTATCGCAGAAGAAAGTATCATCCGCGCCGAGGAATATTATCCATTCTCCATTTATGTGATTAAGACCTTTATTCCATGCTTCATATATGCCCCGGTCATGCTTTGATTCCCAATATTTAATTTTGTTCTCATTGTTTTTGATAATATCAAAAGTGCCATCATTAGACCCGCCGTCAATTATTATATGCTCTTTATAAGGCCAAGATTGACTTGAAACACTATCGATGCATCTTTGTAAGGTAGATGAACTATTATATACAGATGTTATTATGGAGATTAGAGGAGACTTCATAGGGTAGGAAATATTTCTAACGAGTTATCATTTTTAATGATTTTATTAATTTCATAAGCCAGTTGTTCTCCTGCTATACGATTACCAAGAATGTTCCAATGGGATCCATCATTATAATGTATAACCTTCCCTCCAAGTTCAGCTTTTTCTACTGCCAACGAAATATTTTCAAGAGGAATGAAATTATTATTTTTAGAAATTTTTTTCCAGGCTTCTGTATATTCTTTATTTTGGGTAGAGCACGTGAATGATAGTTTTAAAGTGTTCTCAGGTAACTCTTTGTTTATCAGGTTGAATATTTTGTCGGTTATTTTAATTGACTGATCAAATAGAGAAGTGACAAGGACATTATCTGCAGGCCTAAAATATCCTTTATATTTTTTGTATTGGAATTTTTGAATATTAATGTCGATAAGCCTGAAAAGATCAGAATGGTTAGCTAATAAAGTATAAAGTTTACTCCATTCTCCATATGTTATGCCTGCTTCAGTTAGGTAGGGTCTCCTTAATTTCTGATTTCTGACAAATGAATATTTTTCTGTGTGTATATTATTATTATGAAAATCGTTTGTGCAAAACTGAAGAATAAATATTTCCGGTTTAATTATATCAGCAAACTGTTTTAATATAAGATACTCCTGAAAATTTCCATATCCTCCGGCGCCAAAAGCAAATATTTCAGCATTTAATTTATCACCAACAATACTGAAATATGCATCCTTATTTGAAGTATATGAATCTCCAGTAACAGAATCACCGATGATTAAAATTTTAGGTTTATTTTCTAAGTCTCCCCATGCTCTGAATCCATGTTTGTCACTAGAATAGTTGATTGTGTATTCGACTCCAGCTGCATCTTTATCTTTTTTATTGATATGAAAGTTTTTTTTGGGCACCCAGCCAATTACATTATCAGGTTTATATTCTGAGTTGCTACCATATGGCTGACGCCCGGTAAGGAGCCTATAAAATCTATATGAATATTCTGCAGAAACAAAAAGAAACAAAAGCAGTAAAGTATTGATGAATAAGATAAGAAAATATTTTTTCATGAGATAATTTTTATTATTTTTTTGATATTTAATTTCTAATTTTTCTAATTATCACCTAATTATTTTACGGTCATTTGACCCACCATCAATAATGATGTGTTCCTAATGGGACCAAGATTGGCTTGCAACGCTGTTAATACATCTTTGTAAAGTTGAAGATCCATTATATACAGCTGTAATTATGGAGATTATTGGAAGTGTCATTAAGGTTTTTCAGGTCTCTTCCGTTACGGTAAATTAGTAAATATTATTTGAAGTTTAATTTAGGTTTGTTTTTTTAAAATGTCTTCATATAACGATTTATATTTATTGCTAATTAACTCATTGGAATAATTTAATTCTATTTTCCGCCTTGCCTCACAAGAAAGAGCCTTATGCCGCTTTTCATCCTCAAGAACCCATTCAATACCCATTGCAAATTCTTTTGTGTCAAAAGGTTTTGCCAAAAAACCATTCTCTTTGTGATCTATCATGTCGGGCATTCCACCTATATCGAATGTGACACATGGTGTCCCGCAAGATAAGGATTCCATAACCGTCAGGGGCAGATTGTCCTCTAAAGAAGGGGCGACAAAAACATCACAAGCTCCGTAAAGTAATGAAATTGAAATGTCATCATGTAAAACACCCATATAATGTGTTTTTAGCCTGAAATCAGGAGGAGAAGTTGGTTTTGATGAACCGAGAATAACGATTTCAGCATCCACTGAATTGTTTTCAGTCAGATACTGTATCGATTGACGCAAAAGATGAAAACCCTTGCGGGGGTCTGAGGTAGCAGACATGGCCCCAAAAAGAATTAACTTTTTATTTTCCGGTAAGCCTAAAACCTTTCTTGCATAAATAGGATTAACTGGAGAATATCTATCTAGATTTAAACAATATGGAATGGTTTCTACAGGTAAATTTTTAAAGAGGAAACTAGCTTTTGCGCAGGATGTAAGCCAGCGACTCGGAGTAACGATATACAGATTGAGACCTTTAAAAATCTTTTTCTTTCTTTTTACAACTTTGCTCGAAAGGTCATTTTCTTTGTTGCTGTCAAGTTGAGGGCAGCTACCACATCCATTTATATATCCATTACAATCACCGCTATAATGACAACCGCCTGTAAATGGCCACATATCGTGTAAAGTCCAGACAATTGATTGTTTAATTTTTGACAAAGATTCTAGACGGATGAACCCGTCACAAATCCATTGAAGATGGACGATGTCTGGTTGTATTTCTGTAATTTGATGATTGATGTTTGTCGGCCACCAGGCAGGGGAGAATGTTTGGGGTAAACGGGAACTGTAACATTTTACAGGCAGTTGATCCATTAATGTGTTTAAATTTGACAGTCTTCTTTCCCAGAATGATTTGGGTTTTTCTTTTACATAAGGATCATCTGAAGTTTTACTTTGAACAAGAATTGATGAATTAATCTCAGCTTGTCTTAAAGACTGATGTAAGCGAAAAGATGCCTTGGCAGCTCCGCCACTGGAGTCATAAGTATTTAATAAAGTGACATTCATTTTTCTGCAGTTCGTTCTCGATCGCAATGATTTTTCAAGATGATCTCCAGGCAAATATGTTAAGTTGTAAGTCGAAGCCGTAAGGAATTTTCGTAGTAACAAGAGGTTGGGGGTTGGAATTAATTGAATGTATTTGGAACCTAAATCCTGTATCGCGCAGTAAGGCCAAAATACTATCAAGTTGCTGTTCTTCTTCAACCTTTGAATGATATTCAACAATTATATTATCAACATTTTGCAGATGTGCTCTGCATGCTTTAAGAACATTATTTTCAGCTCCTTCAATGTCAATTTTTAACATATCAACTGACCTATTAATCAGTAGTGAAGAAATATCAAATGCAGGGACAGAAACTAGGTTTGTGTCGCCATCATAGGCAATTCTTCCTGCATCAGCACCCTCTGAGCTAAATTTTATGATGGTTTCTTTATGCCATGCAGCCTTATTAATAAGCTCGACATCTGTGAAGCCGTTATTGTGAATATTTGTTTGAAGATATTGGAAGATATGAGGGTCAGCCTCAATTGCAATTATTTCTGCAGAAGGAAAAGTCTTTTTGAAAAAAAGTACACTTAGCCCAATATTTGCACCAACATCTATAATATATGGTTTGGATTTTTTTGTTTTGAATTGGTATGTTTTTTTGAGAAAAATTTCTTTATAAGCTGAGAGAAGTGAAGCTGAGTCTGGTGTTGATATTTTATATTCACCAATTTGCAAAGTAAGTTCTTTAAATCTTGGGTGTAAATGATATTTTCTTTCTAATATTGTCCATTGTTTATAATCAGCATCATTTATAAAATTTTTGATACGTTTGATTGAATCTTTAATTATTGATTTTAATAAAAGTAGCATTTTGAATTAAACAATGAAAGTTGTAGAAGAAGAAAATGTTAAATATTTTTCAATATTTTTAATAATCACTGACCTTTCTCCAGCAGTTAGGTTCTTTGGTACGAAATTAGAATTAATCAAGCATTGCCCATAAAAAAATGTGCTCCAGCAGGAGAGATAAATGTCCAGTTTCACTATCATAGCAATTCATCAAGTCCTACTTTTATAATTCTAGAAAACTTTCCTAATACACGGCGAGGTAAGCGTTGTAAACGTCTATGAAGGCGCTGATTGATACCACCAAATGTATGATCAAATACATACCGGTCTGCTTTTAGATCCTGAGCAATCTCTTTCGGGTGCGTCAACGGACCGATTGAAAACGCAGGAAGTCCTTCTTGGTCTTTATTCGCAATTGTATGTGTGCCATCTGGTCCCAAACCGATATTTGTTACTAGATTGACATTCGGTGTAGCGGTAAGGCCACCATAGTACCAAACATTTGCCATCCAGGGATACGCCCAGGAGTTGATCTCTCCACGGTTTACCATGCCAAAAATATTCGACCAGTATTTCCGTTCAACCTGATCTGGAGTTTTTCGATGCCAGTCGGCTGAGTTCTTCCATTCTGACCAAAAGGAGAAATTGTCTTGATAGTGCTGCCAGGCTTTTCTCCAAGTTGCCCAACCCCAGCAGTGAGTGTATTTCGAGAAATAATACGCCGCTTCACCCCGTTTACAACCGTCTTGAAAATTGTTGCCTGTAATAACCCACACTCTCTCATCGGTTTCGTAATGATCAAGCAACAACTTACAAAAAGTAAAAAAATCAGGATGTGGCAAACAATCATCTTCCAGCACGATTGCTTTTTCAACTTTTCTAAAGACCCAATCCAGACCACTACTTACTCGTTGCTTGAGACCAAGGTTCTGATTAGCATAGTTTCGATACACCTCACACGGCCAATCTATATTTTCGACGATCTTCCTAACTTCTCTACACCGTTCAGTATCGGTAGGATGCTCTAATCGGGGACCATCGGCGATGATAAATATTTTTGTTGGTCGTCGTGCGCGTATAGTGGCGAACGTCTTGCGGGTATGACGAGGGCGGTTGAATATAATGTACGCGATAGGAATATTGAACATCTTTGAGACCTTGAATTTCCCTTTATTTTTTACCTAGTACGTAAATCGATTGAATATCTCTACTTTGAAAGTCTAAAATTTTATCGAATTTTCTCAATTTAACATCCTTAAAAGAATTTTTTTTTAATATCGCAACGATATTATCTTCATCAAACATATACTTATGTTGTCCATCCATATATGCTATATAATTAACGTAATCGATTTTAGAATTATAATTAAATGCAGGTTTATACTGGCAAAAAGTATCTGCATCAAAAGCTTCCGGATGTTGATATGCTTCCATATATATTTTGGCGTTAGGTACTGCAGCGTTGAAAAGTCCTCCCGGTTTTAAAATGCGCAGACATTCTTTTAGAAAATTAACCAGACTGTGATAATGGAAGTGTTCGAGAAGGTGACTGGAGTATATTTCACTCACTGAGTTATCAGGAAAAGGGATGGGGGCTTCTAAGTTCAAAATAAGGTCGCAATTTTCATTAACGTCAGCATAGGTCCAACCAGCAATACCCCTGTTTGTACCTGCTCCAAGCTCCAGTTTGATTGGAATTTCACTTTTCAGGAGCGTTTCGATTTTGCGCCTGTTTTTTTGGGCAATCCGTTTATTCCTCCTAGCCTTTTCCTGCGATTTCAGGAAAAAAACGAGCAGTTCGTCCAGACGAAAGGGGAGCATTTTTTTTAAGGTTTCTTTGTTTACTGCCATGGCAAGTTCTGTAACTCGTCCTGGAAGGGAAAGTCCTTCCTGACTGCAATGAAGTTTTGGAAATGGAATATTTCGTTTATTACATTATATTCAAAGAGAGGAATCAGACGATCCGTGTCAAGTCTATAGATATTGTAATCAAAAAGTATTGTGTAAAAATCCTTCAAGAACACTCGGGAAAACACATCACACTCTCCAAACTCAAACTGGATAATTTTAATATTTCCTTCGGAGAGCATTTTTGTTGCACCCTTCAAAACGTTAAGTTCGTTGCCTTCTGTATCTATTTTTAGAAAATCGATACATTGTATTTTTTCTCTTTCACAGAAAAGATCGAGAGTTGTCATCTGAAATTCGATTTCAACGATATCACTCCTCTTGTGAAATGTTCGGAACACATCATCGTAAATGCTGGCATGCGAACTGAGAAGATCGTCAGAATAAGTATAAATTGTCTCGGTTTTTTCCTCAGTGCCCAGACCGGCATTTATGCACTTTATAGTGCTTGAATTTTCAACGTTGGTTTTCAATTGTTCAAAGGTTTTTTCGTTTGGCTCGAAGGCATATATATGAGCCTGGTGGAATTCTTTCTTCAGTATTATTGAGTAATTACCTACATTAGCTCCTACATCAAATATGACAGGTCTTGTGATAATGCCTAAGTTTTTTTTGAGGACCTTGGTTACTAGAAAATGTTCACCACTGATTATGTGGTTTTCAAATTTGAGGATACCTAAATTGTTATATGCAATAAAGAGCAAATCTAAACCAGAGTAATTGGCAAATGCTGAAATAGTTTTCTTAATCCTTTCTGGGCCAACCATTTTCGTAATTGTATAAATTGTTAATTTTAAAAGTAGATTCATTATGGGCGTTTCACCATGCAAATATTAAACTCAGGAAGGATTACCCCTTGGATCTGTTTGGTGTCGTAAAATTCATATGGGTTTCCGTCTTCGATTTCGATTTTGACAGAGTTAGTTAGCCAGTCCTGAATCACTTCGTTGCTTCTGAGGAAAAACACAAGTGAGTACATATCTGGTTTCAGGTTGTTTTCAATTTCGAAAAGATATTCTGTCTCATCTGAGATATGTTCAAAGTGTAAATTTAAAAATCTGTTGCTGCAATGTATGATGGTATTCATGTTCTTGTCGCGTATTGCAAGACCAAAATCTAGTTCAGGGAATACCCGATTAAGCCCTGTAGACTTCAAATTAACCTTAAATCTTATTGGTTCCTTGAAGCGAATTGGATAATTCAAAAACGTAACTTTTTCAAAGATTAGTTCCTGTGCAGTGCCTTTACGTTCAATATTACTCAAATCAATCTCTCTTCCCGACAAAGTCGTTTCGCCAGTGTATTGCTCAACTGTTTCCTCTACATTTCCTGAAAAAAGTAAGTGCCCCTTGTTAAGTAGCATCGCTTTAATACAAAGAGCCGAGATAGCAGATAGGTTGTGAGAGACAAAAAGAATTGTTCTACCTTGGCCGCTCACTTCCATCATTTTATCGATGCATTTTTTTTGAAAAACTGTGTCACCAACAGCTAAAACTTCGTCTATTATTAAAATTTCCGATTCCAGATGAGCTGCCACAGCAAAAGCCAGCCTCACATACATGCCGCTTGAATAGCGCTTAACAGGGGTATCCAAAAATTTTTCCACCCCGGAAAAAGCAACAATCTCATCAAATTTCTTTTTGATATCCTGGCGGCTCATACCAAGTACTGCTCCATTGAGAAAGACATTTTCTCGACCAGTCAACTCCGGATGAAAGCCGGTTCCAACCTCAAGCAAACTTGCAACACGACCTTTTATTTGTACTTTTCCTGTAGTGGGTTCTGTGATGCGGGAGAGTATTTTAAGGAGTGTGGACTTGCCGGCACCGTTCCGGCCAATGATTCCAATTCTATCACCCTGCTTTACTTCAAAAGAGACATCTTTGAGAGCCCAGAATTCCTCTGATGCATCAACCCCTAAAAGCGGTTGGCCTGAAGAGGCCTTGAGGGGATGAAGTAAACGTTTCCCGAATCGTTTTGCACCTAAAGCCAAAGAGTCGCGTAACGTCAAATAGCGGCCCTGCTCCTGATGCCCGATTATGTATCTCTTTGAAAGATTATCTACTTTGATGACTGTGTTGCTCATAAGTCTACTTATTAAATTGTATCGGCAAAAGTTCTTTCGGTTGCACGGAAGTATCGTAAGCCCAGAAACAAAATACCTATTGTCACTCCTATCGAGAGGCAGAATCCCGGCCAATAAATAGACACGCCTTCACCTAAAATAGCCCAGCGAAAACCGTCAATAACGCCGACCATTGGATTAATTGAATAGAGCAGTCGCCATTTTTCCGGAACCACGATGCTGCTGAAACCAACCGGAGAAACATAGAGCCCGAACTGCACCATGAAGGGGACAATGTATCGAAAATCACGGTAGCGAACAGTTAGTGCAGCCAACCAGATGCCGGTACCCAGGGCTGTCATCAGGGCCAGTAAAAGAAAAAACGGCAGGGTTATAATACGCCAGTCAGGGATAAACTGATACCAGGTCATGAGAACAATCAGAAGCACAAACGAAATGAGAAAATCCACCAGGCCGACAATGACTGCACTTGATGGTACGATAAGGCGAGGAAAATAGACCTTGGAGATCATGGCTGCATTGTTGATAAGCGAGTTGCTGGTTTCGGTGAGAGCATTGGCAAATAACTGCCAGGGAAGCATGGCAGTAAAAACCATGACGGCATAGGGTGCATCACCTTCAGAAGGGAATTTTGCCAGCCTGCCGAAAATGATTGTAAACACAATCATGGTCAGGAAGGGCCGCAGAACCGCCCAGGCAATGCCGATGACCGTTTGTTTATAGCGTACCAGGATATCCCGCCAGGCCAGGAAATAGAAAAGTTCTCGATATTGCCAGAGGTCTTTCCAGTAATGATGAAACCCCTTGCCCGGTTCTATTATGAGATCAAAGTTATCTGACATGTCTAACCAATGGAATTTCCTTTAACAGGTTGATTGTTCATTTTAAACCTCCATGCTGTTTCAATTATTTTTTCCAGAGATGTAAATTGCGGTTCCCAGCCCAGTTCTTTAATAGCTTTGGCAGAATTGCCAACCAGAACCGGCGGGTCTCCGTCACGGCGGGCCCCGATTTTTTCCGGAATGTTATTTCCGGTTACCTGTTTTGCCGTGTCTATAACCTGTCGCACAGAAAATCCCAGGCCGTTGCCAAGGTTATAAGCTGTGCTGGGAGACTCATTTTCAAGCAGATTTAAAGCCAGTACATGAGCCTGGGCCAGATCCGTTACATGGATATAGTCCCTGATGCAGGTACCGTCTCCAGTTTCGTAGTCATTTCCGCAGACAGTTATATATGGACGTTCTCCTGATGCGGCATCCAGCACGAGTGGGATAAGATGGGTTTCGGGATCGTGGATTTCTCCAGTTTCTCCATCAGGATCAGCACCGGCAGCATTGAAGTAACGAAGGGAAACCCAACGGATGTCGTGGGCTGTTTCAAAATCCTGCAGCATTTGCTCCACCATCAACTTTGAATGACCATAAGGGTTAATTGGTTGCTGTGCATGACTTTCAGGGATAGGAATCTTGTTCGGAATTCCATAAGTGGCACATGAACTGGAAAAAACAATTTTTTCAATACATTGATCTCGCATTGCTTCAAGAAGTGTAAGTGTCCCGGCTACGTTGTTTCTGTAGTACTTACCGGGATGCTCAACCGACTCACCGACATAGGCAAAGGCAGCAAAATGTATGACTGCATTTGGTTGGTATTTTAGAATTACTTCATCAAGTCTGGTCTTATCTGCTATATCACCTATCTCCAATGGACCCCATTTAACTGCCCATTCATGACCATAAACCAGGTTGTCATAGGCAACCGGAGTATAGCCGGCCAGTTTAAGGGCTTTACATGTATGGCTGCCTATATAGCCGGCTCCACCTGTGACAAGTATTATTTTTTTATTCGCCATTTGATAAATGTCTCAACAAATATCGATCTTTAATCAGTCTTTGCTTCCCAAAGCTTAAGCATAGGTCGTTTACGTAAATTGTCTTGCATCTTCAGCCATTCATCAGAAGCTAAAACCAGTGTTCTAATTTTCCGATCAATATAGCGTTCTGTTTTGCGGACAAGGTCAGCAAGATTATTCTGGTCAATATCGCCTATAAGTACCAGGTCAATAATGCCGGTATCTTTACCTTCTGCGTAATCATCAATAAGATATGCCTCCTCAAGGTTTCCGAGCCTTTCAATAATAGAATCCAGGATACGGTCCATGCCCAGGGCTTTCTGGACCATGGATTGTAATTCTTTGAATAATGAATGTTTCTGGTTGGCCTGGTAGAGTATCTGGCGGCCGTTTTTATGGCTTTCCAGGAAACCTGCCTCATCAAGCTGGCGAAGTTCTTCGCGGACCTGACTTGGCGAGGCATTGAATTCACTAGCAAGTTCACGCAAATATGCGTGTTGCTTGGGATTAAGAAAGAGGCGCATCAGGATCTTGATGCGTGTTTTTGAAGTAATGAGGCCTGAAAAAAGAGAATTCATAATTGTATTCCGTTCTATTTTTCAGAACATAAAATAAATGAAATTGGGGCTTGTGTCAAGAAAAAATTTATTGAAAGTGCGCGGAGGGTAAAAGACGAAGGGTGAAGAAATTATTTTAGGGAGAGTAATTTTTTATATTTTTCTGCAATTACCTGCCAATCGAATTGGGAGATCATTTTCTGACGGGCTGCTATCCTGATATCTGAAAGAGTATCTGGTCGTTTTAGAATACTGCAAACAGTATCTGCAATGGCTTTCGGATTTTTTTCCTTTACAAGATAGCCCGTCTTTCCATCTTCAATTATATCTGATATACCCCCCACATTTGAGGCAACTACAATACATCCCGACATTGCTGCCTCAACAAAAGTGAGTCCGAATCCTTCTGTATCGCCTCCGGCCGCCTGTATGGATGGACCGATAAAAATATCTGCTGAGGCAAAATACTCTGGAAGCTCCTTATTGGGGGTTGCACCGGTAAAAATCACTCTGTCCTGTAATCCTAAGGAGGTTGATAAACTGATTAGTTCCTGGTGTTGCTCGCCTGAGCCGATTATCAATAATTTACTTTCCGGGAAACACTGAAGAACTTCAGGCATTGCCTCTATGAGATATCGAGGTCCTTTTTTTTCTGTTAGTCTTCCTACAAACAGAAGGAATGGTCCTGATATTATATGTTTTTCTTTAAGTGCAGGTGATTTTCTGTCAGGATGGAAAAGCCGGGAATCAACCCCCATGGGGATAACATCAGTACGCATGCCTGTTCCGAACTTTTGTTTTATGACCTGTTGGATATCTTTGCTGACAACCGTAACATGGGATGCATTATGCAGGGCATATCTTTTCAAGGCGGAAGTGAGTTTGCCCTGCATGCCATAGATATCACCGCCATGGATTGTCACAATATATGGCACTCCGGTTATCTTTTTGCCCAGGGCAGCAATAAACCCCTGGGGCAGGATCCAGTGTGCGTGAATAATATCAGGCTTAATTTTTTGGGTCAGTTTCAGGAGGGCCCGGAGTTCTCCCAAAAGAAAGAAAGGCACCAAAAGATAGTATAATGAGTTTTTTTTCAGGGTAGGGAGGATGCCTTCTGAGCCTGCCAGCACTTCAAGTTTTTTAAAAAAATACCTGAACCGATGTATTCGCAATCCTGACATTTCATCTGTGGCAATTGCTCCAGGGTAATTTGGAGTCAGCACGTTAATGTCAAAATTGTTCGTCAGCCGTCTTGCAAGTTCATATACAAACGGAGGGTCAGTGTCGTTTTGCCACCTGGGAAAAGTTGAGGTTATAATAAGAAGTTTTTTCTTATTCATGAATATTTAAGAATTTATACGTGGTTTATTGAAGAGAATAAAAAGTAATATTGAATTCAGGACTTATTTGTTTCAACGTGAAATCTATTTTAATTCCTCCAGTATTGATCAACTTTAAGAAGCAAAGTCATGCCAGGAAGATTAAGGCCGACCGGATCGCTTTCATTAATGATTTTCTCTATAATAGCCAACTGGTTGCTCCCTTCAACCGGGAAAATCAACAGCCAATGAATTTGTTGTTGTATAATAATATCTTTAACGGCGTTATAATCAAGATCAAGAGTTTTGACCCGGTAAATATTCAAGCTGGGTTTGAGGTTCCAGTAAACGATGGGGTCGGGCTGGGTTCCTAATGCCGGTTGGATAATCATTGGCAGCATTAAGAGTTTTTCATTTTCAGCGGTTGATGTATTAATAGCCTCGGCAATGCGATATGAGCGTATTATTACATTGGCAGTTCCAGGTGAAATTTTTGATAAATGTTGCATGTAGTTAAATTCAGATAAAGGAGCCCCGAGGATCAGAATGAGTGGCAGAATTGAAATGACAGTATAAAGCTGGAAGCTTTTGCCTGATTTTTTAGTAATGAGTTTTGTAATATTGTTTACAATGAGGTGCCAACCCAGCCCAACAAGAAGCGCCAGAAAAGGATACAGGGCAACAGTCATCCATGGCGGCTTGCCATGGGATAGAGAAAGAAGCAGATAGCCGGGCAATATCATAAATAATGGCAGTAGTCGTTTTTTTTTCAAAAAATCCCAGAGATCTACTTTGCAGGGAAAAGACTTTTTGGCCGGGAGCAAGGCAAGTAGCCCTGTTCCAAATAACAGTAATCCCGGCCAACCCAAATCATCTTTGATCATGACCCAATAATACCACCAGGGCTGTACAAAAAGATTTGCCTCCTCGGAGGTTCCCTGAAAGAAAGAGAAAAAACCTTTAGTTCCGATTGCAAAAAAGAAGTACCACCAGCATGATACTAAAATTATTGGTAAGAAAATTTCTACAAGGATTCGGATATTTGATTTTTTCGAATGCTGAAAAGGAACCATTAAAAATATACCTGCAGCATAAAAAAAAGCGGTTTCCTTACTTAAGAATCCAATGGCCAGAAAAAGCCCTGACAGAAGATATTTTCTGTGAAAAAATGCCCAGAGGGCAGCAATACAAAATAAAATAACGAGTGAATCCCTTTTAATCCAGGTTGAGAAGAAAATGGTGCCCGGCAGCAGGGAATAGGCAATGCCCGTATATATAGCTATACGCCTGTGAAAGATTTTTGCAACAAGGAGAATAAAAAACAGCAGAGCACCAGTATTGATTATCAGGCTTAAAACCTGCATTCTTATGGCAAAATCAGGCTTATGCGGGAAAAGGGCCAGGCCAAGTCCCAAATAGATTGGAGGGTGCCGCCTGAGTTGGTTGCTGAATCCAGTATTACTTCCTTCTGCCATTGATTTAAGAGCATTAAGAATCCAGGCTTCATCCCAGGCAAGAGGGTGATCTAGAAAGGGAAGCCTTACAGCTATGTAAAGAATTGTAAGGGCCAACAGCCAAAACCACGGCATTGATCTTTTAGGAAAGTTTATTGGTGGGGGCATTGGATGATGATGAAAAGCTGCCTGCATAGCTGTTAAAATTGGTTTTATTTTTAGTATAACAAATCAGGCGTTAAGGTTAGCCTTGAGAAATGTTTCATATAAACGTATATTTATATTTCATGTACAGTAAAATGGCAATTGAAGATTCCAATCGTTTTTCTTAACAACAACTTAAGAAAACAGCATAACAGTGCAAACAAAATTTTCAGATAAAAAAAGTTTCAGGCTGTCAATTGTCATCCCTGTTTATAATGAACGGGAGACAATACTCGATATCATTAAGGTTGTTGCAGCTTCTCCGTTTAACAAGGAAATGATTGTCGTAGATGATGGCTCTACCGACGGGACTCGAGATATTCTTTCATCCATTCAACAGGATGATTTGAAAGTTTTCATGCATGATAAAAACCAGGGCAAGGGAGCTGCGTTGCAGACCGGTTTTTCCCATGCAACTGGCGATATTGTTATCATTCAGGATGCTGACCTGGAATATGATCCTGAAGAGTATCCGGTTTTGCTGAAACCGATTTTAGACGGCAAGGCTGATGTTGTATATGGTTCCCGTTTTGCAGGGCATGGAGCTCACAGGGTGCTTTACTTCTGGCATTATGTCGGCAACCGTTTTCTGACGCTCTTATCCAATCTGTTCACAAATCTGAATCTTACGGACATGGAAACCTGTTATAAGGTTTTTACCAAGGAAGCGCTTACCGGAGTTGTGATCAAAGAAAAGCGGTTCGGTTTCGAGCCAGAGATAACTGCAAAGATGGCCAGGAAAAAACTGCGGATTTATGAAGTGCCTATTTCATATTACGGCAGGACCTACGAGCAGGGGAAAAAAATTGACTGGAAGGATGGGGTGCGTGCCCTCTGGTGTATTGTGAAGTATAACCTTTTTTAAATGTAGAATGTAAAATGAAGAATGAAGAATTAAAGGTCCTTATTTTGTTCTTTGTTGTTATTCCAGTATGAATCAACTTTCAGCAGGTAACCCGTGGAAAACATAAATCCGGCGGGATTCATTTCCGAAACAATATCTTCGAATAAATCTTCTTGCCAACTTCCAGCCACAGGGAAAATAAGAGCCCAGTTAATTCTGTTTTTTTCGATTGTTTTTTGAAATTGTGCAAAATTCAGATGAGAGCCTTTAAAATATAAAGTTTCAACCTGTTTGAGATTCCAATACAAGATGGGATCTGCCTGGTTCGGAGCTGTCCTGAAGATCATCGGCAATATCAGTAATTTTTCATTCTCCGCTACATTTTTATTCACAACATCACTCATTTCATACGACGATAAAGTGATTTTTGCCAAGTTTGGCGACATGCTTTTAAAATGATTTCCATAACTGAAGGGAAATGTGTTTGCCGAAAATAGCCCAATAAATACTATGGGGGCAATCCATTTGTTATGTAAAATTTCCCGGCTGGTTATCTTACGTAAAGCCTGAGAGACCAGCTTGAAAAGAAAAAGGCTCCCAAAGGCTGAAAGCAATGCTAAAAAAGGGGAAAAGGATATTGTCATCCAGGGCGGTTTGCCACGGGAAAATGAAAGAAGTATATAGCCGGGCACCAGCATAAATACAGGCAAAAACCGTGACCGTTTGAATTGGTTCAAAGTATTTCCCCAATCCTTTTTGAGGAAAGCATTCGGTATGACGGCAAGAATGCCCGTTATGAGTACTATCAATCCAAACCAGCCCAGATCTATTTTGAGCTTGGTAAGGTAATACCACCAGGGTAGTAGAAAACCGATTGTTTCTGCCGATGCCCCCCTGAAGAAAGACAAGTAATGGTTGGAAAAAGAGTCAAAGAACAGATACCACCAGCTTGAAACAGTAAAAGCTGTTCCCCAGAAAAGAAGGACAGTACGTCGAACTGTATTTGGGGGACGGTGGAATAGGATGAATGCCCAAAAGCCGAATATAAAGAAAATTGCTGTTTCCTTTGATAAAAGACATAATCCGAAAAAAATTCCTGCAAGAATATCCTTTCTTTTAAGTAAAGCAAGAAGAGCTAAAGCACAAAAAAAGGATACCAGACCATCCCGTTTTATCCAGGTGTCAAAAAATAATGTGGCGGGGAGCATTGTATAGATGAGACCGGCCAGCAAAGCAATTTTTCTACCATACAACTTTGAGAATAATACTGTAAATAAAACTAAAGCGCCCGAACTTATCACCAGGCTTAATATCTGCATTCGGATTTCAAACCCAGACGATGTGGGTGCCAAAAGCATGCCGAGTCCCAGATAAACAGGTGGGTGTTTCCATAACTGTAAAGAGAATAACTGTTTGCTTTCAGAAAAGTCTTTGAGTGAACAGAGTATCCAGGCTTCATCTGAAGTGAGAAAATGCCCGATAACAGGAAGACGTATGACAACGTTGAGCAGAAACAGGCCTGTCAACCAGGTAAGAGGAATATCCCTTTTAGGAAATGACATTGGAGGTTTACAGATAGTTTTCTTGAAATAATTAAGGATTTGTTCTGAGAGTTAGAAAAATTTTATGACTGAATGAATACATTATTAAAATGATACTTAAGTCGAGATAATTTTACAATTTTATAAATTTGTGGAAAGTTCAAGTTAGAATTTTTGCTGTAGACGGATGCAGATTTTTTTTAATATCACTTTAAAAGACGTCCAGGCAGAATTGCGGTTGAGCCGAATTTTTCCTGAATTGCATCAAGAGCCTTATTTATTTCTTTCCTTTCCCGACCTGCCTGCATTTCTGGAAAGAGAAACTGTTGTTTTGAATCATTTTCCTGCTGCAAACCGGAAAGGGAAATGCCGAGTAAACGAATCGGTTTTTTCCCGGCAGCAGTTTTTTTCAAAAGTTGCAGAACTTCTTCGTAAATCCTTTTGCTGTCAGCAATGTGCTCGTTGATTGTGGACGAGCGTGTAATTTGTTTGAAGTCGTGATATTTCACCTTTAAAGTTATAGTTTTGCCCTGCAGCTGGTTTCGCCGCATACGTCCGGCCACCATGACGGAAAGTTGCAGGAGTTCTCGTTGAATGGTTCCGGTTTCAGTAAGATCGGTATCAAAGGTAAATTCATGCCCCACAGACTTGGTTTCACGTTCGGTTTCAACATCCCTTTCATCCAGGCCTAATGATGCGCGATACAAACTTCTGCCGTGTTTTCCGAATTTTTTTTCCAGAAGTTCCGGGGAAAGTGCTGCAATATCTCCAATGGTGAGTATACCAAGCAAGGCAAGGCTTTCCTGGGTTTTTCTCCCCACACCCCACAGTCTTTTAATCGGCAGAGGCGCCAGAAACTCTGCTTCGCCACCTGCAGGTACAATGGTGAGTCCGTCAGGTTTTTTGATATCTGAGGCAATTTTTGCAACCAGTTTGGATGTTGCCACACCGGCTGAAATGGTCAGGCCGATTTCTGCAAATACCTGCTTTCTGATTTGCCTGGCAATGTCTTCAGCAGGCCCAAACAGTTTACCTGAAGACGTGACATCAAGAAAAGCCTCATCCAGAGAGAGGGGTTCAACAAGGGGGGTGTATTTTTGGAAAATAGAGAAAACCTTTTTGGAAATCTCCCTGTAGCGCTTCATCCTGACCGGCAGAAAAACTCCTTGGGGACAGAGTCTCAAGGCTTGGGCAATGGGCATGGCGGAATGGATTTTGTATTTGCGGGCCTCATATGAGGCAGCAGAAACAACGCCCCGCTTACTGGAGCCGCCAACTATAACCGGCTTGCCTTTCAAGTCAGGGTTGTCAAGCTGTTCAACAGATGCGTAGAAGGCATCCATGTCCAAATGTATAATAGAGCGGTGGGGGCTTTTAGGCATTTTAGTGGTATTTGGATTTCCGCATGACTTGCATCTGCTGCGTTATCGGACTGTCCGCGTACTATTTTGTACAGCGGACTGTTCTCTGCCTTTCATATGCAAACATGCAAAAGCCCTACTAAAGGATTACAGTGTCTAAAATTCGTTAAGAGTTGATCTAAATAATCTCTTATTATTTAGGGGACAGAATTCAATTTTGTTCCCAAGACATCAATTGTTGCTTTCAAATTACAGGTAAAAGTGTTTTTAGCAAAGGTTATTAGCTTTTTAAACTAAAGCAGTTTCTATATCTGGATTTCCGCTTTCGCGGAAATGACATTTTTTCCGGTTTTATAGTTATCTCTGTCGTCTTTATTGTCATCCCCGTGCAGGCGGGGATACAGTTTGATATAATTTTATTAATATTTCTAACTCGTTGGAAGTAATCAATTAGTCGATAAGTTAATCCACCACTTCAAAACCTATTTTTGTTATCGCATTTTTGATAACCTGATTATCGACCGGACTCTGCTCGTTAAATGTTGCTTCCCCTTTATCCAGATTCACCTGGACATCTGTTATTCCTTCAATCTCTGAAAGGGCTTTGGTAACTGATGCTACACAATGCTGACAGGACATTCCTTTTACTTTTATGGTGCTCATTGTTTATATCTCCGATGTCTGAATTTATAATCTGCGAATTTAGAAAATTTACTGTTTAATTGACTATATGTATTCAAATAAGGCAGGTCAATTTCGAAAATGTATCAATTGGACTTGCAAATGAGAAGTGATTAATTATAAATTGTCGGTCGAATAATTCTGTAAAGAATTTGTGTTTTGATGGCCCGGTTGTGGTTTGTTTCTTGAAGAAGCAACGGGGAAGAAATTTCCCATTTGTACGCAGCTGAGCACCGCAGAAGCAGCCGAACAAGGAGTTTGAACTGTCTGAGCGAAGCGAGTTTTCAAACTCCCGGCTGCTTCGAGGAGCACAAGGTAGTCCGAAGGACCAAGTATACGGGTGCTTTTTCTTTCGCCGCTTCGCTGCTGGTTCGTTTTCTTTGCACCCTTAAAAACAGGGCATAAACACCCTGAAGGGCATAAAGGCAAACAAAGAAAATGAACAAATTAATCGAGGAATGGTTGAGCCAATTGATTCTGACCTGAATCTGATGGCCATATTTTTCAATATTAAATTTATAATTGATAATCCATGCAGAAACTGTTTCCACAATTAATTATTGGCATAACATTTTTGATACTTTTGTGCCCGGTTTCCATAAAAGCACAGTCAGTTCGAAGCTTAGTCGAGTCGGGCAACAGGGCATATGAGCAGGGCGATTTCGCAAAATCTCTGGACAGTTACAATAAGGCTGCTGAAGCTGAACCTGATTCTGCCATAGTTCATTTCAACAGGGGGAATGCTCTGTATAAGCAGGGACAATACGATGATGCCTTTAATGTTTATGAGCAGGCAGCAGCAAGGGCAATGCAAGAAAATGATCCTGTGCTTGAAGCACAAAGCCGTTATAATATGGGCAACAGCTCTTTCCGGAAGGCAGAAGCCCTGAGCCTTGAAAATCCCGAAGAAGTTCTTGAAGAATTTAACAGGAGCAGTGAATATTTTCAGTCTGCGGTAAAACTTGATCCCGGATTTTCTGAAGCAGTTCAGAACCTGGAAGTTTCAAGGATTGCGGCAAAGCAGGTTGAGGAATTGATCCGGCAGCAGCATCAGCAGGCCCAGCAGCAGCAAAAGGCTAAAGAGCAAATAAAAAAAGACCTGGAGGAACTCAGCGACCAGCAGAAAGAGGCCGCCGAACAAAGCGAAACAGCGGCCCAGGAGCAGCAGTCCCAGGGGCAGGGAGCCGAATCTGATCAGCGGACAGATCAACTGGCTGAAAAGCAGGAAAAAATTACTGAAAAAACAAAATCAGTAAACGATAAACTAAAGCAATTGAGTAATCAGTCGACTCCGCAACTTCCAGATGAAATGGCCCGGGAACATGTAAAAAGAGCTCTTGATAAGCAGGAGGCAGCGCAGAACGACCTGGAGCAGAAAAGGCCGGAACAGGCAAGTGTGGAACAGCAGGAAGCAGCCGAAGAATTACAGAAGGCCTTGCAGCAGTTGGAACAGGGAAAGGAAGAGGAACAGAAAAAGGGCAGCCCGGAGCAGGAGCAGGAAGGCTCTGAAAGTCAAGGGCAGGAGGCACAGCAAGCGCTGGAAGAGAGAGGAGAAGAGCAAAACCGGCAGGTTGATTCTCAGAAAGATCAGCAAGCATCAGGAGAATCACCCGAAGATATTATCAATGAGGAATTAGAGAATAAAAAGTACCGTTCAGTAAGAGGTAAAACAGGGTATGTACCGGTGGAGAAAGATTGGTAAATTGGAGGCACAAAGGTGCTAAGGCAAAAAGGCATTTATGCCCTTTAGGGTACAGAGTTTTTTAATTTAGAATTGAGAAGGCAGAATGCAAAATTAAAAGAATACAGTTTTCAAGCGTAATTTTTTTTACTTTGTGCCTCTGTGCTTAAATAAATAAAAACCATGATCAGACACAAACAATTCATAAATATACTTTTATTTACGTTCGTGCTTTTCATCGCAGGCCTTCAGAATATTTCTGTTGCCGCTGATGTTGTAAGTGTGCAGGCCCAGGTGGACAAACAGGAAGTCGCGGTTGGCGAATCCTTTCTGCTGCAGATAAAAATTGAGGGCGATGATTCTCCTTCTGAACCTGATCTTGCAGGACTGCAGGATTTTACGGTCCAGCCCAGGGGGGGCGGCCAGAACAACCGGGAATCGATTACTATCATTAATGGCAAGATGAACCGGATTTCCGAACATGGTTATGTTTTTCGTTATGCCTTAACACCGAAGCGGGACGGTATGCTGACAATTCCGGCTCTTGCCATAACTGCAGCGGGCAAAACCCTGTTGAGCCAGCCTATTACCATTAAAGTTGCAAAACCTGTGCAAACTGATGAGTTCATACTGCGCCAGAACCTTTCGGAAATCCAATGCTATGTCGGGCAGCCACTGGTTTATACCGTCGTATGGTATGTTAACAGGAATATAGAGGAATTTCAGTTTCTCCTGCCAGTTCTTGATGACCAGCGATTTGAGAATGTTGACTTCCCTGAAGATCGAAATTATAGCGGTCAGGATGCCATTGTTATCAACCTGGACGGCAGTAAAGCCGTTGTCAGGCAAGGAAAGACAGGTCAGCATATAACTGTAACCCTGCGCAGAATTCTCATCCCCATGGAACCCGGAGTATATTCCCTTGAACCTGCATCGGTGGCGAGCAGGGTTGTTACAGGTTACCGTCAGCAGAGGGGAGGGCAACCGGGAAGCCTGTTTAATGACCGGTTTTTTGATAATATGTTTGGCCGCCGGCAGCCCGTTTCCAAGCAGTTTTTGACACAGTCGCCTTCTCTGCAGCTGAAAGTGTTGCCTCTGCCCGATGAGAACCGGCCACAGGATTTCAGCGGTCTTGTCGGACAGTACAGTCTTGCTGCCGAAGCAAGTCCAACCGAAGTGAATGTCGGCGATCCAATTACATTGAATATCATGGTGACCGGTGCCGAGTATCTTGATAATGTCATTTTGCCGCCACTGAAAAATCAGCCCGGCATGAACGTGTTCAAGGTGCCGGAGGAAATTGGGCAGGGTGAGATTGACGGCAGGGTGAAAATATTTACCCAGACCATCCGGGCAAAGGATCCATCCATAACAGAAATTCCCGCTATCAGGCTTGACTACTTCAATCCGCAGACAGGCGCGTATGAGACGGCACGTTCAAATTCTGTTCCTCTGCAGGTCAACGCGACCAGGGTCGTGACTGCCAGGGATGCTGAGGGCGCCATGCAAGGTGAGGGGAAAAGTGAGCTGACTACATTGGATAAAGGTATAGCATATAACTATGTTGGTGATGATGTCCTGGTAAACCAGCATGTTGAGATTATATCATGGTTCAGTTCTCCTTTTGGTTTAATACTTCTTCTCTTTCCACCAACAGTTTATTTGTTGATTCTGGTACCCATTTCAATAAGACGAAAACGCATGCTGGATGCAGATGTTCTGCAGGCAAAAAGAGCGCTGTCTGATTTTTCAAGAGAAGTGAAAAAGCTGCAGAAGGACATGCAGATGAACGGTTTGCAGGGAACAGCCGGCGGGCTTGTAGAAGCAATAAGGGGCTATCTCGGCAAACGCTTGCAAGTACAGGCGAGTGCCCTGGTTTTTACAGATATTGCCGAGCGTTTAAAACATCAAGGTGTTGATGCTGCTTTACTGAATGATTTGCAGGCTATTCTGGATTGGTGCGAAGCCTATCATTACGGGGGTATTGATACAAATGGAAGCGGTCAGGCCAATCTTCAGAAGATGCTTGATAATGCTTTGATTCTATTTAAGAAGATTGATTTATGTTTCAAGTAATAACAGGAAAATACAATTCTGCAGCCGTGCTGAAAACAGTTACCGTGCTGATTTTGCTGTTTCTGTCATTATCCGGCGTGGTCATGGCCGGAGAACCTTTGCCAGAAAGTGAAAAAAAAGAACTCTACAGTCAGGGGCAGGATTTTTTTCACCAGGCCACTGAAATAAGTGCATCAAACCCGGAAACTGCCAAAGATCTCTATGCCAAAGCCCTTCTTCGTTTTAATAGCCTTGTCGAACAGGGAGGTGTCAAAAACGGCAAACTTTTTTACAATATAGGTAATATAAATTTTCTTCTCGACGATATTGGCCGGGCACTTCTTAATTACCGCAGGGCAGAACAGTACATTGCAAACGATCCCAACCTGGTAAAGAATCTGGCCTATGCCAGGAATATGCGTCAGGATAATCTGGAAATTAAAGATCAGAAGAAGATTCAGCAGACCCTGTTTTTCTTTCATTATGATTTAGGAATCAAAACAAGGCTGATTCTTTTCGGTATTGCGTATGTTTTTTTCTGGATATTTGCCGGTATAAAGATATTTTCACAACGTCCTTATACCAATTGGACCCTTGCCATATCTTTGTTTTTTACCCTGTTATTCGGCATCTCTCTTTCTGTTGAACAATACCAGGCAACCAGGAATCCGGAAGGGGTTATCCTTGCCCCTGAAATAATGGCCCGCCAGGGAGATGCAGAATCCTACCAGCCGAGCTTTGAGGATCCCCTCCATGCCGGAACAGAATTTATACTTCTGGAAGAACGTGGAGTCTGGTGGCAGATTGAACTGCCTGACGGTCGCAGCTGCTGGATTCCATCCAGTTCCGGCGCGTTGGTGAAATAAAGGTTTCAAGGTTTCGAAGTTTCGAGGGGCCAAGGGAAAGACAAAAAAACATAAGAACTTTCGATTTTTTGGTTTTATCGGCAGATGATACTTCCAATGAATGAGAAAGTTTTTAGTGTTTTTATGCTAACTGCCAATTTTTTATGAACTTCTTCTAGCTCGTCATTTTTTGTTTAAATCTTTTCCCTCGAAACCTAGAAACCTTGACCCCTTGAAACCTAGAAACCTTTTTTATTCCCCTCCCAAAAGTTTTTTTAAAAAACACCCCCCCTTGATATAAGTCAAGGATCGTTCTCCCTTATTCATATAGATTGTATGAAACACAAAGGAATGAAGGCAAGAGTTTTTGCTGAAAAATTATATGCAATCAAAATGAACCAAAAAACTTATTTAAAGGAGAACAAAAATGTTTTGTAATCAATGTGAACAGGCGGCTAAAGGTGAAGGGTGTACTAAAATCGGAGTATGCGGCAAGGAGCCGGATATAGCCGCCCTGCAAGACCTTCTGGTGCATGTCCTGCAGGGGCTTTCCCTTTACGCTGTGGAGGGACGCAAAAACGGTATAAGCGATCCTGAAGTGAATCTCTTTACCTGTGAGGCAACATTTTCAACCTTGACAAATGTCAATTTTGATGCTGACCGGTTTGTCAATTTGATCAACAGGGGCGTGGAACTGCGGGAAACTCTGAAGGAAAAGGTACAGCAGTCCGGCGGTAATGTTGAGTTTAAAGAAGCCGCTGCAGCTTTTAAGCCGGCAGCAACCATGGATGAATTGGTTGAGCAGGGTCAAGCAGTAGAACAGAATAGCAATACCGACGAAAATCCAGACATTCTATCTTTGAAAAGTACTCTTCTTTACGGCCTTAAAGGACTGGCAGCTTATGCTGATCATGCTAAGGTGCTCGGCCGTGAGGATGATGTGGTATATGCATTCATCCAGGAGGGGTTGGCTTCGATACCAAGACATGATCTGAGCCTTGATGAATGGGTTGGGTTGGTATTGAAATGTGGTGAGGTCAATCTGCGGGCCATGGAACTGTTGGACGACGGCAACACCTCAACCTATGGTCATCCGGTTCCTACCCAGGTACCCCTGGGAGCAAAGAAAGGTAAGGCCATTCTGGTTTCCGGGCATGATTTGAAGGATCTTGAAGAGGTTCTCAAGCAGAGTGAAGGCAAGGGAATCTATGTGTATACCCATGGCGAAATGCTGCCCACCCATGGCTATCCGGAATTAAAAAAATATTCTCATTTCTACGGTCATTACGGTACAGCCTGGCAGAATCAGGCCAAAGAATTTGCCAGGTTCCCGGGACCGATTGTTATGACTACCAACTGTATTCAAAAGCCTAAAGATTCTTATTTCAGCAACATTTATACCCGCGGGCTGGTTGGTTGGCCCGGTGTAACCCATATCAAAGACCAGAATTATTCTGCAGTAATTGACAAAGCGCTGGAAATGGAAGGTTTTTTTGAAGATACGGATAAGGGTTCTGTAATGGTAGGATTTGCCAGAAATACCGTTATGTCAGTTGCCGATAAAATTATCGGTGCTGTCAAGAACAAAGATCTTCGCCATTTTTTCCTGGTTGCAGGTTGTGACGGTGCCAAACCGGGTCGTAACTACTACACGGAATTTGTTGAAAAGGTCCCGTCAGACTGCGCCGTTTTGACACTGGCGTGTGGAAAATTCCGCTTCTTTGACAAGGATCTTGGAGATATCGGCGGGATTCCGAGGCTGTTGGATATCGGCCAGTGCAATGACGCCTATTCAGCCATTCAGATTGCCGTGGCCTTATCCCAGGCTTTTGACTGTGATGTGAATGATCTGCCTCTTTCCTTTGTTCTGTCTTGGTATGAACAGAAAGCGGTGGTTATCCTTTTGACCCTGTTCCACCTGGGTATTAAGGACATTCGCCTCGGACCCAGCCTGCCGGCCTTTATTACGCCCAATGTCCTTGATGTGCTGGTGAAGAATTTTGGAATCAAGCCGATTACAACTCCGGCAGAAGATCTGGCAACAATGCTTGGCGAGCCGGTGGAAACGTTTGCAGGTGCAGAAAAGGCAGCATAAAAGGTTGAAAAGACAATAAAACCTGTTCGATATGCAGAGTAATAAAAAATGACTATATTTTATATTATTGTTAAGCAATTAATTAATGAAAAGCTTTCGGAACAGATGGGGTCTTTTGCCCCATCTGCTCCAAGCTTGAAGAAGTAAGAAGGAGCTTGTCATGCAATGCCCGGGACAGGACAGCAGATATTGGGACGGTGAAGCAGTTTTTGAGGCAAAATGTCCTCAATGCGACCATATCGTTGAATTTTTCAAGGACGATTCAACCCGTAAGTGCAGTAACTGTGGCAATAAGATGATTAATCCCAATATGGATTTAGGCTGTGCCTCCTACTGCCCATATGCAGAACAATGTTTGGGGTCCATGCCTCCGGAACTGCTGGCCAAGAAAAAAGAACTGCTCGTTGAACGGGCGCCTATTGAGATGAAACGTTATTTTGAGGGCGACTTTAAGAGGATAGGGCATGCCACCAAGGTTGCCCGGTATGCTGAAAAGATATGCAGGATGGAGGATGCGCATCCGGTTGTTACGGCTTTAAGCGCGTATCTGCATGATATCGGCATCAAGGAAGCTGAACGTAAACATAATAGCGCCGCACCACAGTATCAGCATCTTGAAGGACCACCTGTTGCCAGGGAAATACTGGAAAAACTCGGTGCTGAAGAAGGAATTATTGAAGAGGTCTGTGATATTATAGGCCATCATCATACTCCGCGTGATGAAGAAACAATGAATTTCAAGGTCCTTTATGATGCCGATCTTATTGTGAACCTTGAAGAGAAACAGAAGGAAAACCCCTCTGTCCAGGAACATCTCGAGAAAATAATTGAAAAATCGTTTTTGACTCAAACCGGACAGAGTATGGCACGTGATCTGCTGCTTACGAAAGAAGGCTAAAGGAAAAAAGGAAAAGGACAAAATATGAAAGTCATTCGCAAAATTATTGAAATTGACGAGGAACGTTGCGACGGATGCGGTCAATGTGTACCCGATTGTGCTGAAGGGGCGTTACAGGTTATTGACGGCAAGGTGAAAGTACTGGCCGACATTTACTGCGATGGTCTTGGGGCCTGCCTGGAATCCTGCCCGACTGACGCCTTAAAAATTGTTGAGCGGGAGGCTGATGAATTCGATGAGGAGGCGGTGGAAGAGATGCTCAAAAGCATGAAGAGTAAAAAGGAAAAAGCACCAGCTGCAGCCACTCCAGGACTTGCCGGAGTGAAAATGGAGACACCGTGCCAGGCTGCAAATAAACCAAGGTTTGATCTTGGCCCTGCAAAGACAGAGTCAGCGCTTTCCCAGTGGCCCGTACAGATTCGCCTGGTTCCGGCACAGGCTCCTTTTTTACAGAATGCTGATCTTTTGGTCGCTGCTGATTGTGTACCTGTGGCCTATCCTCATTTTCACCGGGATTTTTTAGCAGGCAGAGTAATAATGATGGGCTGCCCCAAGTTTGATGATGTGAACGGGTATGTTAAGAAGTTTGTGGAGGTTTTTCAAAAAGCAAAGCCTAAAAGCATCAAAATGGCAATCATGGAAGTGCCCTGCTGTGGAGGTATGCGAATGATTCTTAAGGAGGCTCTTAAGCAGGCAGGCATGGATATTCCCATGGAAGAGGTGGTTATCAGTGCCCGCGGCGAGATAAAAGGTTAATGGTCGTCCAGCGTTGTCATTCTAGCGTGATGACAAATGTTTGAAATCCCGAATATGCCATAAGTTTTTAGGGAGCGAGGTTTCGAGGATTCAAGGTGTCAAGGGAAACAGCTTTTTAATTTGTCGACATGTAAAATTGTAAATATACATAATTTTATTATGATGGATAATTGACCATTGGCTGAATATGATTTTTTGTTTTTTCAATTCCAGTATTTTCAAGGGGCAATAAAAAAATGCCCAGGAACCAGTACATTCACAATCTTTTTTCCCTGATCTCTCTCCCTCTAACCCCCTGTTTCCTGAGCATTCAGATAGTAGCACTTAGCTTTCAGTTTTAATTTTCTATCCTTGAAACCTTGGATCCTCGACCCCTTGACACCTTTTTCTTGCTTTTTTCTTCTTGATATCAGACGGTTATTTGCCTATTTTGGTAATTGATAGATAAAGACAGGAGATAACTGAATGGATATTAAGGACAAGGTCGCCCTGGTTCTTGGGGCAAGCAGGGGTATAGGTCTGGCAATTGCCCGAATTCTGGCAGATAGCGGCGCAAAAGTTGTTCTGCCGTACCACAATGACTGGCAAAAAGAATCTGCAGAAATGAAAAAGGAGTTTGCCCGGTATGGTGAAAATCATCTTGCCATCCCTGCAGACCTCCGTGATGCAACTCAGGTGAAGGATCTTGTCAGGCAGGTGCGTGAACGATTCGGAGTCTTGCATATTCTAGTCAATAACATTGAACGGGGCGGGATGCCGGTTGTGCACGGCTCCTATGACCGCGAAGTCAACAGGGGGCAGTGGGACCTTGAGATGAATACCACTCTCAAGGCCAAGTGGCTCGTTGTCCAAAATGCATTGCCGCTCATGAAAAAATCCGGGGAAGGCGTGATTGTCAATGTTTCATCCATAGCGGGACTTGTAGGACGCTCCGGGCCTGCAGGATTGCTGTTTAATGACGGCTATGCAGCAGCAAACAGGGCAATATCATCTTTTACAGAAACATGGGCCAGGGAGGCTGCACCAACGATACGGGTGAATGAATTGATGCTTGGATTTATTGAGACCCGGCATGCCGAAGAAACCAGAGGGTGGAAGATTTTATCCGATTCCGAGAAAAAGGCGATTGTAAACCATACGTTGCTGCAACGCACCGGTAGTCTGGATGATATTGTAAAGGCTGTTCTTTTTCTGATTGAAGAAGCCCGATTTATGACCGGAGCCGTATTGCGGATGGACGGAGGGTATGTGCTGGGTGGAGAGATGGTTTCAGAGATGCCTGACGGTGTACTTGATTAAGGAAACCATGTTACTAAATCTGCATCTTCAGCAACATTTATACCCGCGGGCTGGTTGGTTGGCCCGTTGTCTGCGTTCAGGAGCAGTTGTCAAACCTGCATAATTTATTCTTTATATC
>JBHPCH010000011.1:0-37004 GCA_042576125.1 Thermodesulfobacteriota bacterium
GGCAATGGATAGGTCTTTTCTACTTGACACTGTCAGACATATCAGCAGTTATTGATAATCGGTAGTTAACAATACTTATGTATGTTTCACTTTTTTGGCAGGTAGGAAAAGTTAATATAAGTTGCATTTGTATTTAATTTGTACAGAGTACTAATTGTTTTGATTGTCAATAATAATAGCACTCAAACAAACTTATATCTAAGCGAATTTGTTTACCTTTGTGTCTGATGCTGAACTCCCCATTCTTTGTCGCTTTATATATTATGGATCCAACCCCTCTGTACCCCTCAGGCATTATGGCAGTATTTGATTTTCCACTCCCTACCAATTCTTTTTTTTGGGGAAACAATATTATAGTTTTTCTTCCGTCATACCAAGCAATAACATTGCGTTTAGTGATTAATTCTTGTGCCTGTGGATCGATTGACCCTATTTGGGGGGGAGTCCTCAACGCAAGATGTTCCGCATTGTGAAACAGTGTTCCCAGTGAAGTGTCAACAACATATTTTTTCGTCATTTCGAAATTATTCAATCCACTGTATTCTTTAACAAATTGTTGATCTATTACGAATGGGTGGCTATGAAAGGAATCTAGCCTGAATAGATACTTAACTAAGCCCCTATCAAGAAGTTCTTTAAGGTGTCCGAGGGTTGTCAAAATAAACTGTTCAGGGATATCAAAAGCTTCGCCATTGCATTGAGTTATGAGTTTTTCATTTTCACGCTTTATATAATTAATAAGTCTATCACCTTCATTATATTCAATCTCATAAAGCTCTGCCATTTGATCCAAAGTAAAAAACCAACCATCTGGATATTCTGTTAAAGACTCTGATTTTAAACTGTCCCAGTATGAATCTTTTTCCAGAGTATTTGTATCATTGGCCTGACTGGCATCAATAAGAAAAAACAGAACTATAATTTCTACGACAACAACCAATATTTTGTTCTTAAATATCATTTTTTTGTAATAAGTTGAAAAAAATGGTTTCCCATCATCTATAGTTTAAGTCTCTCCCCAAACGTTATAAGGGTGATGATGGACAATTTAAGATAATTTGCCACAATGTTGAGTCCTATCAAATTAAATATTATTTAACATGTATTCTGGCAATGTTAACCAACAAACAATTCATAAAACAATAACGAACAAATTAATTTAATCCAGATTATGTAAATATTTATCCGGAATCGGTGTTACCCTGGCAACCTGGCCAAGAGGATTTTCATCAACCATCATCTGGCAGCCATAACTTTCTTCAAGCAATGATTTATTTAGCACAGTTTTAGGATCTCCGGTCTTAACCACCCTGCCCTCTTTAAGTAATAACAGCCTGTCAGCATACATGGACGCCAGATTCAGGTCATGGGAAACCATTATGATTGTTGTATTGTGCAGCCGGCGGAATCTCTCCATCAGATCCATGATTTTCAACTGGTGTGCAGGGTCAAGTGCCGTTGTCGGTTCATCAAGCAGAATGATTTCCGGCTGCTGGCAGATGGCCCGGGCAATAATAACCCGCTGCAGTTCACCGCCGCTTAACTGAAAAAGTTTGCGGTCTGCCAGATGCAATACATCGGTAAACTTCATTGCTTCCTCAGCAATGTGAAAGTCATTTTCACCTTCCATACCCAGGATGCCGAGATGGGGGGTGCGTCCCATGATAACAGTTTCTTTAACTGTAAAGGGAAATCCCACTTCGATCTGTTGAGGGACAATTGCCATAATCTGCGCCAGTCTGCGCCGCGTGTATTTCGTAATATTGTCATCCTTGATAAATACTGAGCCTTTTTGTGCTTTTTGAAGACCTGAGAAAACTTTTAACAGGCTGGTTTTTCCGGCTCCGTTGGGTCCGATTATGACAAAAAATTCTCCTGCAGATACTGCAAGTGACACGCTTGATAAAATTGATTTATCACGAAAATTCAATGATATATTTTCAATATCTAGAATATTGTTCATGCCCTGTGCCTCAAGAGTAATATGATGAAAAGCGGCGCACCGATCAGGGCGGTGATAATGCCGACAGGCAGTTCTCCGGATGAGGGAAGAATCCTGGCTAAAAGGTCACAGAGAATAAGATACGAAGCACCCCCCAGCAGACATGATGGAACAAGCAGCCGGTGATCAGGTCCAAGCACCATTCTGAAAATATGGGGGATAACAAGTCCGACGAATCCCACCAGGCCGGATAAGCTTACAATAATGCTGACCATAAGGGATGTAACAATAAGAAGCAGTAAAACGGTATTTTTTACATTGATTCCCATGGCGGCAGCTGTTTCTCTGCCAAGCAGGAGGAGGTTCATGGGCCGGGCCAGTATGAAAATCACAACAAAACAGGGAACCACCAGAAAAAGAATTGAAAGTTGGTTCTTCTGCATTGTGGCCAGATCCCCCATAAGCCAATAAAGAATATGCTGGACCTGGAAAGATCTGGTCATGGAAATAAGAAACATGATGACCGCAGCACAGAAGGCATTCATCATCACCCCGCCAAGCAGCAGGGAATCCCTGCTTAGCATTGTGTTTCCCAGGGTAGCACCTGCTATTGTCGTAACAAATACCAGAACCAGAAGGCTGCCTGCAAAAGAGAGGATTGCAACACCGGGGAAATAAGAAAGGCCTATGAGCATTGCCAGGATAGCGCCGATTGCAGAACCGCCGGATATGCCGAGTATGTAGGGTTCTGCCAAAGGGTTGCGCAGCAGGGCCTGGAATACCAGCCCTCCGAGTGCCAGGGTACCGCCGACAAATGCTGCAAGGATCACCCTGGGAAGGCGTATCTGCCAGATGATTGTGGCAGTAACCGAATCCGGATCACTGTTCCCGGTAAGTATGGATAAGGTTTCCAGGAAATGTGTGCCCGATGATCCAGCAGAAATAGCCAGTATGGCGCTTAAAATGAGAATTGTGCCAAGCAGGAGTATGCTGAATATTATTTTTGTACTGATGGACATATTTATTCCAGAAGGCATTTCTTGCTTTTGGTAAAAAGTTCAGGATGAATAATTGCCGCAATTACCTCTAATCCGTCTACCAGCCTGGTGGTTGGTCGGTCAAAAAGATCAGCTTCCACTACAAAAACCTTATCATTATTCACCGCTGACAGCTGGTCCCATTTTTTCCATGACCTGACAAGATCTTCCGGGGCCAGTCCTCCTGCCATGGAACTTATCAGAACGATTTCGGGCTGCAGCATGAGAATGTCCTCCCAGGAATAACGGGGATAAGGGTCTTCCCCGGCTGCAGTGTTGATGCCACCGGCCAGTTCAATCAGTTCATGAATAAAGGTGTTTGTACCTGCTGAAAAAAGCGGTTCTGCATCAATCTGGAAGAATACACGTGGTTTGAAACTTCCTTTCTGAACCTTTGCCTTTACGCATTCTATTCTTTTCTCCATGTCGGCAACAAGTTTTGCTGCAGCCTGCTCTGCATGTAGCAGGGAACCTATACGGGTAATGGTATCCATGATCTGCAGGAGGTTTCTTGGATCAATGACATAGACTGGAATGCCGAGAGAAACGATTTTATCTACAATGTGTTTGGGGTTTCCATCTTTTATGGCAATGCAGAGATCAGGTTTCAGTGTGACAATCTTTTCTATATCAAGACGGACATAGGAGCCAACCTTGGGCAGGGATTTTGCTTCTGACGGATAGGTGCTGTACCGGGTCACTCCAACCAGTTTTCTTTCCTGGCCCAGATCATAAAATATCTCTGTTATACTGGGAGCCAAAGCGATAACCTTGGTGGGATTATCCGGAACCACGAGAGTTCTGCCAACCTGGTCAGTGACTGTTCCTGCCATGATATCAGCCGTTTGCAACAGTAACGTCAATACCAGGGTAAGAATTATGTGCGTTCTTGGCATGTGGATAAACATCTGCATTTTATTTTTTCAACTTAAAGGTTACCGGTACTTTAACCCACATGGAGACCCTCTCTTCACCTTTTTTTCCTGGTTCAAAACTCCATTTTCGTACCGCTTTTACAGCAGCACGATCCAGCAGGCTATAGCTGCTTGAATGATCTATTTTCAGGTCATCCACCCCACCCTCCCTGTTAACCAGAACCTGCAGGATGACTGTTCCTTCCATGCCTCTTTTTCTTGCCAGAGCCGGATATGGCGGTGGGGCGTTTACCTGATAGCGGGGATAGGCCATCTGTAAGGTTCCCGGCTGAATTACCCCATTATTTTTTTTCTGGACGGTTTGAGGTTCATCCGTTGTGGCACTTTTTTGAATTGCTGCATTGGCTTCAGTCTTTATATTTTCAACCCTTTGATTTACAGGCGTAATCTCTGCAGCAGGTGTACTCTTCTCTTCTGCAATATCGACCGGTTGCTTGAATGTTTTCTCCGGTAAGACCGGGCGCTGGGTTGTATTGTCTTTCTTTTTCACGACCGCAGTGGGTTCCGGTTGAATATACTTTTCCGGCTCTATTTCTGCTGCCTTGTTATCAATCAAAGATTTTGCGGTTTGGGTATTTGTTTTCTGCTGTTCTGCTTTTTCAACCACGTGTTTCTGCCCCAGAAACACACTGACTGAACGGGGAAGCGATACTTCCGGAACAGAAATCGGTGCAGGGGTAAATTCAAAGTTCATAAAAACCATATGTATGCTTATTGCCAGCAAAACGGCAATAAGCATACGGGATCGGTTATTTTGTGGAGCCAGCCTGTAATGAAACATTTGCTATCCCTGCACTTCTTATTATATCAAGAACCCTGTATAACTCCTGATAGGAAAGCCCCTTGTCGGCAAACAGATCAGCCTGCACGGATTGGATATCATCCGTCTTTTGAGCTTTGTCCTGCAGAAGAGCCTGCAACTCTTCCAGGGATATTTTTGTATTATCAAGGAAGATTTCTCCATCCTGCCGGACAGATATCGAAATATTCAGTTCAGTATTTAGTTCGGCTGTGGAAGAAATTGGAAGGGTTACAGGCAAGCTGCGGTGCACTGCCATGGAAAGCATGGCATAGATGAAAAAAACAAGAAGAAGAAAGACGATGTCAATCAGCGGCAGCATCTCAATGCGGGGTTTCTTGATCCCCAGGTAACCACTCGGCACCTTCATGGCGTTGGTGCCTCCTCATTGCTCCCAAGTTTTTCGTAAACGATTTCCAGGCTGGTGGCGTATTTTTCGATGTTCAGTACAGCCTTTTCCACCTTGGAATTAAAATAATTGTAGGGAAAGACGGAGAGTATGGCAATGCCGAGTCCGGCTGCTGTTGTGATCAGGGCCTGGGCAATGCCGGCAGTCACAGCCTGTGGCTGACCAATACCTGCAGTGCCCAACGCCTCAAACGAAGTAATGATCCCTATCACTGTCCCGAAGATACCAAGCAGCGGCGCCACTGTGATCATGGTGTCAAGAACCCCCATATAACGCCGCATGTTGCGTATTTCATCGGCCGCCGTGGCCTCCATGGCTTTGGCCATGGAAAATTCCCTGTGCAATAACCCGCTCACCAGGACCCTTATAATGAAATCTTTGGAGCCGGACACCTTGGTGCGGACTGCCTCCCAGTCACCCAGACGGCAAAGTTCCAGAACATCCTCAATGAGTTTCCTGTTGCGGTTCATATCTACAGTGATCCAGAACAACAGCCTTTCTATAATCACTGTCAGCACCAGGAAGGAACAGGCCAGAAGTGGATACATAACCGGCCCGCCACGGAAAAAAAGATCAATCATAGTTTGGCCTCATTATTAAACCGTAATCCTTTCACATCACATTTAAAATGTCCCGGATATACCACCGTAGAATTTACGGCCGGGTGAGGGGTAGAAAATATTATCCATGAACCACTTTTCATAATCAATACCAAAGGTTGAAAACTCCTCATCAAAGATGTTGTTAACCCCTAGAAAGACAGTAAATTTTATATTGCCAATTTCTTTTTTATGGCGTAGCAGCAAATCAACAACAGTATAGTTATTGAGCTTTTCTGCATTGTTATCGTTATCGCCTGACAGATAGGACTCATCAACATACTTCAAACTCGGAATAAGGTGGATATCATGAGGCAATGTCAGATCAAGAGTTGCATTTAGTAAATGGTTTGGCACCAAGGGTATATCATTTCCTTTGTTCAGTCCTGCCTCGAAAGTTGTTTCTTGATATGTATAGTTCAACTGCAAATCAAGAACCCCCTTAAGGTTGTAATCTAATAACGTTTCTATGCCACGGTGTCTCGTGTCATCAAGATTTTCATTAAATGCGCCATTCCAGCTTATTTCATCCTCCATATCAATTTGGAACAGGGTCACTCCAATCGATATATCTTGCAAAGGAGTTATTGCAAAACCTGCTTCAAAACTTTTTCCTTCTTCAGCTTCAAGGTCAGGATTAAAGTAGTCACCCGTCCCCCATGGGGTAGCACCAAAATAACTGGCATGTTCGTCTATAAAAGGATACCTGTAGACAGTAGAAAATCTGGCATAGACTTTCGTGTTATTATTGGGCGACCATGTTGTACTCAGTTCAAATACTTCCCCGTCATGCTCTTTTTCGTCGTCATAATTATAGGTCGGATTCACAAAGTCAATTAACTCACCTTTAATTTCAGACCTTTCTATCCTGCCACCTCCACTTAAGATCAGGCTTTCGCCAATGGATATTTCGTCGCGTATATACCAACCCAGAGTGTTCTTTTCAAAGTTTGCCTTAATTTTTTTATTTGTCCTCGTGATGTCCGTATATGAATCAATGTTGAGAGTTTCTCGGTAGATATCAAACCCAGTGACAAGTTCATTCATGAAAGAACCTAGGCTAAAAGATAAAATATACTTAGGTTGAACTCCAACTGACTTCTGCTCTTTCGTATCAAAGGAATTCCAAACAGTAGGTCTGTCAGCAATTAATTCAGATATCCCATGGACTAAATTTATTTCAAAATCTCCTACATTTCCAAATGAGCCTTCCACTAAAAAATTGACGTTTTGAAATTCATTTTCAGCTTCATGATCCGGATAGCCGGATTGGGTTCTGTCCTGAGCAAGTTCATCTTTTGTAAGTGAATTGGGCATCTCAGAATTTGTCTGGTTGTATGAAGCTCCTCCGGAAACACTCACACGGTCTGAAATATCGTAGCCGAGTTGAAACCCTCCACCATATGATTTAAAGGCGGTGCGGTCACGCCAACCGTCAGTATTCTGGTTGGATGCGTTGACAGAATAGGAAAGCTTGTCGGAAGATCCAATAATGCCGAGCCTCTCATCATGGAACCCATCTTCACCTATCTGGATAGATCCTGTTAAGATTGGTTCTAACGCCCCCTTTTTGGTAATAATGTGGATCACGCCTGCCACTGCTGCATCACCGTACAGAACACTACCACTGCCCCTGACAACCTCGATGCGTTCGATCTGTTCAAGGGGAAGCTGGGTCCAGTTTATACTTGACATATCAGGCCTGTTAAGTTTTCTGCCATCCAACAGAATCAATGTCCTGCCAAAACCATTTTCACCAAAACCACGCAGGTCTATTTGGGCTTGTGACGGATTGCCACTGAATGTCCTGATATGGATATTGGCCTGACTTTCAAGAATTTCAATAATATTTGATGCACTTGAATCAGCAATTTCTTCAGCACTAATAACTGTAACATTGGCAGGGATTCTTTTAATATCTTTTGATGCCCTTGTAGCAGTCACCACTACTTCATCAAGGGTTTTAATTTTCTGCTCTTCAGGCTCTTCAGCCATTAACATGGCTGGGAAAATCATCAGGGCGGCAACGGTTGAATAAAAAATCTTTTTTTTCATTAATTGCTCCCCCTGTCAGATCGCTGCATGATTTTCCGCATTGCTGTCTGAAACCCATCCCAGTCACTGATCTGTAAAAGAGTCATCTTTAAGTGTGTCTGTTCTTTTTGCATATTCCTTCTCCTTGAAAAAATGTTCATCAAGGGTCCGGGCAAAAAAAATCCCGGACCGATTTTCATCGACCCGGGATGTCCCTTTTTTATCCTCTAGATCACATGTGCCACCTCTGTCCGCGGAGGTTTACAAGCTAACAACTTCAGGCAGGTTTTCTGACTTCCGGATTTTCCTACTTACCGCGTCTTCCCATCCTGTATCAACAGGCAGTGACATTCTGCGGTTTTCGTCCCCGGTTACAGCGGCGGGCCCGTCTCCGATTTACACGGAGTTCCCTTTATGCTCCTGGTTGAGCACCTGAGTTAAATTTTACTTACTGGATTTATTCTTTATTGTAAAGCAAATTGCTATTCCTCTTTTTCAAACCTGGAAATTTTTTTCAGCATATTTTCCGCATCTGCCTTCATCGGGCTATCCTGGGAAAGGAGTGACGCTGCCTTTGAATAATGACGCTTGGCACTTTCAATATCACCTTCATACCAGTAATAATAACCGTAATAATAATACCCCTCTCCCTCGTTACCGAGTGACCCCTTGATATTGGCCAGTTGGTAATATAACTGGGAATAATCAGGCATCGTGCTAAGAAGTCCTTCATAAAGGTCAGCCGCCTTCTGCAATTCACCTGTTTTTTCATAAGTCATTGCCAGGTTGAAAATTGTATAGGCATTGTTGCGTTCAGCTTTTTCAGCTTCCTGTAGTTGAGAAAGTGCCATTTTGTAGTTGCCCGATTTCAGTAAAATTACACCAAGATCAGTTTTTAAAATCGTTTTGTCATTATAAACTGCAATAGTTTTACGCAACTCATTTTCAGCTTTCATATAATCAGCTGCAGCTAAATATGCCTGGGACAGACCATAATGGACCATGGCAGCTTCATGGGAATCAGGCTCCATGGAGGAAAGCCGGTTTTGATAAAAGGAAACAAGTTTCTCGGGTTCCTTTGTCAAGCTGGTAACCCTGTTTTTGAACCTCTGAAAATTAAAATTATCTGTTTGTACATACGGTTTTTTTTCACTGAAAAGAATGAGGTCCTGAATATAGCTCATACGAACATCAGGTCCAGGGTGGGTAAGAAGGTAAGGCGGAACATATCCCATACGGTAGCGATTCGTGGTGTGAATTTCATGCAGCATATTCACCATTGCCGCTGGGTCCCGTTTTTGTTCCTGCATCCATTTAAAGGCAAGCCTGTCGGCTTCTTCCTCATCATGGCGGCTGAAGGAAAGAGATGCAGTTTGTCCGGCAGCAGCTGACCCTGCTATAATAGCCTCAGAAAGGGGGCCGCCGCCAATGGCTATACCTACAAGCATTCCAAGCATGGTTGCAGCATTTATCATGCCGGCCTTTTTTACTCTGTCTGCCAGGTGTCTACTCACCACATGTCCTATTTCATGGGCCATAACACCAATGAGTTCGTTTTCAGTATCCAATGACTGGATAAGACCGCTATGAAAAAATATGAGTCCTGAAGGTGCTGCAAAGGCATTGAGTTCCTTATTGTTGATAATAAAGAAATGATAGTCAAAGTATTGAGAGCCTGCTATTTCAAGTGTTGCACTCCCCAGTTCATTTATATACTGGATGATATCAGGTTCATCGATCAGTTTGAATTCTTTCCTTACAAGGGAAAGAAGCTGTTCTCCAACCTTTTTTTCATCACCCACTGAAAAGGCAGATACAGTATTAACCCTGTAAAAACTTTGCAGCAGTGTGGCGAGGATGAACAGAACCACAATTATTTTTGTTAAATGCTTCATCTGGTGTACATACTTAATTGTGCTTGGTCGAAAGCCATTCTGTAAGCCTTTCCATACCCTCCGAAGTTGAAACTTTTGGAGTATAGCCGAGATCATTTCTGGCCCTGTCAATGGAAAACCAATGGGATTTAGCAAGTTGTTCTGCCAGAAATCGAGTCATTGGGGGTTCTTTTTCCAGACTGAACCACATATAAACTCCTTCAAGAAGCGCACCTGCAAAATATGCAGGTCTGGCATTTATTTTCTTTGTAACCGGTGCAATATGCAGTCTCCTAAAAAGATCATTAATCCAGTTCCAGAGGTTAACGGGTTCACCCTGTGATATAAAATACGCCTTACCTGCTGCAGTTGCAACAGAATGCAGATTTTCAGCAGCTAGAATATGGGCATCTACAACATTGTCAATATATGAAATGTCCACCATGTTCCGGCCAGTACCAACCTGTTTCAATTTTTTTGCTTTTCCTCGTGCAATGAGTCTTGGTACGAGATGCGGATCTCCCGGGCCCCAGACCAGATGCGGACGGATAGCACAGGTTTTTAGAATTTCAGAGTTGCTTGCAAGTACCATTTGCTCTGCTATAGCTTTACTTGAAGCATAATAACATAAAAACCGTTGAGCGTATGGTAATGATTCATCTGCACCATTTATATCCATGCGGTTGAAGACCACACTGGGGGTTGAGGTGTATACAAGTGATTGAATACTGTTGGCAAAACAGGCCCCGAGAACATTTCTCGTTCCTGTTACATTGGTCTGTTCAAATTCATTTTTTGAACCCCAGATTCCCGCCTTGGCAGCTACGTGAAAGACTGTGTCATATCCCTGCATGAAACGGATCAACAGATCACTGTCGAGAATATCACCCTGGAATTGACGCACTCCAAGTTTATCCAGGGCTGGATAATGGTTTCTGCCAAAGACAGCAACTTCGATACCTTTGTCTACAAGTTGACGGACAATGGCTGATCCGACAAATCCTCCGCCGCCGGTGATAAATGCTTTCATAAATAATCTAGATCCGTTTTTTTATGATTTTTTAAGTTCATCATCAGCCCAGAACGTAAGTTTTTCTCTGAAAATTTTGGCATTATGCCTAATGTCGACCGGAAAGGAAGGATGTATGAGAAAATGCTCAATTGTGCGGGTTAATTCATTCTCCAGAGCCATTTGTTTCAGATCCGATACAATCCCGTCAGTTGTTTTCCGGTCATACAGTTCGACAACCAAGACAGGTTGCTGCTGCCCTTTCAAGCCGATACCCACGAGTGCAGACCTGAAAACCTTCGGGTGTTCATTGAAAATTGCCTCGCAACAGACAGTATACATGGTGCCGGACTTAGTTATAACCCTGTGTCCTTTACGACCACAAAACCACAATCTGGAATTGTGGTCAAAATATCCAAGGTCTCCCATGCGGTGCCAGAATCCATCTTTATCTTTAATTTTTGCCAGCCTGTTTTCTTTGTCATTATTGTCATAAGCCCTGGTGACAACCGGCCCCTTTACAATTATTTCACCGATCTCATATACAGGCAACTGCTGCGAGTCATGCAATTGATCAATGGGTTCATCCGAGGTTTTTATGATTTTTATTTCAATGTCGGGCAGAACTCTTCCGACACAGACACCTTTACCTGTTCTTGTTTTATTCCAGGTTTCAGCAAGTATCTCCCTTGCTGTTAAAGAGGCGATTGGCAGAGACTCTGTTGCCCCGTATGGGGTATGTATTTCAGCGTCAGCAGGCAATATAGAGAGGGTTCTTTGCAGCAGGTCTCCTGGAACAGGTGCTCCGGCCATAAGGATTTTTTTTACTGAAGTCAGGGTGATTTTTTCCTGCCGGCAGTAATTGCTGACAACGTTCCAGATAGCCGGGGAACCAAACGAATACGTTACATTGTTTTCCTTTATTGTCCTGACAAATTTAGCAGGATCCACCTGGGCAGGTTTTGCTGGATTCATTTCCGGTATGACTGAACAGGCGCCAAGTGCGGTTGAAAAAAGGGCAAAAAGTGGAAAGGCCGGCTGGTCTATATCATCCGGTCCTATCCGGTAATAATCTCTGATTAACTTCAACTGGGCCTGGAAGATGCCGTGTTCATAACGCACCCCCTTTGGAGGACCAGTGCTTCCCGTGGTAAAAAGTATTGCCGCCGGATCATTTTTTTCTGACTGAACGGTTGGGAAAGAGGTCCCGTAGAATGCAGATTTTTCAGCAGCTTCAGCAGAAAGAGTCTGACCGAAAAAGCCAAAGGATCTGCCGATACAGACCGAAGTCCTTACAGTTTTAAAAGGGCTGGGAAAGATGAGTTTGAATAGATGTGCTTTGAGTATTCCAATGAAGATCTCCGGTTTTACCTTTCCAATACATTTAAGGAGATTTTTGTAGCCCATTCCTGGATCGATCAGGATAATGACCGCACCAATTTTGAAAAGTGCGAAGGTTAATGTGATAAACTCCACCGAAGGTTTTACCATCAGCATTACCCTGTCGCCCCGGGTTACTCCCAAGTCAGACAGACTCCTGGCAAAAAAATCTGTCAAGCTGTCCATCTCTTTGAAGGACCACGATTTGTATCCTTTTACAGTCTTGCAGATAAGGCCTTTCCGGTCAGGATATATTTCAGCAATTTGGGGCAGAGTTTCGGCTATATTGTGGTTCATACCTTGCCATGCTTTTGCATAAAAGTTGTGATCAGTGGAGCCAGCCTGTCAAAAGCGTCTTCAAGGACGTAATGACCGGCATCAGCAAAAAAATGTCCATTGGCGTCGGGAAAACGGAGCAGCCACTCATCATAAAAATGGCGGGTGAAACAGAAATCCTTTCCGCCCCACAGGATCAACATCGGGGTATTTTGAAACTGTATTAGTGACTTTTCAATTGCAATAAGTGTGTCCCATGACTTGTCTTTGGGGGAAAGGGGTATATCCTGAACAAAACGGAGCAGCGCAATACGGTTTGCCCAGGAATCATAGGGTGCAATATATGCCCTGGCAATCTCTGGTTCCATTTTTTTTGTAACGGCCATGGTTAGAGCGCCTTTTGCAAAGCCGTTAAAACCACGGACCAGTATATCTCCCAAAATTGGAATACGGCATAAACTGATCCGTAAAGGTATTCTCTGTGAGGTGAAAGCCGCTGTATTCATAACGGTTATGGATTTGATCCTGTCAGGTTTACGGGAAGCCAAACCCATACCTATGGCGCCACCCCAGTCATGGACCACAAGTGAGAAATTGTCTATATCGACTTTTGCCAGTAATCTCTCAATGTTATCAATATGGTTCTCAAGCAGATAGGGATAATCCTGGGGTTTATCAGAGGAACCACATCCAATATGATCCGGTACAATTACCCTGTGTTTATTGCGGAGAAGGCTTACGAGATTGCGATAATAAAAGGACCAGGTGGGATTGCCGTGCAGCATGACAATCGGACTTCCCTCTCCCTCGTCAAGATAGGAGAGCACATGGCCGCTAATAGAGATTTTTTTGGGAGTGAAAGGATATTCTATAATATTAAGCATGTTCCGCGTTTGTTTATGGTGATCATGAAAAACGATAACGCAGCACCATACTAAAATCCGAACAGAAAGCCAAACTTCATCTTACTGAAAACAATGAAGAAGATATGACCTTATGTTTTGTCTCCATTTAGCCCTGGTTTCTCACAAGTCGAGACGCCGGATAGACAAAGTGTAGGGGGGTTAGCTATACTTTAGTATGCACCCTTAAAGACAGGGTATAAACTTACCGTCCTACACTGCAGGCTATAAGGATGTTTCGGCTTACCTTGTGCGAACAGTTCAGCATATTTTTCATCTACAACATTCGTAAACACTCTGTTCCTGTTAATACCCTGCATACCATCTTCTATGCCCTCAGACTATCACCATTCACTATTGAATGCTAAAATGTTCGTGAGAAATGCGGGCTAGAGAGGCGGGGCAATGGTCACGACAATCCGCATATTGGTTGTTGCTTTAACGCCATGGGGTTCCTGGATATCTGAAATTAGAATATCACCAGTTTTGGCTGGTATGGATGTATCATCTTTTCCCAGAAATTCTCCTTCCCCCTCAATAACCAGTATTGAAAGCTGACCATCAAGGTCATGGGAATGAACCGGAAAAACTACTCCGGCACCGAGATTAAAGTTAATGATCCGGAAATAGGCTGAATCATGTACCAGAAATTTTTTCATATGCTCCGGATGAAATTCCCTTGCCGGGTCTAAATCAATTTTTTTCATCATGGTATTATCCTCATTTGAATTTTCAGTTGATAGTACAATAACTTTAATCTGTATACCTTGACTTATATCAATGGATTTTCAGATTTTATATAATAATTAAAGCAACCGAAATTGAAACAGGAGTTTGAGTACCTGCCGGAACGGTGAGAGGAAAGACGGACAAGAGGGGAAAGTTTTTTATTGTTTCCGTGATTGCAGGTACCAGGAATAGCCGAAGAGCCCAAACCCTGCCAGGGTAGCAATTATTGCCACGGGCCATGGCGTTCGATAGCTGCCTGTTTCCATAGCATTGATGACGAATACTGCTGCAATAAATAAAACCACATAACTTGCTTCCCTGAAATTACCTGAAAGCATTTTATTGTTTTCTTCTTCCTGGGGGGGGTGAGGTGTATTATTCTGCATGTCTTTAATAGTCTCTTCGTGCATCATTTTTCTTTTTGTTTTTAGTGATCAGGTTATCGACTCTATATTCACAAAAAATTATATTAATAAAAAGGTTCCTGATCGACAAGTTCAGTTTGATAAAAACATTATGGACAACCGGTACAGGTAAAATTTCTTTCCCTGGTAAAAGCGTATTTCTGTTTTTTTCTGAAGCTGTGTTTCAGTAAGAGACGCTTCAGATATGTTACAGGAGATTTTGTAATCTTTGCCTTGCCGCTTAATGTTGCAGCAGGATCAAAAACAAGATCAAGAAGATGGGCAGTCGGACCTATCTTTTCAAGAAAATTAGCACAGCCGGCACAATAGGTTATTATACGCCTGCCCTCCCCCTCTGTTTTGCGGATTTCTCCCCATTGACCTGCCAGATCAGGTGCAACAAAATTTGCCCCACCTCCTTCACCGCAACAGAGAGTTTTTTTGCGGTGGTGTTTCATTTCTTCCAAATTAACGCCCTGGGCCAGGATAAGTATTCTTACAGAATCCTGAATGTTTTGTTCCAGGCGGGCAACACATGAATCCTGGAGTGTTACCGCTGTTTGATGATTAGTAAGGTTTATTGTCTGCCATGTCTCAAGCGCCAGGATATCATAAACACTCTGTGTGTTAAGTCCTTTTGCGTATTTGGTAAAAACAGCAAAGCAGCTCGGACAGGCAGTTAAAATATTTTTTATGCCATGGTCTACAAGGTAATTCTGCATCTCATTAAACATGGCATGAAAAAAATCTGTCCTGCCAAGGTCATGAGAAGGCTTGGTACAACAGTCCAGGACAATCCCCAGGTTTGGAATATTTTTTTGCAAATGATCATACAGTTGCATGACGCGCTGTGACCTGCTGCCGGCCAGGGCGCAACCGGGAAAGAATACTGTATCACAACCTTCCGGAAAACCATAAAATGAATAGCGTTTTGATGTGCCACGTTTTTCAAAATTGAGCAGTAGTTTCTGTTTTGCAAAATCTGCACTGCCGCAGGCCACAGTATAACGACGCATTTCAAAAAACATTCTTTTGGGGTCTATATCGACCGGGCATACCGCTGTACAGAGGGAACAGAGACTGCATTCAAAAGGCATCTTAAATTTTGTCTCTCCCTGCTTGGGCCAACTATCTGCTATGAACTTTGGAGTACCGTATTTTTTTAAAAAAGCACATTGCTTTACACATAATTTACATTCGATACACTCCTCTGACATTTCAAGAAGCGAATTATCAAGGTCTGAACTGTCTGGTTTAAATATATCGCTGCGGGGTTTATTTATCATTGGAATACGATAACGGGCAAAAAAAAGATGCAGTCGCGATTTTTTCCGCAGCTGCATCCTTTATGAAGTAAATTTGCTATTAATTTGTGGTTTATTTTCTGTACCATTTCCCGGATGCATCCTGAAGCCATTCACCGGGTGAAGCTTTCTGGCCGATTTGAATGGCTCGCCGTTTTCCTACAAGCCCGGGCGTTGTTCCCTGCTGCTTGGCAATGGCGTTGTAAACAGCTCCACGGTCATTGTTTTCCGCCGCAACTACACCTGACTCTTTTTGGGGAGCTCCGGGGATATAATCCAGATACCCGTTATTGTTTTCGCCAATAATCCCTGAGGATTTAAGTGTAACAATTGTCGGCAGCCTCTGTTGCATTCTTGCCTTGATATCGTTTGCTCCCGCAAAACAATTACCCTCTGCATAAAAAATCAAAACAGCAAATAAAGCTATAATTGTATAGAAGACGGAATGTTTTCTCATCTTTTTCTCCTGATTGTAAAATATTTTACGTATGTAGTTATAAATTGTCTATTTGATCTCTTTGGCGGATTCATCAATATCAGAGAAAAAATCATCCAGGGCTCTGTCAACTTTTATATTCACATCAATGGTGATATGAATGGGTTTAATTTCAACCGGTGCCACTTCAACCTGGCTCCTGGTTTCCACCTCGTGTTTGGTACAGCCCAAAAGCATTAGAAGCAGGAGTACCGATAGTATTCCAGAAAATTTCATCATATCATTCTCCATATTTTTATTGTTTGCAGAAAATAATACTCTCTACAATAAATATTTGCAGTATGTATTTTCTATAAAGATACGAGGATATTATCTGTATTATTGCATCTTTTTCATCATATCCTGAATCTTACCGCCATAGCCTAAAAATCTGTTCAAAGGGAGGCGGAAATTGACATCAAGGCGTATGGGTTGATGTATACCTTTTTTCGTTTCGTCTGCCCTTTGCAGTAATCCGGTCTGACTGTCATAAATAAACGGCAGGGACTGCACAGGCTTGCCGTCCATTTGCATTTGCATGATCAAATCGTCTCCCTCACTATTTAATAAAAGCCTGACCCAGTTATACTGAAAATTTTTCAGGGCCTCTGCTGCAAAATCAATCTGGGCAAACTGGGGTGTGTTTTTGGGGATTCCGGCTGCCAGTAAATCAAAAGCTGCCACTTTGACGCTTCCCCCCTGTCCCGGGCTGGAATAAAGGTAACCATCCTCGAAACGAATATTCCCCCTTCTGACATGCAGAGGAATTCTGCCGCTTACTGTACCCTCCCCCACAGCTCCAGTTATCCCGAATTGTGTCAGCACTTCTGTTAAGATAAGTCTGTCGCAGAATATTGGCACAACAAGTTCGTCTGTTTCAGAAGAAATTCTCACGGCATTTGTAAAAACACGACCTCCAACCCAGCCTACCACTCCTTCTTCGATAAACATTGAATCCGGTGATTCCAGCTGCCAGATCACTTTTCCTTTCTTAAAGATCAGATCCCCAACAGATGCCTTCTCAAAAACAATTTTTTGGGCCGGTGCTGAGCGGATATCAGGCAGGGAGGGCATGAGCAGTGTAAAATTAATGTTATTAACAGTTAATTTTTTTTCCTGATTTTCAAATCTCCCATTCTGCATCATTACGGCCATATTTCCTGTCAGACCATTTTTGTCGTACCTGATTTTGCCGTCCAGACCGAGCTCTCCATTTATAAAAGACTGGGACATTGATGTGTCAAATCTGCCAAGATGCAGTTGTTCAAATGGAGTTACATTCATATGGAGTAACATGTCCGCCAGGTACTGTGAATCAATGATTTCTGTCTTACCGCTTACGGTGGTTACGAGTCCATCTGGAAGAAAATGATTAAATCTGCCGTCAACTGAATATATTGAGCCCTTTTGTCTAATATCAGCCTCAAAAGAACCAAGTTCATTCATCTTCCACGTAATTCCTGAAACTGTTATTTCTCCTCTGGCTTCATGATATTCCGTGGACTTCTGCCAGGGAATCCTTCCCTTAATGGATTTTACACTGATATTGTTATTCTGATCATGTGCTTTTGCATTGCTGACAAGGAGTTCGCCGGTTATTTCAGGAAATTTCATGTCCTGTAGCGTTTGCGGCTTCATGTTTCCGGAAAGGGCAATGCCCCCATTTACTGTCAATGATTCTTTTTTGATTTTTGCCTCAGTAATTGAGATGTCGAACTTGCCGCCAAGAAGACTTGTCTGTGGGGATTTTTTCGCCTGACTCAAAGATGCCTGCAAATCTGCACCAGACAGGATTATCTCTGCTGTATCCGGGCCGGTTGCACGAATATTTTCTAAAGCCAGTAAAACTTTAATTTGCGAAGCATCTGCATCCCCATTTCCATGTATGCTAAAGGAAGGGATTTCTGCGCCCAGAATGTTTTTACCATATAAAATTTCAAAATTATTTTTACGGTCCCGACTCTTAATCTCGGCCTGCCATGTATCTGGAGAAGTATTGACTGAAAACTCCCCTTGTATCACAGGATTTCCCTTGATGATGAAAGGTAAATTCTCAGGATTGAGTGCTACTGCCTGGTCTGCAATAGTAATCACAATATTTCCGGAGCTTTTAGCAGAATTGTTTTCCGGAAAAAATTTACCATCCATTACAATTGAGGCTTCCAGGGGTTTGACTATGGAGCCATGTGCAGTTACATCCCACCGCAGGCCGTTTCCGTTTATCTGCAGTTGTAATGGTTTATTTGATTCGGAACTTCGTGCAGGTGTGCCGAATGTGAGCTTGTCGGAGATTAAATTTAAAGATTCAAATTCGCACTCAATCTTCGACGAAACAAGCTGAAACGGTATGAGTTTAACTTCCGCATTTGATTTGATTGTAACTTTGGCCTCATTGAGGAATTTCTGTCCATCCTCCAATAGGATCGCCAGGGATTTCATATCTAAAGAATCAGCCGAAAGAGTGAATATGGCTTTATTGTTGGTAAGGTCAATGGTTCCGGCAACAGCAGCCTTTTCACCCAGTGGATTAATCTGCAAATTTACCTGGTAAGCATTCGGGGCTGTGGTGTCCGGTTGTTCTTTTCCGGTTACTTGCAGATCAAAAGGAATATAAATATGCTGATTTTTATATATAATATTTATGAAGCCATTCGTAATCTGGAAATTGTCCGGCTGCCAGTCAATATTGATCGCAGGAGAGCTTCGTGATTTTTTTTGTTTCTTTTCAGTTGCAGCAACCTTCTGCAAATTAAACCCTGGAATAACAATCCTTCCCTCTGAAATTTCCAGGTTCAGGGTAAACCCGTTTATTTTTATATGATCAATTCGTTTATTTAATATTGATGACAATGAATAATCTGCTTGGATTGAGCCGATTCTGAGAGCACTGTTTTTTCTATCACCAAGCGTTAAGTCCCCTATGGAAGCTTCATTAATTCCTATGCTGAAAACCTGACCGGTTACCGACGTGAAGAATTGATTTCCCAGAGAAGGCAGGATGTTTTTTTCTAAATAGCGAGGGAGAAAAAACAAAAAGGACAAGGTTCCTACAACAAGCAGGAAAAGAAGCGGGATTAAAACAAACTCAAAGAATCTGCGTTTCAAGGAAATCTACTCCTAACAGGGGTATCAGTTTGTATGGTAGAAAAAAAACACTTGGTTGATGGTATATTTAAGATAAAAAAATTTACTTCTTTAAGGTAAAAACACCTTTTAATATCAAAAGAATCCATGGGATTCCATGCATGAATAAGTCGAACCAGTCGATTGGTCGCTCAAGGCGACCTTTGAACAGCATTTGCAGCTTTTCCACTATATGTGGCGGATTATAAGGCGCCAACCCCAAACTCAGGCAAGCAATAATAAGGATTCCCCATGGTAGAGAATCAATGAATTTTTCCATGTGTTACTCCAAGTTAAATATGTGAAATTTCTATTTTGCTTCAGTGTGCAGACTTGTTATGGACCAGATTACAATATTGGCAATTATCTTTATAGTGTTTGTGCAAACCTACTGAAAAGTTAACACAATTAATTCCTTAATTATTATTTATTAATGATTGTTTTAGATAAGTAAAGCTCTTTGGATATATTTGCATTATTTTATCATGCATACTAATCTAAAAAAACATAACCAATCCAATATGCTGCAGAACAACTCTCATTATTTAAGAGGAATATTATGGGCAAACTCGGCAAAGTATTCGGCATCATCATTTTTCTGTTAGTTGTTTCTGTTGCAGGTCTCATCGTCTTTGTACACTATTATCTTACTGATGAACGCGTCAAAGCACTTATCATACCACAAGCTGAAGCTGCCCTGGGAAGAAAGGTGACCATAGGAGATATAAAGATAGGCCTTCTTTCCGGCATAACGATTAGAGATTTCCAAATCAAAGAAATTGACCGGGAAAACAATTTTGTCAGTACCAAGGCCTTTGTTCTCAGCTACGATCTCATGCCTCTTCTACAGAAAAAGCTTATCATCAGCGAAATTCGCTTTGATGAACCTGCTGTTCAAATACATCGTGACAAGAATGGAAAGTTTAATTTTTCTTCTCTGGCTTTTCTGTCTGAAAATACAGCCCAGAATAAAACTCAAAAATCGACACCTGTTTCATCGGCCCTGCCCCTGGCCCTGACCGTAAATCAAATACAATTGAATAATGCCCGGATTAAAATCACTGATCAGCTGGGTGAAATTCCTGCAGTTGATGCAACAACAAGTACCAGGCTCAGCATATCACTCGGTAAAACCATGCAGGAGATGCAATACAGTGGCACATATGATTTCAATGCTGCAATTGCCTATGGAACTGCCAAAACCAAAGCAAACGGTAAAGGAAATATCAATCAGAATGATATGGATATTATCCTGGATATAAACCTGGAAGATGAACAGGTTCATGCTGAAGCTGATGTTAAAAGTTACATGAAGTCACCGAATGCATCTCTAAATATCAGTAGTAAATCCTTAAATATTGACAAACTCCTTGCAATGCTTGCAGGCATGCCTGCAACTTCGGAAAAACCTGACAAGTTTCAACCAAAGATGAGTAAATCCAATGAAATTATTGCTGACTCTCTTCCTTCCGGTCTGATCGCCAAAGGCACAATGAAAGTTGACAAGGCTTTCTACAAGGGGCTTACTACCAATGACTTTGCCCTGATATTTAATCTCAGCAAGGGGATTCTCACGGTTCAGGAGCTTTCAGCCCGGGCATACAGCGGTAAACTGGAATCGAATCTGACAGTGGATCTCAATCAGCCCGGTTTGACATATAATGGCAACTTAGGATTAGAATCGATGCAGGCTGCTGATCTCAGTTCCGCAATCATCCAAAAAGCAGCCGGCATGTTAACGGGATCCTTACAGGCGGCAATGAATTTTACCGGTGCGGGCACCTCTTGGGCAGAACTTAAAAATGTTCTTAAGGCAGATGGCTCCTACACCATAACAGATGGCGGAATCAGAGGAACACCTGTGTCGTCTTCCATTTCCACCCTTCTGGGTTTACAGGAACTAAACAATATCAGTTATAAAAACATTTCAGGCACATTCAAAGTTGTTGATGGTGGTAAAGTTCAGATCAAGTCAAATATGCAGGGTGCTGATCTTAATGCTGAAGCTGAAGGTGTTATCGGTCTGGACGGCAGCCTGAATCTTCCCGTAACCCTGCATCTGGCTCCTGCATTGGCTGACAAGCTGAAATCCCGTACTTCATTTGCAAAATATCTGACGGACGATCAGGGCGGGTCCACCCTGAACCTTAAACTTACCGGCAATTTGGCAAGCCCGAAACCTGCTCTAGATACTAAAGAAGTCCAGAAGCAGATTCAAAAGTCCATTCAGAAAGAAATTTTTAAGCAATTGGATAGTTCCAGCCAGAAAAAAGATACAAAGGAATCACCGGAAAATGTTCTCAAGGGGTTATTCGGCAAATAATTTTAAAAAATAATTTCATGGCCTAAGAACAATAAGTTTAAATAATTTTCCGTTAATAATTCAGTAATAGGGCAAAATGACTGAAAACCAATCTCAGAAAAAAGAAGAATCAATTCAAAACATTCCACTTAGTGAGAGAATTTTACAAAGCTGGGAGCAGTTTTGCAGCTGGGTATGGAAGATACCGCAGAAAGGTGAAAGTATTGCTCTGAGTTTTATCCGTGGTTTACTTCGCATTATTTTTATTGTTGTTCGTGAGTCACAAAACGACAAAGTCACCTTGCGTGCCAGCGCCCTGACCTTTACTGTTGTGCTTTCACTTGTTCCCATGCTCGCATTGGGGACAGCTGTCCTGAAAGGACTGGGCGCAGGAGATCAAATGCGTCAGGCAGCCTACTCGTTAATTGAACAGTTTGATACTGAATCTTCTGAAACAGATATACCTGCTGAAACTGCTGCTGAACCGGATACCCCGGAGATACAAAAAGATGAGAATATTCCGGCATTGCCTCCGGACACAAGTGGCAATAACCAGGAAATCAGTACCACAGAATCGCAACCTGCAGGTCTTACTTCACATTTAAAAAGAGCTGTTGACCAGATATTCGACTACGTGGACCGGACGGATTTTACCACTTTAGGTACGTTTGGTGTTCTTGGAATGATCCTTGCTGCTCTCGGGGTACTCGGATCCATAGAACGGTCAATGAACGCCATCTGGCAGACTGCCACTGGCCGTGCCTTTGGAAGAAAGATAATTGACTACATGGCCTTAATGATCCTTTTGCCATTAAGTGTGAACCTGGCCTTGGGTGCATCCACCCTCGTGCAAAGTTCAGCATTATACGCCCATATTCAAAATATTCTGCCCGTACTCTGGGTGCAGAAGTTATTACTCAAGGCCCTGCCGATTGGGTTACTGGTTGTTACCTTTTCTTTGCTGTACCAGTTTCTCCCGAATACCAGGGTTGGATATCTGCCTGCCTTTGGTGGAGGTATTTTTGGCGGATTGGCCTGGTTCTGGGTTCAGGTGCTTTACGTAAAAATGCAGATTGGTGTTGCGAAGTATAATGCCATTTACGGTTCATTCGCCACATTACCTCTCTTTTTCCTCTGGATATATGTCGCCTGGGTAATATTTCTGCTGGGAGCAGAATTTTCCTTTGCCTTCCAGACGTGGCGTCAATATCAATGGAAAAGCATACTCATCACTCCTTCTGCCCGTCTGGCAATGGCATTTGACATAATGGATGCAGCCCTGGATGATTATGGAAACAGAAAAATTACCGACAGAAAATCCCTCGCCGAAGTTCTCAATCAGACCGAAAAAACTGTTGGAGTAATTGTAAATGACCTGGTTGATGGTGGATTACTTCGACGGGTGGACGGCAAATTGGAGGGCTACGTGCCTGCTGCCCCGTTAGATGATTTGAAACCCTCCGAGATTATGGATATAATAATAGGTAAGGAACTTCCTGATGTAAAGGGTTGCGATCTGGCTGGCAGGGCATTGCAGGCAGCCCGCGACTCTCTTGACAGATACAATATTATATGCCAGAAAGCCGTTCAAAAGAATAACCAAACACATGAGGACATAAACAGTGGGACATCTTGATCCCATCATTCAGACAATTGCTCTGACTATGGGTGTTGCCTGGGCCAGCGGCATAAATCTCTATGCAGCCATACTCGTACTGGGAACTTTAGGGTTAACCGGCAATATTACCCTGCCCCCTGATCTTGTTATATTGACAGACCCATTGATATTAACTGCCGCCGGTGTCATGTATGTCGTAGAGTTTTTTGCCGATAAAATACCGGGCGTTGATAACGGATGGGATACAGTACATACTTTTATCAGAATTCCATTAGGTGCCCTTTTGGCTGTGGCCGCGGTTGGCGAAATGACCCCTTCTGCTTCCATTGCAGCAGCCCTTTTGGGTGGCGGGATGGCTGCCTCAACCCATACTGCCAAAGCCGGAACCAGGTTGCTTATCAATGCCTCACCTGAACCATTTACCAACTGGTTTGCATCTCTTGGCGAAGATGTTGTTGTCATTGCCGGACTCTGGACTGCTCTTCACTACCCTTTGCTATTTGTAATCTTCCTTATAATTTTTATACTGTTCCTTATATGGCTCCTTCCGAAAATATGGCGGGGTGTCATTAAAATGTTAAAAACGATTGGCAGTCTTTTTCGGCCGAAACAGGAACTCCAAGAAAATAATGGTCAAGCAGACAAATGATTTACCTTTTCATTTTCTGCGTGACAAATCAGTCAACATGAGCTAATTGATAATATTTAAATTATCCGTGTCTTTTTATGTCGCAATCAATATAAATAATTAAAGAACTTCTGTTTTTATTCAGACGAAATTGACGTTTTTTACCTAAAGGATTTTTTTCTAGTTTCTACTAAAGGAGGGAACATGAAAACTAACCATCTTTTTACAAGTTTATTGGTATTGATCTTAACCCTTGTTCTATCAGGTTGTGCAGGTGTGTCTACTCAAAGTGCGTCGGATATTTCCTGTACCACCGTAAGCATCCAGGCGATGATTAATAGTGGGGAATATCAGAAAAAGACTGATAATTTTATTATTATCCAGGATGCTTCTTCTTCAATGAATTTCAAAAAAGAGTTGGTCGCCTCAAGCCCTACTCCTTCAGACATTGATGTCTCAAAGGGACTGATCAGATGCATGAGCAATTCCCTTCCTGAGTATTTTGATGTTTATGCAGGAATGAGGGTTTTCGGATCTCTCTCATCTGCAAACGGACTTGTTTATGGAATGAGCCCATATTCCAGGAATGGTCTTGTAAGTGCTGTTAATTCAGTGGGAGAGAAAGGCAGCTTAATTACAGATCTCAGTGGTGCCATTAATGATGCCAGCAACGATCTGAAACAGGTATCCGGCAGGACAGCGGTAATTTTGTTCAGCGATGGAGAAGATTTACCCGAAGATAATGATCCAGTAGCTGCCGCCGCAGCAATGAATAAGATGTATGGTAATGATGTCTGCATCTATACCATCTTCTTGGGGGATAATCCTGCTGATAAAACTACTATGGAAGAGATAGCAGCTCAAAGCGGTTGCGGTTTTGCCGTTGATGCAAATAATTTATATATGAAACCCCTTAAAGAGTGCGATACGGTAAATGTCGGCAAAGGCATGGGCGATCTGGTTGCCAGAATTTTTCTTGAAATGGACGACGACCGTGACGGTGTTGGCAACAGCATTGATCAATGTCCGAACACTCCACTGGGTGTAATGGTTGATAAGGTCGGCTGTCCGATAGACAGTGATGGTGATGGTATTGTTGATTACCTGGATAAATGCCCGGATACACCTGCAGGCGTAAAAGTTGACAAGTTGGGCTGCCCCTTACCCGATATTGACAGTGACGGAGATGGTGTCTTTGACAGCAGCGACAGATGTCCGGACACTCCAAAAGGTATTAAGGTGGATGAATTCGGTTGCCCCATACCTCTTGTAGGAAACGTTACTGTGACCCTTCATGTTGAATTTGACTTTGATAAGACTGATGTCAAAGATCAGTATAATGCAGATCTCGAAAAGGTGGCAAATCTTCTTACGGCTTATCCTAAAACTGATGTAGAACTTGAGGGTCATACAGACAGTATAGGCACTGATGAATACAACATGGATCTTTCCAACCGAAGAGCTGCAAGTGTCAAGAAAGAACTTGTTGAAAAATACAATATTGATGCTTCAAGGATTTCAACCCGTGGTTATGGTGAATCCAAACCAGTTGCTTCCAATGACACACCTGCAGGCAGGATGAATAATCGTAGAGTTGAAGCATTTATTGAAGCAGTGATTGAGAAATAATTATTCGTTGTTCTAACAATAAAAAAGGGTGGCTATAAACTAGCCGCCCTTTTTTATTGTCGATGAGAACATGTATTTTTTTTGCCTCACAAGAAAATTCCTACTCTTCCTTATTTATTACACTCTCTAAATCCCTCTATATCTGAGTTTGCACAAAAACACCATATTATACTACATATTGTGGTGCCTTTTCCTTTGACACACAAGTTACTTTATTTTATGCTGTTATTTTACTGAAACTATAAAGAACAAATCCAACGTTCTTTAGCGTATTTTGCGCTTTGAAAGAAAAATTAATATTATTAAATATTTACTGCCTTTTTGCTCATATTAACCACGGATAACAAACTTCAATTTATCCAATAAATCATGTATTGCTTTCAATGTAAGGGGCCTGGAGAATGAAACTGCCAATCAGCTATGAAGATGCCGTCAAGGAATGGGACCGTTTTGAAGATTATCTGGTTCAGGAAAGATATGCTGTAAGGGATCCTGAAACAGGAGAACCCATTGAAAAAAATCTCAGTCAGGTTTTGAATCGCATCAGCAATGAATTCTCCTATCCAGGCATTTCTAAAGCATTACAAAAGGGACTATTCATCACTGCTACCCCGTTTCTGATGAACGGCGGCAATCCTTATACCAGGAGAAAAGGATATTATTCATGTTATCCCCTGGGCAATGTGAAAGACTCCACAGAGGCAATCTTTGATATGGAGCGTGATCTTGTGACCATTTTCCAGCATTCCGGCGGTGGCGGTATTGATGTCTCCCACATTCGTCCCAAAGGAACCAGTGTTGACAGAGGTCAGGGTACTGCCTCAGGACCAGTTTCTTTTGCCAAGGGGTATTCGCATCTTTCAGCAAGAATAAGTCAGGGAGGTAAACGCCGCGGCGCCTTAATGATACAGGCTGATTATAGTATCAAGGATATTAAGGAGCTTATTACCTTTAAGGGTGACAAGCCAGGTGTTTACACTGGTTGCAATGTTTCGGTTAATGTTACGGATGAAAAGTTTTGGGAAGATGAAGAATTAATTCAGCTTATTGCAGAGTATATCTGGAAATCAGGCGACCCTGGCCTGCTTTTCACACAAAAAAGTCTTGATAACACACCGGTACCTAAAAAATATAATCCTGTTTTTTCTAATCCATGCGGAGAATATCTTTCGACCCAGGATACGGCATGTAACCTTCTCACCGTTAATTTGACAAAATGTCTTGATAGTGAATTTTCCGTCTATCTCGCAAATGTTTATGAGGGTGCCAGACTAGCGGCTATTGCCGGTAACAATATTCTTGATATGGGTGGTTTCCCGCCAATTGAACGTATTAAAAAGAACACCTTGAAGTTCAGACCAATTGGTATTGGTTTCACAGGCTTGCAGCATGCCATGAATCATTTTGACATTTCCTATGCCGATGAACATGACGCGCCACAATTTGCCAAGTCTACCCAACTCGTTTTGATGCTCGGTTCCATGCAGGGAAGTATTGACTATGCTGAGTTTAAAAAGAGCAAAGGTGAAGAACTTGAACCCAGAAAATGGAACATGAAGTATGTGAATAAAATTCGCAAAGAGGCAGAGGAATTTGTCTCGGAACTCCCTGAAAAAACTACCTGGCAGAAACATATAAAAAGAATTTTTGATACGGCAAAAAAACTGGGTGGACTCTATAACTCAGTTACAACATCCCAGGCACCCACCGGTTCTATTTCTCAGCTTATGCGGGTCGCATGTACCGGTGTTGAACCTTACTTTTCAATGATCCAGTCCCGTCGTGTAAAAGATGCTGATGGTTCCTGGAAAGAATTCACCCTTGTTCCAGTAGAATTTTACGATTATGACGAAAACAAACTCGACTGGGTTGAAAGCCAGACAGCGCATAATATAACCCCGCTGCAGCAGATTAGGATTCTGGAAGCGTGTCAGACATTTAACCATACTGCTGTTTCAAAGACTATAAACCTGCCTGCCCATACTACAGTTGACGATATAAAGGAAATGCTTTTTATTGCCCGTGACAGCAAACTGAAAGGCGTAACAATGTTTCGCGATTCATCCATGACAGGGATTTTGAGCGATTCGGCTTCCAAAGCCGTTGAAAAGCCCGGCATTCCTTTTTCGGATCTTGCGGAACGGTATGGCTCCACTTTCAAATTCAGCGGCCCTGCCTCTTTATATGTCACAGCCAACAAAGGGGATAAAGATCATATCCGTGAAGTATTTATCAATACAACAAAGTCAGGATCAACCATTCACGGCATGTGCGAATCGTTGGGCCGGGTAATTTCCGTAGCCCTGCAACATGATTATCGGTTGGTGGGCAAAATAGCCCGTACCCTTGAGGATATTTCCTCTGACAGTGTCTGGAGTAATACTTCCATGGGGAGAGTTTTTTCCATACCTGCTGCCCTTGCCAAGGTGCTTGATCATTGTGCCCCGGATATTAACGGCAAGGAAGACCCGGATCCATATGAAGAACCGTCCTCCTACTCCTCCTGCCCTGCCTGTGGGAAACTCACTTTGCGTCGCAGCGGGGGCTGTAGCCAGTGTGTCGGATGCGGCTACTCTACATGTTAAAATTTTTATAAGTATCATGGAGAGTTTCCTTAACGGCATAGCCTTTTGCAAAGCCCTCTAAATTGATGACAGCAGAGGCAATATAGATCCTCACCTGTCGGAAATCAACAGAACGATGCCCTCGATTTACACCAGTCAGAGGTATAAATTTTCCTGCTTAAAGTTGAAACACAGGTGTATATAAAATCCGTGATTCCTTTTTTTCCCTTATGAAAAAAATTCAACAAAACCTTTTAGACTGGTTTGTCGAAAATGCCAGGGCTCTGCCCTGGAGAAAGACATATTCCCCCTATGATGTCTGGATTTCAGAAATTATGCTCCAACAGACACAGGTGGATAGGGTCATCGATTATTTCATCAGATGGATGGAACAGTTTCCTGATATAGATAGCATTACCAGGTCAAAAGAGGAAAAAATTCTGAAACTCTGGGAGGGGCTGGGATATTACTCCAGGGCAAGAAATATCATCAGGACAGCCAGTATTCTTAAAGAGCAGCATTATGGTGAATTGCCAAAAGAATATAAACTTCTATCGCAGTTGCCCGGCATAGGGAAATACACTGCCGGAGCCATCATGAGCATTGCTTTTAACAAAGAGTATGCAATAGTTGATGCCAATATTGAACGGGTCTTTGCCCGCCTGTTTAATCTTGCTAAACCGGTAAAAGACAAAAAAATTCATCTTTTTATATGGGAGAAGGCTGAGGAATTGCTTCCCCACGGGAAGGCCCGTGAATTCAACCAGGCTCTTATGGAACTCGGTGCCCTTGTATGCATTCCGAAGAATCCCCGTTGTAGGGTTTGTCCTGTCAGTAATTTCTGTTTGTCGCTGAAAAAAAATGTGGTTCATAAAAGACCGGTTATCACCAAACCTTCGCAAACTGTTTTTATTGAAATGGCCACAGGCATTCTTACCCATGAAGGCAAGATTTTCATCCAGAAACGTAAACCAAAAGGTGTCTGGGCGAACCTCTGGGAATTCCCGGGGGGACGCCTTGAACCTGGAGAAACTCCTGAGATGGCATTGGTCCGTGAATATGCTGAAGAGACTCAATTGCGGATCGCTAAACTTAAAAAAATAACCACTGTGAAGCATAGTTATACGATTTACAGGGTAACGCTGCATTGCTATTTCTGCAGTTTAACGGATGGCAGGTTTAACCCTGTACTTCATACAGCACAGGAATATCGTTTGGTAAATCCTGCAGATCTCTCCAATTATGCATTTCCGGCCGGACACAGGAAATTGATTACTCATTTAAAAAAACAGCCCCATCCTTTTTTAGAGTTGTAGTGCTGGACTTTTGCCACAGTTTCTCAGTAAGATATCTGGTATTCAATCGTACTCTCTGTAAAAGAATTCTTACGGATAGAATTTTCATTGTTGTTTTTGATGGAAAAGCAGGAATTTTAACCTGACAGCGGGAGAGAACCAGGATGCCAAGAGATATCCCTGTTGGAAACGGCAAACTTCTTATTTGTTTTGATCATAATTACAACATCCGCGACCTTTATTTTCCTCATGTCGGCCAGGAAAACCATGTCCAGGGAGAATACTGCCGTTTCGGTGTCTGGGTAGACAACCAGTTCTCCTGGGTTGGTGAAGATTGGAAGATTGACCTGGGGTATGAAGTGGATACCATGGTGACCAGTGTGTCCCTGTATCACAAGGGTTTGGGTATACTCCTCATGTGCCGTGATGCTGTTGATTTTCATGAAAATGTTTATATTCGTGAAATAATCGTTGAAAACACGTTGCCCAAGGACAGGTACATAAGACTCTTTTTCAGTCACAACCTCGATATATCGGGTAACAGCGTCGGTGATACTGCTGCATTTGATCCTGAATCTGGTGCACTTGTCCATTATAAGGGGCCGCGTTATTTCATTATAGGCGGTAAAACTGTGAACAGTACAGAGCTGGATCAATTTGCCGTTGGTCAGAAAAACGTCAATGGTATGAAAGGGACATTTATTGATGCAGAAGATGGTCTTCTGTCTGGCAATTCCATTGCCCAGGGTTCGGTTGATTCTGTTATTGGACTGCATCTTAAAATAAAAGGGACGTCACAGGCAAAAGCCTACTACTGGCTTGCTGCAGGAACGACATGGCAGGACGTACGCCGTCTTGATGCAATCGTCAAACATAAATCTCCTGAAACGTTGCTTAAAAGAACAGCTGACTACTGGCATCTCTGGGTCCACAAGGAAACTCTTTCCCTTGAAGGGTTACCGCCCAAGGTCGCATCACTCTATCGCCGCAGTCTTCTGGTTCTTAACACACAGATTGACTCAGAAGGTGGCATTCTTGCAGCAAACGATTCCGATGTTGTCATGTTCAACCGTGACACCTATTCCTATATCTGGCCCCGTGATGGAGCCCTGGTGGCCAATGCTCTGGATGTTGCCGGTTATCCTGTAATTGCCCAGCGGTTTTTTGAATTTGCCTCGAAAACAATTACAAAGGATGGCTATTTTCTGCATAAATACAATCCTGATGCCACCCTCGCCTCTTCCTGGCACCCCTGGCTAAAAAACGGACAGCACCAGCTGCCTATTCAGGAAGACGAAACAGCCCTGGTTATCTGGGCCCTGTGGAATCATTTTGTCATTTATAGAGATATTGAGTTTATCAAACCGCTTTACCGGCCGCTTATCAAGAAGGCTGCAGAATTTATGTGTCGCTATCGGGACCAGGAAACAGGACTCCCTGATGCATCCTATGATTTATGGGAAGAACGGCGCGGCATGCTCTCCTTTACCACGGGAACGGTTTTTGGCGGCCTCACTGCAGCCTCTCTCTTTTGTACAGTGTTTGGAGAAGATGAACTGGCTGAACATTACCAGCAGGTCGCATCGGAGATACGTGATGCCGCTTCGGAGTATCTCTGGCGGCCGGAAAAAAATCGGTTCTGCCGCATGGTAACAAGGGATAACAATGGAAATCTCATTTATGATGATTCCTGTGATGCCAGTCTCTGGGGATTATTTGCCTTTGGACTTTATCGTGCAGATGATGAACGCATTATTACCACTTTTGAAGCCCTTAAGGAGAAACTCTGGATTAATACAGACGTTGGTGGCCTGGTTCGCTACGAAGAAGACCCGTATCACCGGGTTGAAAGCCGTTTTCCAGGCAATCCATGGTTTATCTGCACCCTCTGGCTTGCCGATTATCTAACCGATAAGGCCCACAATGAAAAAGAATTGGCAGAACCTATTAAAATTCTCGAGTGGGTTGCCGAACATGCTCTTCCTTCAGGAGTACTTGCTGAACAGGTTCATCCTGTAACGGGACAACCCCTTTCGGTTTCTCCCCTGACCTGGAGTCATGCTACATTTGTGGCCACCACCAGGAGAATAATGAGAAAGATATCCAGGATTCATCGCTGTCCAGAATGTGACCTTTCCAAGGATGATATCATCCCCGGTGATGACTGGCTTACAAAACTTTATGCAAAAGCCTGTGATGCAATTCACGGTATTTGCTCTGTGAAATAAACGAAGATCGTAAATTTAATTAATTTTTTTAGGATATTACTTATGCAAAATAATTCATATAACGCTCTGGTTGTAAAAGAAACTTCTCCTAATTCCTACACAAGGGAGATCGAAACCAAAAACATAAATGAATTACCCCAGGGAGACCTGCTGGTAAGGGTTCATTATTCATCACTGAATTATAAAGATGCCCTGTCCGCCTCCGGTAACCGCGGTGTAACAAGACGTTATCCGCATGTCCCGGGCATAGATGCCGCAGGAGTTGTGGAAGAAAGCAACAGTAAGGATTTCAGTCCCGGAGACAAGGTAATTGCAACCGGCTTTGACCTGGGTATGAATACCTCCGGAGGGTATGGACAATATATTCGAATTCCTGCAGGATGGGCTCTCCATTGCCCGCAGCAACTTTCCTTAAGAGAAAGCATGATATTTGGAACTGCAGGTTTCACTGCCGCACAATCAGTATACAGGTTGGTTAATTTCCCGATCGTCCCTGAACAGGGAAAAATTCTGATAACAGGTGCTACTGGAGGGGTTGGATCCATTGCTGTCTCCATAATGGCAAAACTCGGATACAACATTACTGCCGCAAGTGGCAAGCCCGAGGCTAAGGATTTTCTCCGCAGGCTTGGTGCAGGGGAAATAATTTCCCGGCAGCAGGCGACTGATTCCTCCGGAAAACTTTTACTTAAAGAAAAATGGGCTGGTGTAATAGATACTGTTGGTGGTGAAATCCTCGCTACTGCTATAAAATCTACTGCTTATGGTGGAGCCGTAACATGCTGCGGCAATGTTGCTTCCCCGGAACTCCCTCTTTCTGTTTATCCATTTATATTGCGTGGAGTGTCATTGTTGGGTATAGATTCAGCAAAGTGTCCAACACATATCAGACAGAAAATCTGGCAGCAACTTGCCGGTGCATGGAAAATTAATAATCTTGATTCTCTTGTTACTGAATGCAGACTACCGGAACTTTCAGGTATTATTGAAAAGATGTTGCAGGGTCGGCAAACCGGCCGTGTGATTGTAAACCTGCTTTAATTGAATATAGGGGGACTAAAGTCCTGAACCAGTAAAATAATAAAGGAGGTGCAGAATGTCCGGAAGTGTATACAAAGTTATCGAATTGGTCGGCACAAGTGAAAATTCATGGGAAGAAGCAGCTAAAAACGCAGTGGAAAGAGCAGCAGAGAGTCTTAAAGATTTGAGGGTTGCCGAAATTACTACTCTTGACATGCGTATTGATGACAACAAGGTAGTCGCTTACAGGGCTAAAGTAAGCGTATCATTCAAGTATCACACCTAATAGTTCAAATTCAAATCAGCTTTTCCAGGGAAACAATTTATTTACTGTTTTCCTGGAAAAGCCATATGTTTTTTATCGCGCCTTCTTCTCCATTTTCATTTTTTTTGCTGTATGATGAAAAGGATTCATATATTTGGGCTACTTCAGTTTCTGTCCTTAGAAAACACCTGAACGATTTTCAAGATTATCTCCATAACTACATTTTAGTTGCAGGTTAATTAAGGAGTTGCGATACTGAATTCCATGGCTAATCATCCTACCAAAAAACAGTCCTGGTTTGGCTGGTGCATGTATGACTGGGCCAATTCAGCCTTTGCCACGGTGATTCTTTCCGCCGTTCTTCCTATTTATTTTGTCTCGCTTGTACCGGAGGAAGGTGCAAGAATTTCTTTCTTTGGCTTTACCCACATTTTCAGAGCATCTTCACTCTGGGGATATGCTGTTTCATGCTCAATGCTTATCGTGGCAATTACATCCCCCTATCTTGGAAGTTTAGCCGACAGAAGGAGCAACCACAGAAAATTTCTTTTTATTTACTGTTTGCTTGGTTCTCTATGCACATCTCTGCTTTATTTTGCCACTCCTGGCAGATTTATTTTTGCATTGATTCTTTTCATCGTTGCTAATATAGGATTTGCAGGTGGCAATGTTTTCTACAATGCCTTTCTCCCTAAGCTGGCCCAAAACCATGAACTGGACCGCCTTTCCTCAAAAGGATTTGCCTATGGATATATAGGAGGCGGCCTTGCGCTGTTGCTCGTGTTTGGCATTATTCAGGGATATTCATTTCTGGGTTTCCCGGATAAGGGGGCTGCGAGTCGGACAGGTTTTCTACTGACCGGAATCTGGTGGTTTATTTTTGCTGTCCCGACCTATCATTATGTACATGTTCCGGCAGGTCCAATAATGGTTGATAAACTGCATCGTGGTCTTCGCGGATACCTGCAAATTTTCTCTGAAATAAAGAAATACCCTTCCCTGCTTCTTTTTTTAGTCGCTTTTCTTTTTTATAATGATGGGATTCAAACAATTATTGTAGTGGCGGCAATTTTTGCACGTGAGGAATTGGGTTTATCCCAGGGAACAATACTTTCCTGTTTCCTGATGATCCAATTTGTCGCCATGCCGGGCACCCTTTTATTTGGACGGCTGGCTGAAATTTATGGAGCCAAGCGTTCTTTATATCTTGCACTGATTCTCTTTATAATTGTCACACTCTTCGCCTATTTTATGAATAGTGCCTTTGAGTTCTGGCTTCTTGGATTTGTTATTGCCATAATACTCGGGGGTAGCCAGGCGGTCAGCCGCTCTTTATTTTCCAGCCTGATACCCAAGGGTAAACATGCTGAATTTTTTGGTTTTTATGCCATAAGTGCAAAATTTGCCTCTGTGTTCGGACCCCTAATATTTGCATTGATTATTGACCTGACGGATTCCGCGAGGCTTTCTATTCTTTCCCTTACTTTTTTCTTTATAATAGGAATCCTGCTGTTGGCAAAGGTTGACACAGAAAATGAAGTAACAGTTATTACATAAACTATTTATCCATAGTAAAATGTAAAAATATATTAATCCACCAGGGCTTATACCATTGAGGAGCTTTTATGATCATAAAGCAATTGCAGCTCGGGTCTGACAAAGTTTTCTGTTATATACTGGCATGCGAAAAAAGCCGTCAGGCAATAGTTATTGACCCCTGTGGTGATGAAAATACGATCCTTAAATTCATCAAAGAATCTCAACTGAAAACCAAGTTTATAGTAAATACTCATTGCCATCCTGATCATACATGCGGCAATAAAATCCTTAAGGATGCAACACAGGCGTTGATTGTTATGCATGATGCAGATGAACTTCTTCTGCAGGATCAGAGAGCAAAAGAGTATTTTAAACGCCAGGGCTTTCAAAGTACACCTCCTGCAGACAGGCTGGTCAAAGATGGTGATCAACTTGATTTTGGAGATTACACTCTACGTATCATCCATACTCCGGGACATTCACCCGGCTCAATCTGCCTCTATGTCGACGGTAACCTTTTTACCGGGGACTCTCTTTTCGTGGGTGCTGCCGGCAGGGTAGATGTGCCGGGCGGCGACTTTAATACCCTGCTGGAGTCTTTAGGCAGCAAGATTGCTGTTCTTCCAGACGAAACAGTAATCTGGCCTGGACATGATTACGGTGACAGTTTAACAAGCACCGTGGGAAGAGAAAAAAAAGAAAACCCCTACCTGGGTGGAGAATGGTAATTTTTTCAATAAAAAGGTTACTGCAAATTGCAGGAAAAATCACACCCGCTTTAATCGTTATCGCCATCTTTGCTTCTTCTGACTGCAAGGCAGACGAATCTTTGAGAAGAAACATTTCGCTGCCTCAAGGATTTTCCATAAGCATTTACTCTGATAATGTCCCCAATGCCAGATCCATGGCATTAAGTCCCAACAATATCCTGTTTGTCGGCACCATGAAAATCGGCAGGGTTTATGCTGTTATAGACAAAAATGGTGATTTTGTTGCCGATGAAGTAATCACCATTGCCAAAGGCCTTAATATGCCAAACGGAGTAGCATTTTATGACGGGGACCTTTATGTGGCAGAGATTCACCGCATCATTAAATTTACCGGCATTGAAAAACGGCTTCGTAACCCAGGCAAACCGGAGATTGTCTTTGATGGGCGCCCAAAAAAAAATGGCACGGCTGGAAATTTATAAAATTCGGCCCGGATGGAAAACTTTATGTGCCAATCGGAGCTCCCTGCAATGTCTGTGAACCAGACGATAACCTTTTTGGCACAATTACAAGAATGAACAAGGATGGCAGCGATTTTGAGATTTTTGCCCGGGGAGTAAGGAACTCTGTCGGCTTTGACTGGCATCAGGAAACCATGGAACTCTGGTTTACAGATAACGGGCGTGACATGTTGGGGGATGATCTGCCCCCTGACGAACTCAATCACGCACCGCGTGCCGGGTTGCATTTTGGTTTCCCTTACCTGCATGGCAGCAATGTTATTGATCCTGAATTTGGCAATAAATCGGTACCGGAAACTTTTACAAAACCTGCCCAGAATCTCGGTCCTCATGTGGCCTCATTGGGCATGCAGTTTTATACTGGCAGTATGTTCCCGGCTGAATATTCTCAACAGATATTTATTGCAGAGCATGGTTCCTGGAATCGCAGCAAACCAATAGGCTACAGAATCAGCCTTGTCAGACTGGAGAATTCCAGACCAATACGTTATGAGGTTTTTGCCGAAGGCTGGCTGCAGAAAAATCGGATTCTGGGAAGACCGGTTGATATTGAAATCATGCTGGATGGATCTTTACTGGTCTCGGATGATTACAGCGGCAGAATATATCGTATTTCTTACAGTAACAAATAAACACTTTAACCGGAATTCATTATGCCCAACAGACTTGCAAATGAAAAAAGCCCCTATCTCCTGCAACACGCCGAAAATCCGGTTGACTGGTATCCATGGTCTGATGAGGCTTTTGCCAGGGCCGCCAGAGAGGAAAAACCTATATTTCTATCCATTGGTTATTCAACCTGTCACTGGTGCCATGTCATGGAACGGGAATCATTTGAAGATGAAGAGGTTGCCAGACTGCTCAATGACACTTTTGTCTGCATTAAGGTTGACCGGGAGGAACGGCCGGATATTGACAACATATACATGACAGTCTGTAACATGATGACCGGCAGCGGAGGCTGGCCACTGACCATCATCATGACACCTGACAAAAAACCTTTTTTTGCAGGAACCTATTTTGCCAAACACACAGGTTACGGACGCATGGGCCTGCTGGATATGATTCCCCGTCTCCAGGATATATGGCACAACAGACGTGATGAGGTCCTGCAGTCAACTGAAAAAATCATAGACGTACTATTGGAACAAAACCGGTCAGACCCTGGGAATGACTTTGATAAGCAGATATTTCAACATGCATTTAACGAACTGCTGAACCGATATGACCCCGTTAATGGCGGGTTCAGCAAAGCTCCTAAATTTCCGACACCTCATATAATAAATTTCTTATTACGGTATTGGAAAACGACAGGTGAAGATCAGGCGCTTACCCTGGTCGAACATACCCTGACAAAAATGAGGCTTGGCGGCATATTTGACCATATAGGTTTTGGGTTTCACCGTCTATGGGGGTCAGAAAAAAACCTCCTTCTTTATTATCCCAGAAGATAT
>JBHPCH010000012.1:0-34916 GCA_042576125.1 Thermodesulfobacteriota bacterium
CCTAATATATAGCTGAGATAATATACCCAAGGGAGGAGAATGATGAGAAAAACATTTTTAATGCTGTTGATTTTAGCAATAGCATGCGGACTATCATTGAGTATTGGCGGCTGTGCTAAGAAGAAAGCAACTTCTGATGAGGAAATGGGAACAGCTGTTGAAGAGAAAGTTCCGCAGCCTGGCGAACCTGGGTATGAAAAAATATATGAAGAGAGTATGGCTTCAAAACAGGAATCTCTCGATGCCCAGGCAGCTTCAATGGAAAAAGGACATGAAATTCTTGAAGGAAGGACTTCTGCGCCATTGCTGCCTATTTACTTTGATTTTGATAAATCAAATATCAGGCAGGACCAGCGTGACCGGCTTGAGAAAAATGCTGACTATTTAAAACAGAATAAGGCTGTGAGGGTTCGCATTGAAGGCAACTGTGATGAAAGGGGAACCAATGAGTATAATATGGCTCTTGGAGAACGCAGAGCTATTAATGCTAAAAAATACTTAATTAATCTTGGAATCCATAGTGATCGTTTACATACCATAAGTTATGGAGAAGAAAAGCCCCTGCTGTATGGTCATGACGAATTATCCTGGGCTCAGAACAGGAGAGATGACTTTGTTTTGGTAAAATAATAAACCCACGAAAACGTTTCACCTTAATTAAAGAATAAGAAAAAATTGTTAAGCCGGGATAGGAAGCTGTCTTTAACAACTTCCATCCCGGTTTCTCTATGTAAGTGACAAATCGGGTTGGCATGACGCCTTGAAATGATTATAAAGGTGAAAATAAGTAATAAATTAATCAAGAATCTTTTCTATTGTGATTTGAGGGAGGTATTAACAAAATGAATTTAAGAGTTGTCAGTATTTGTTTTATTGTTGCATTATGGGTAGGGATGTCCTGCCTCGTAAACTCTAATGCAGTCGCAGCAGAGAATAATGAAATTGTTATAGTTAACATCCAACAGGTTCTCCTCAGTTCTTCATCGGGGCAGGTTGTAAAAAAGGTTCTTGAAGATAAAGTTTTAGAGTTCCAGAAAGAATTCCAGGCAGAGCAGGAAAGCGTTGAGGCTATGCGTGTTGAAATAGAAAAAAAGAGTTCTGTTTGGAGTCAACAGGTAAGAGAGGAAAAGGAAAGGGATTACCAGAAAAAGGTTAGAGAATTACAAACCAAGTCTGAAGATGCCCAGTTTGAATTGCAGCAGCTTGAAAAACAGACCATGGAACCGATTGTGCAGGAACTCCAGAAAGTTATTGCAGATCTGGGTGAAAAAAATGGTTATGCAATGATAATTGATTCTCGTGCAGGTCTACTCTATTCCGATAAATCCCTTGATATCAGTGAGTTGGTAAAAAATGAGCTTGATTCCAGGGAAAAGGCTAAAAAACAGGAAAGCAATAAATAATTGAGTACATTTATAGAATATAAAAAACCCCCCGGAGTATTTCCGGGGGGTTTTTTATGCTGTGTTCCTAATGCTTGTCTCCTATGGCTCACCATTTGTTAATTTCCAGACATAGATATTCCCCACGACATTATCATCAAGAGCAAGCTCTGTATTCCCGAATTTTACACAAAATGCAGGGTTTTTTCGGTGTACAGTTACAACGACACCGGGATGGAGTCCAAAAGAAATAAGTTGATGAAAGCTTGAGTGGTTATCTGGCTTTATATAGGTTATTTTCCCGCTTTCTCCAGGAGAAAGATCCTTTAAACTGACAACACTGCTGTCAATACCCTTTTTTTTGCCGGTGCAGCATCTGCCTCTTGGAATTCTTTTTCCGTCCGGACAGAATTCCGGATGACCGAGCAGGGTGCAGATCGACTCTTCGACCTCTGGAAGGAGGCTGTGTTCAACTTTGCAGGCAATATCTTCCATGTCCGATTGCTTGAGCTTCAGAATACTCGATACAAGAATTTCAGCCAGTCTGTGTCTTCTAATGATGATCTCTGCAATCGATTTTCCTTTATTGGCCAGACGGATCTCGTCTTTATCCCTGACAATTAATTCCTGTCGTTCCATATCATCAAGATCAGCCTCTGTAAAGTCAACGGAACATCGTTTCTTCACAGCCTCAATGGTATTGTGCTGTCTGTCTCCTACAGACCAGATTGATTCAAGAATTTCTTCCTGTGTTTCATTCAGCATTTATTTCTCCTGTTTCAGGGATGCTTTGATTATTGAAAAATATAATAAATTTTAAGTAAAAGTGACTCCCAAGGCAAGACAGATATGATTGACCAGGCTTCCCATTGAAATTGCATATATGATAACTGTAAACATTATAATGAGGGCAGTTTTCTGCCCCCGTTCTTTGAAGAGTACGATTATGGCATTGATACAGGGGGTCAGAAAAGTCATGACAAGAAGATTAACCACAAGTTGCAGGTTGGTGTAGCCATTTCTTAAATGTTCGAGTTCCGTTGCACCTGATTCACGCCTGATAATGGTCTTAATAAATACCTGGACACTTTTTTCCGGTAGTCCCATGAGAGTGTTTGTGAGAGGTCTGAGTAAATTTTCAGCAGCTTCAAGCCCTCCAATTCTTTCAAAGAGAAAAACAAATAAAGATGCGTATATAAATACAGGTATTGCCTCTTTGATGAAAAAAAAGGTTTTGTGAGCAGCAGATTTGATGACTTGCACTGGTTTTGGCATTCTTATCGGCGGTATTTCAAAGATAAGAGGGGAGCCTTGGCCCGGAAGTATCATATTTGCCACGAAACCGGCTATGAAAGTCTGAACAAATATAATGCCAAAGATAGTCAGGGTTGCTGAAAGCGGCATTTTATCCAAAATAATGAGCATGACCGCGATGAGAGGCGCACAGGGCATTCCCAGCAGGAGAAGGAAAGTGGCAATATTTTTTTCTTTTTTTGTATCAAGGAGTCTTGTGGTAAGAATTGCCATTGTAACACAGGAGAAACCCATGACTAAAGGGATTACCCCTTTGCCGTTTAAACCCATTTTTCTGAATATCTTATCAAGAAGTATGGATAGGCGAGGCAGATAGCCTGAACTCTCAAGTATGCCGAAAACAAGATAAAAACAGAAAAGCACCGGCATAACGAGCCCCAGGGCAAGAAAAACGCCGGTAGGCAGAATACCAAAATCCGGATCAATAATCATATCCTTGAAAAATTGACTTGGAATGGGCGCGATAATTTTTGCGGTCCATGGGATAAGAAACCCTTCAAAAACGACCCCGTTTATCGTGTCGACCAAAAAAGTTGCTCCAAAGGAGCCCACAAACAAGTATGTCAGAATGAGAACAGCAATTGCTATGGGAATTCCGGTATGAAGCTGTGTGCACAAATCACCGAAAGTGACAAGCAAAGGACTTCTACGGGGTGGTTCAATTTCTTGAATCTCCTTTGCAATCTGTTCAGCTTTTTTATTGTAAAGATTCACAAGCAATGCCTGGAATGTTTCGCTTTCGCCCTTACGGTAGTCAGCTGCCAGGTCTTTGAGCTCTTTAAGAAGTTCAGATCCGAAGTTTTTTGACAGGTATTTTTCTATTGATCTGTCACCTGCCAAGAGGAGAAGCCCGATGACTCGAGGGGAAATGTCCGAATCCGTACAAAGTTTTTCAATGAGACCGAGAAAGTTGTTTACCCAATCAGGATAATTGACAAGTTTCTTTCCAATGCGTGGAGATTTGAGCTTATTGAGAATCTTGCGGATACCTATACCTTCCCGGGCAATAGATGTGCAGACATCGATACCCAATATATCCGAAAGTTTGTCAAAATTGATTTCTATCCCACGGGATGCTGCCTCATCGATCATATTTACATCCATAAGCATAGGCAGCCCGTATTCTGCATACTGCAAGGCTATTGCGATGGAACGACTCATGTTTTTTGCGTCAGCCACGAGAAGAACCGAGGATATTGGACTGAATGACTTTTGAGGTAGTAGTAAGTCCCGTGAAACCATTTCATCTTCATTGGCAGAAAAAATCGAGTAGATACCTGGTGTGTCATAGACAACGGCATTTAAGGACTTGATCTGCCCTGCTGTAAGTGAAACAGTAGTCCCCGGAAAATTCTTTCTGTCAGTCTCTTTTCCGCTTAGCCAGGAAAAAAGACTGGACTTGCCCACATTCATATTACCGACAATGGCAATTCCCTGGTCAAAAGAGGCAGAATTTTCGGTGTCCTTATTATGGCATTCTGGGCAGTGTTTCAAAGTAAAATGTTTCCTCTGTTAACAGGTGGTGTGAAGGAGTAAGAATCTGTCAGGATGACTGATGATAAGTTGATGCCAAATGTTATTTAAAAGTTTTGCTGTTTGTCATAAACATCATAATAAGTCCCGGAAACATGCCTGTCAATGTTTTTTGTTGGGGCATCTGAATAAAGTTAGTTAAGCCTAATCCTTCGTGTATTTTTCAATTATATCGATTACCTTTTGTTTTTTTTGGGGAGAGCCTGTAAGTTATTTTTTAAATAAATATTCAGTTTTGATACTAAGTGATGCATTGATTACATTAATGACTTATTCCAATAAAACGATTTAGATTCACGATTATTATTTCATGAACCCACATGACATACTCCATAGAACCCCCAAAACAAACTGTGGTGAATGTGGATACCCGGCTTGTCTTGCCTTTGCAGCTGCAGTGGCAAGGGCCGGGGCCGATATCAGGACTTGTCCGTATATTAATCTGCAAGGTCTTGAGGCAACGGTATTGAGCGACAAGAAGGATATGGAAAATCTTGACGAACAGTTTGCTGAAGAGCATGATTGGGCCTTGATAAAACATTTGCAGCAGAAAGTAAGTAGTCTTGATTTTGATTCTATTGCCGGTTCACTTGGTGCAATCTGGGATCAGCATGAACCTGATATTTTGTCTCTGCGTTATCTTGGTTCTGAAGTCATGCTGGGAAAGACTGGAATACGTAGGAGTAATGCTGCTGTTGTTGATCCTCGAGACCAGATTCTACTCTATAACTATGTGCATTCATGTGGCGGCAATAAACCTGATGGCACCTGGATTGGTATGGAAAGTCTGCCCAATTCAATATCCAAAATTAAAACATTAGCTACCTATTGTGAAAGAAGGATTGCAAAACTCCTTTCGGGAGAACCTGCACATCTGTTAATTGAACTAGGGATCCATCTTGATGGATATGAGGGGCCTTCTGATCTGGGTTCCACTGCCACTTCCTCATTGGTCGTACCTGTTTTACCTATGGTGCCACAGTATCTTCTTTTCTGGGAGGAAGATACTGATGTGGGGATAGAGGCTAAGGCAAAGGTGTTATTTGATCAGAATGTTCTTGATTTTCTTGATTTGGAATCACTTGTTTTTTCTGCAGAGCGTTTTGCAGAAAGTCTTATTCAATTAAAAAAGAATATGTAGAACAGTAAAAGTTGTTATCCTGAAAAATTATATTACTTGGGCTTATGCGTATATATGCACGGGCGCATCAGTTTATTCATATGAAAAGGAGCTGGTATGGGAAAACCTGTGAGTATGACCGGATTCGGCCGGGGACCGGCAAGCGGCAAAGAGAGTTCTTGGACAGTTGAACTGCGCTCTGTCAATCACCGGTACCTTGATATTAGCATTAAGTTGCCGCGAAGATTCATCGGATGGGATGATAAGATAAAAAAAGAGATTTTGACCATACATAGCCGGGGGCGAATCGACATTTTTATTACCTTCAATGAGGAAGGTCTTGAATCGACAAAATTAAAGGCTGATATTGGACTGGCAAAAGAATATTTAAGGTGCCTTAAGGAAGTATCCCGGGAGCTTTCAATCACAGGTGAACCGGATTTAACTATGCTTGCCTCGTACCGTGATATTATTTCTCCACTTGAAGAGGAGAGTGGGGCGGAGATATTGGAGGAACTTTGGCCGGACCTTCAGGACGCTATTGCTGATACTTTGCAGGAGTGCCTGAAAATGCGCCAGAGCGAAGGTGAAATATTGCAAAAGGATTTATTGGGCCGGTTAGCAATATTCCGGCAGAAGATAGATGAAATTGAGCATTCATTACCATTGATTATTGAGAAAAGGGGAAAGGCTCTGCAGGAACGTCTTGACAACCTTTTGTCCGGGATAGATATTGACCCGGTACGATTAGCCCAGGAAGTAGCTATTCTAGTAGATAAATCGGATGTGACAGAAGAGATTGTCAGGCTCCGAAGTCATTTGGATCAGTTTAATGGTTTTTTAAATCTTGATGAACCGGTTGGCAGAAGACTTGATTTTCTTGTGCAGGAATTCTTGAGGGAAGTAAATACAATTTCCTCTAAGATTAATCATGCGGAAACAGCTCATTTGATTGTCGGAATGAAAAATGATCTGGAAAAAATCCGTGAGCAGGTACAGAACCTGGAGTAGGAGTAAGAGTATGGATGGAAAAATGATTAATGTTGGATTCGGTAATTCTATTGTGGCCAGCAAAATATTAGCTGTGGTTAATCCACATTCTTCACCAATGAAGAAGTTAAAGGATGAAGCGAAACGCAGCTATCGCCTCCTGGATGTGACGGAAGGACGGAGAACCCGTTCCATAATCATATTGGACAGCAACCATGTCGTACTTTCGTCTGTGCAACCGGAAACAATCATGCAGAGATTTTCACCAACAAATGTTCAGCAAATTGCTCCTGTTGAAGAGTTATAGGATTAATAAATGGAAAAGGGTAATTTATTTATAATTTCCGCACCATCAGGGACCGGTAAGACAACAATACTGAAGCGAGTCATTTCTGAATTGCAGAATGTCGTTTTTTCTGTTTCCCATACTACACGGGTGCGGAGGTCAGGGGAAAAGGAAGGTGTTGATTATTTTTTTGTCGCAAAGGACACCTTTGAAACAACACAAAAGCATGGTGATTTTCTTGAATGGGCTGAAGTTCATGGTAATCTATACGGTACCAGCAGTCATGCAGTAAAAGAATTAACGGAACAGGGAAAGGACATTATCCTGGATATTGATGTGCAGGGTGCACGCCAGGTAATGGAAAAAGCAGGAAAAAAGGGAGTTTTTGTCTTTATTGCACCCCCATCTTTGCAGGAGCTTGAAAGAAGATTGGTGTGCAGGGGAACAGAATCAGAGTCTGTAATAGAAACTCGCCTTAAAAATGCACATATTGAGATGAAGAGTCAAAAAAAATATGATTATTTTATAGTCAACGAACAGTTGGACCAGGCAGTTGCAGTGCTGAAATCAATTATTATTGCTGAGAGAAGCAGAAAAAGGCGGAGTATGTCTGGAGAACTCCTTCATCTCAATTTTTAGGGTCCATATGACACATTCTCCTTCCAAAAGATCTCGAAAAAAAAATATACTATCAAAACAAAAACAACATCGTTCCTCCCCAGCAAAAGATGTATTAATTGTCGGATTTAATTCTGTCCTGGAAGCCCTTAAAGCATCTCCCACATGTGTTAAAGAAATTATTGTTGATAAGGGCAAGAAAGGGTTGCGCCTGGAAGAGTTGTTGGATACAGCACAGCAAAATAATATCCCGGTTATTTTCAGCCAGGCTGGAAAACAGGGGACTCTTAAAAAAAAGCCAGGTTTTTCAGAGCCGGACATCTCTCAGGGTGTTTCTGCCAGGGTTGAGCTGCCAACGGTTACCCTGAATGAGTTATTGGGCAAGTTGAAAAACATTTCATCTGCCCCACTTTTACTTGCACTGGATTCAATACAGGATCCGCATAATCTTGGAGCCATAATCCGTTCTGCAGTTGCAGCAGGAGTGAACGGTCTTATTCTCCCCAAAGACAGGAGTGCCTCGATTACCGGAACCGTTATCAAGGTATCGGCAGGTGCCGTGTTTCATCTTGACATATGCCGGGTAACCAACCTTGTAAACAGTTTTAAAATACTGAAAGAAGAGGGGATATGGATATTCGGGGCTGCAAAAGATACATCACAGGCAGTTTATGATACAGATTTAACCGTGCCGGCATGTCTGGTAATCGGCAGTGAAGGAAAAGGGTTACGTCCACTTGTCGCTGAACATTGTGACATGTATATTTCCATACCAATGCAGGGTTCACTGGATTCTTTAAATGCATCTGTAGCTGCAGGAATAATCCTTTTTGAAACAGCCAGGCAAAGAAAAAATATTTAGCAGGTGAAAAGTATTTTTCATGGGCATTATATATACTGTCTGTCTACGTAGGATAGTATTTATAATGGGGTGACAGCCTGTAGTAGCTTTTGCTGGAGAATTTTCCTGAATGTCTCGGATGGTGCCAAGTCAAGAAATTCTGAAATATTGTCTTGCATGAGTTGGGTGGTTTTATCGGAAAGAGTTTCAATGCTGACTTGCAATCCCTTGGCCCTTTGTTTTTCCTCAAGTTCAGACGCAATAATAGCCTCTATCATCCTGTAATTCTCTTTATCACTTAAAAGAACTGCTGCCCAGAGGAGTTCCTTGGTGGATGGGTTTATTTTTTTATCAGAGGACCAGAAGGAATAGGGTGTTTTAATGACACCCAGCTTTTTTGTCATAGCTCTGTCAAAGCGTTTTTGCAGGAGATTTGCTTGCGGAAATTTTCCCTGTTTCAGCAGAGAAACCATTTCTTCGAACATGATAGAACCTGTTGCTGCTCAGATTATTTTTTTTCTTCTTTTTCCTTCAGCTTTGCCCGCAGGATATCACCAAGAGTGGAGATAGAATCTTTTTTCCCGGGGGAAGGGACGGACTTCTTCATATATTCCTGGTAGGCTTCTGTTTTGTCTGCATCGTCAGTATCTTGTTCAGGTTCATCACTCACCAGAGCCAGGGATATACGTTTTTCCTCAGCATTCGCTTCCTCTATCTTCACTTCGACAGTCTGGCCTTCCTCCAATACTTCCTTTGGATGATTAATCCGTCTGCCGCCTCCGAGTTTGGAAATATGAATAAGACCATCAATACCCTCGGCAAGTTTTACAAAAGCTCCAAATTTTGTCAGCCGTACAACAGTGCCCGAATGAGAAGAGCCAACAGGAAGCTTTTGTGAAATATTATCCCAGGGATCGGGTAGAGCCTGTTTAAGACTGAAGGAAAAACGGTCATTTTCCCAGTCAAGCTTCATGACAACCACTTCAACATCCTGTCCTTCTGAAAGCACCTCCCTGATATCTTCAATTCTTGACCAGCCTATCTCAGAGATTGGAATAAGTCCTTCAATGCCGTCAATATCAACGAAGGCACCGAATTTCTGTATTGAAGTAATTGTACCCTTCACGGTCATACCTTCCTGAAGAGTTTCTTTGAGCTGTTCGCGTTTCTCCTCTCTTTCCTCTTCTAAAATAATTCGACGGGAAAGGATAATATTACGGCCATTTTCCTTGTATTCCGTAATTTTGAAAAGCATATGCTGATCGATATAATCTTCAGGGTCAGAGATGCGTTTTATATCCATTTGCGAAAAAGGACAGAATGTTCGGACATTTCCTGCAACCGTGACTTCAAAACCGCCTTTAATTTCCTTTTTGATAAAGCCTTCCAGTGGGATGCTGCTTCTATAGGCTTCTTCAAGATGAGCCCTGGACGTAGAGCCACCACCAATTTTTGTGGTAAAAAGCATTTCATTGCGGGCGGAAGAGAGGAAATATACTTCAAGGGTGTCTCCAGTCGCAACAGTCACATTGCCGGTCTCATCTTCAAGCTCTTTCCGGTCAACGAACCCCTCACTTTTTCCTCCAACATCGAGAAAAATGGAGTCCTGGGAAGCACCGACGACCACAGCCTGAATTTTCTGGCCCGGTGTAAGCTGCTTCTTTGCTATATCCTCATCTTTGAATAAATCTGCAAAATTTTCATGATTTGAAGAATCATCTGACATAAGATCACCTTTCTTTGTTCAGTTTAGCAGGAGTTTTATAAGTTTTAATTTGAGTATTCACCATTGCGGGTTCTGAGAATCAGTTGTCATTTATACAGTGTAGTGAACCGCCAGAGCCAGATATCTGTTTTTTTCCGAGAAGACAAGTCTTTTTTTCATAAGATCAGCGAGGAAAGAAAGAATTTTCTGCTGCGGTATGGCCGGGAATTTTTCAGATAACTCTGTATCAGTTTTTATTTGTGTGCAGAATAAGTAGATTTGCCGTGATGCCCCTTTTAACCTGTGGTTTAAAACTGTGCCGTCAATCAATTCCTGGCGTATGAGCAGGAAGTTGCCGCCATCCTTATAGTATAATAAAGGCTTGTGCCGTGTGCTCGCATTTCTTTTTTCATGATATTCCTGCCACGCTTTTATCTTGTAAAAAACCGGTTTCCATATTCTCCTCTGGTAAGTCCGGTCTCCCCTGTAATCCCTTACAATGAGGTTTAAATTCTTCAGAACCTCTCGGGGAAAAAGTCTTGTATTGTTCACATGGTCGACGATAGCCTTGATGTTATACTTCTTTGGAGAAATATAGACTGGACTGTCATGTCCCAGAAAAAAAGAGGCAATGTTCAGCGGGCTGTATGAAAAAACATAATCAAGATTTACAAGAGTTTCTTCAACTTCTGCTTGTGTACTACCGGGGAATTGTAAAATCAAATTTCCTTCCAGGGCAAGAAAATGTTCTTGAGCAGAGCGCATGGTTGCAATGTTTTCAATGGCACTGACTCCCTTTTGCATCCTTTTTAAAAGGCTGTTGCTGAGTGATTCAATTCCAACCTGTATTGTCGAAAGCCCCCCACTCCTGTAAAGAGAAAAAACATCAGCAACAGGTTTTTTTTCACCTAGAGCACGGATTTCGGCAAAAAAACTGAAATCAGAAAGAAGTTTTTTTGTTTGTGAGAAAAAATGTAAAGATTCCTGCGGCGGGATCATATTGTCTGTAAATGTGAAATCAAGACAGCCATACCGATTCGATAGCGCAGTAACCTCATCAAACATTTGTGCAGCTTTTTTGTAACGATATCCGCACCATTGAAGGTTAAGATTACAGAAGGTGCATTTATTCCACCAGCAACCGCGGGAAAACTCAACAGGAAGAACCGGTATGAACGGTTTGTCTGAGAACCATTTGTTCAGGTCTGAAAAATAGTCTGAATAATCCGGGGCAGGGAGTGCATCCAGTTTAGGCAATTGTGAGTTGTTAGAGGGGTCATCGAATTTGCTGGGCTGTAGTTCGGCAGGATCCTTAGAAAATATGTTTCCGGGAAGGTCGCTGCGTTCCCCGGAAATATATCTGCAAAATTGCAACAGGCTTTTTTCGCCTTCTCCCTGGATGACAAAATCTACGCAGCTGAATGCGTCTACAATAGATTTACCTGCAGCAGCGGCACATGACGAACCGCCAAAAATAATTGTTGTATGAGGGGCTTTCTTCTTGATTAAAGCTGCTGCGGCAAGTGAGGCAAAAAGCTGATTGAAGCAGACAGAAAAACCAACAAAGCCATAGTGTGACCAATCGCAACTGCTGATCCAATTCTCAAGCTGTTTCTTTAATTGTTCATGTATAACTGTGAAATTGAATAATTCCTTAATCTCCGACCCAGCTTTGTTTGCATATTTTTTCGCCAGGGCTTCTGAAGATTCTCTCTGTTCAGGAAAAATCATGGGAGCATACAGTGATTCACTGACCCATGGGTTCTGGCTTATCCAGTGATACAATGATGTTCCAATAATAGAGGCAATTTCCAGGTACGGATGTTCGGTGTCAACCGTGAGACCATTAGTACTGTTTTCAAGATAAGCCTTTAAGGTGCCAAGCTGGATGGATGGCCTGTTGAAAAGGGGCCACGGCATGGATATCAAATTAATTTTTGGTGGAGAATATTCTGGAGCTGTATTTATTGTTGAGTTCAAAAGCAACTCTCAGGAAGAACAGTAATTACTGTCTAATGATTTCAGTGTTAGCCGGTGGTGTGAAAGAAAAAAGATTTTCCGTTATTTCCCGGCCACCATAGGAGTTAGAATCAATAAGTATATTTTTAAAAAAAAGATCTGTGACAGTGTCAAAATGGTCAACAATCTGCAGATGTTCCAGCAGGAAGGTTTTATCAGTGATCCAGGCATGTATAGAGGCTACGTGCGGATGAGTTGACTTGGGGATGAGTTTGATAAGGTGAGAATTCTCACTGGTGTTTTCAAAATCCGGTTCAGCAATATTAAAATCTTTCAGAATTTCTCCCGTGCCTGCGAAAAACGAATAAGTTACATCTGATTGCAGGTAATCCCGGGCATTACTGATTATCATTTGATTGTTTTTTTCAAAATACATGGAAATGGATTTGCCATCGCTTATGAGCACCTGATGATCCGGTGATATATAATCCCAGCGCAAACGTCCTGGTCTGAGAAATATCATGGAACCGGAACCTTTCCTGACACGACCGCTGAACTTCATTGATGTAGTTTGATTAAATTCAGCCACCAGATTTACAGCTGTTTCATAAGTGTTTTGCAGCTTTTGAGCAATTGCAACCGCATTGAATGATTGGGCTGCAGTCTGCTCCGGTAACGATAATAATGCAGGGAGGAGCAGGAAACTGCATATACCATAGAGTACTCTGTGTGTTATTACTGAAATACGGTATGAAAAAAAAGTGGGATTTGTCATAGTCTGTCTCAAACCTTTATTAAATCAATATGCCGCCCGAATATTCTTTCTGCAGTATTAATTGCTGCTTTCGTAATATCTGAAACAAAATATTTGTTTGCAGCGTCATGTTTGAGGGTTTCACAAAAATCTGGATTTTCGTCCAGGTATGCCTGTAATGATAATGAAACCTCTATGGAGGAGTCAATCAGTCTGACTCTTTTTTTGCCTGCGCGATGTTGAATAATGTCTTTCAGCAGGGGATAATGTGTGCAGCCCAGCACAAGTGTATCGATTTGTTTTTGCTTCAGGGGAGCCAGATATTTTCTGAGTATCATTTTGGTTTCACGGGCAGCCAACCAGCCTTCTTCTACGAGGGGCACCAGGAGAGGGCAGGCTTTCGAAAAAACTCTCAGATCGGGAGATTTCATTTTTATTTTTTGAGCATAAATCTCACTGCGGATTGTGGCGCGGGTACCTATGACACCTATCTTTCCTGAATGAGTAGTTTTTACTGCCCGGTTAACCGCGGGAGAGATCACCTCGAAAATTGGGATATTAAATTTTTCCCGAAGGACTTCCGAGGCGACACTTGCCGCAGAATTACAGGCAATGATGATCGCCTTCGCACCATGACTCAGGAGAAACTCAGTATTATTGATTGAGTACTCAATAATGGTTTCAGGGCTTTTATTCCCGTATGGAGTTCTTGCCAGGTCGCCATAATATATTATTTGCAGATCAGGAAGCAGGGTTTCCACTGCACGCGCAACAGTCATGCCGCCGACTCCTGAATCGAAAATTCCAATCATGATTGTAATGATATATCTTTATTTTCAGGTTTGATCACAATAATTAAATAAATCCTCAGCAGTTATGAATAATAATAATTGAATTCAGGTGAAAGTGTATTACTTGCAACCCTGAAAATGCGTAAATACAACTTTACAGAGGATCTGTCCAGATATCTGTTGCTATTAATTATTTGTAAGATTTTCTGTTTGGGTACAAAAAAAAGAATTGACTGTTTGAATTGTCTCTCTTTGAAAATTATTAATTCTATAATTGGCAAAGCTTTTCATGGCAACAATTAAAGTTTAATGAGCAATTATGCCTGTTTTTATAGAAATTCATGGAAAAAATTTGTTTTGCTGCGTTGACAAGAGTGCTGATCGAAATTATTATTTGCCCCGAAATAGACATTGGAGAACAATTTATAACTAAGAGTACCTGATTTTTTATTCGTTCCCGACAGAGCCGGGAAGCATATAGTAACTGGAGTATCACACAAAATGCCGATTTATGAATATGAATGCACTTCCTGCTGTAATGTTTTTGAAGTTTTTCAACGTATGACAGAAGATTCACTGACAAACTGTCCAGATTGTTCCGGCCCTGTAAAAAAACTTGTATCCATGAGTTCGTTTCAACTTAAAGGGGGAGGGTGGTACGCGGATGGATACAGCAGTAAGTCTGCCAATGGTTCAGGTTCAAGCTCTTTAGGTAAATCAACGGAAAGCCCCTCCGGTAAGTCTGAAAAAACAGCAAAAGGGTCTTCAGATTCTTCCGCAAGTAAGAAGAGCAAAGCAAAAAGCTCTGCCGCCGCCTGATAGTTTTATCCATAATAAAAACAAATAGAGTTAAGCTTGCCCGGTGTTGCAGCAATCAGGGAATGATCAGCATTGCATCGCCATAGCTGTAAAAACGGTACCCAAGCTCTATTGCTTTGTAATACGCCTTTAGAATATTTGACCTTCCGGCAAGGGCTGCAACCAGAAAAAGAAGTGAAGACCCGGGCAAATGAAAGTTGGTAATCAAGGCGGTGACCACTTTAAACTCATATCCTGGATAAATATAAAGCCCGCACCAACCCTGTTTGGCCCTTACCTGTCCTTGCTCATCAGCTGCAAATTCCAGGGTTCTTACGGTGGTAGTTCCCACAGTCCAGATTTTTTTCCCGGCTTTTCGTGTTTTGTTTATTAACTCTGCTGTTCGGGCACTGACCTCTACATACTCTTCATGTATTTTATGTTGGCGGATATCTTCGACTCGTACGGGTGCAAAAGTGCCGTACCCTACATGCAGGGTGATAGGAGCGATTTTGATGTTACGCTCTTGAAGTTTTTGAAGCAGCTCTTTTGAGAAATGCAGGCCTGCGGTCGGAGCAGCAACCGCCCCTGATTTTCTGGCAAAAAGAGTCTGATAACGTCCACGGTCATCCGGGTGGTCCTCGTTGTCTCTATGAATGTATGGTGGCAAGGGAACCCTGCCGCATTGCATGAGTATTTCCTCTGGACTTTCATCATTGACAATTGAAAAATAGAGTCTGATTAATACTTTGCCGTCTGCAAGAAATTGCAGGAGTTCTCCCTCAACTGCAGGGTTGAAGAAAAGGCGCGAACCAACCTTTGGCCTTTTAGAGCTTTTCAGCAAACCTTTGACTGTAAGATGAATTTTTTTTGAAAAAACTAACTGTTCCGGGGAAGAGGATGTTTCTAAAATATTATTAAAATCAGGGTACTCCAGGAGAAATAATTCAATCTTGCCGCCAGTGTCCTTTCTCCCTTCAAGTCTTGCTGGAAAGACTTTGGTGTCGTTCACGACAAGCAGGTCACCTTCCTGGAAATAGTCCAGAATATCTGTAAATTTTCTATCCTGCAAACTGTTGTTTTTGCAATCCATCACCAAAAGTCTGGATTTGTCTCTTGTTGCAGCAGGTAACTGGGCAATTTGATCTGTGGGCAGGTCATACTGATATGATTTAAAGTCGAATTGGGATTCCATGTAATTTTCGCTAAAGTTGACGTGAAAGAAAATTGGTTGATGTGATGACGAAAATACCCTAACTTTCACATACGTGCTATATTTTCAAAAATAAATTAGAGGTTTCCATGCTACTTGTTACAGTTGCCACTGAAAATGAAATACGGCCTCTGAATCAATTTTTTTCATCTTCAGATGATCTGAAAGTTCTTGTTACCGGAATGGGACCGGTTGCAACTGCAGCAAGTCTCAGCAAGCATCTGGTTCTTAATGGAGAAAGTATTGAAGGTGTTATGAATATTGGAGTGGGGGGTGCTTATGGCGGCAGCGGTTTAAGCCTGCTCGACATTTGTCTGGCCCGGCAGGAAGTGTTTGGTGATTTTGGTGTCTGCAAGGAAAATGAGATCCTGGATTTTGATCCAACACTTTCTCAGTTGAGTACACCCATATTATTTAATAATGAACTGGTTGCGAAGAGCAGGGATATTTTAACCTCTCATGCTGTGGAATATAAGGTCACAAATTTTGTTACTGTCAATTGCTGCAGCGGTACAAAAAAACGTGGAGATTACCTGCGGGAAAAATTTGGTGCCGGGTGTGAAAACATGGAGGGAGCTGCCGTGGCAATGGTATGTAATGCATTAAATATCCCCTGTGTTGAATTACGCTGTATCAGCAATATGGTGGAAGACAGAAATACTGCTAACTGGAAGCTGGAACAAGCCATAGCTAGAATATGCAGTGTGGCTGAAGCGGTCCTGAAGGAATGTGTTTCGTCTGGCTACCAACCCTGTAAAACATAAAGTCTCAGTCTGATTAACACATAACTTTCGAAGCACGATGAAATCACTTTCCATTGGATTCTCGCCCTGTCCTAACGACACCTATATTTTTTGCGGCTTGGTAAAAGGACATATCCCTATTTCCGGTTGGAGTCTCCAATCTGAACAACTTGAAGATGTGGAAACATTAAACGAATGGGCCCTCCAGGGGCGCCTGGATATAACAAAACTTTCATTTCATGCTTTTGGATATGTTCAGCAAGATTATGTGTTACTCAAATCAGGTGCTGCCCTCGGACGTGGTTGTGGTCCCTTGCTGGTTGCTGGTCAAAAGGCTGAACCGGCCGAAGTCCCGGAAATGACAGTTGCAGTGCCTGGGAAATATACAACAGCCGCCATGCTGCTGCAGCTATACGAGTCTCACTGGAAAAATGTTGTTATGATGCGTTTTGATGAGATCATGCCTGCAATTGAATCTGGAAAGGTTGATTGCGGAGTCATTATTCATGAAAGCAGATTTACTTACAAGAGCAGGGGGCTCGTACTTATAAAAGATCTTGGTAACTGGTGGGAGGAAATATCCGGGTATCCCATTCCTTTGGGAGGAATCGCTGTGAAGCGTTCTCTCGGGGGAGAAATCATTGCAGGAGTTGATAAGGCCTTAAAGGCGAGTATTGCCTGGGCCCAAAGAAATCAAGAATTATGCCGGCCCTATATTAAAGAACATGCCCAGGAACTTGAAGATTGTGTTATAACTGATCATATAGGACTGTATGTCAATGCTTTTTCGGAGGATTTAGGGGAAGAGGGGTTAACCGCAGTTGAGTATTTTTTAAGAAAAGGCCGGCAGGCAAAAATATTTCCAGACTTTAAAGACGATACACAAACTATCTCATACTAGGATAATATCTTTATAAAACTTAAACATATATATTCGTGTAGAAAATTATTGAGCTGTTTATTGCATAGTTGAATCGATAAATGAGAAGAATACCTTAGCCTGCCCAATATTCATTTTCCTAAAGAGCCTGTGAGCAACCATTCCGCGTAAACATTGGCTTGACAAGTCCTGTTATGGTGCTATATATTCGTTTCTTTTCTAAGAATTTTTATTTTTTTACCGAACCAGAGAATAGATCTGTTTGAAGCAAAATTCAGGTCTTTAGAGAGTGTCCATAATTTTACAAATTACAGGCACATCCAGAGTAAATCACGAATTTAAGGAAGTTTTTATGAAAATTACAGGCGCACAAGCGATTGTTAAATGTCTTGAAGAGCAGGGAGTTGAGGTTATTTTTGGGTTTCCCGGTGGAGTGATAATCGATTTATTTGATGAGTTGGAAAAATCCGACATTACCAATGTTCTTGTAAGGCACGAACAGGCAGCTGTCCATGCGGCAGATGCCTATGGCCGGGTAAAAGGTGACGTCGGGGTAGCCCTGGTTACATCAGGTCCCGGAGCAACAAATACTGTTACAGGTATAGCCTCGGCCTATTGTGACTCTATTCCAATGGTGGTTTTTACAGGACAGGTTCCAACAGGCCTTATAGGTAATGATGCCTTTCAGGAAGTTGATATTATCGGCATTACCAGGCCCTGTACCAAACATAATTATTTGGTAAAGGATCCCAAAGACCTCGCAGAAACCATTCGGGAGGCTTTTTATATTGCCAGAACAGGCCGGCCGGGACCAGTTCTTATAGACCTGCCTAAAGATGTGGTAATATCAAAGGCTAATTTCCCTGAGCCGAAGCCGGTTAAAATGCAGACTTACAGGCCAACCTATGAGCCCCATCCTGGCCAGATTGCAAAGGCCTGTAAAGAAATACTGAAGGCGAAAAAGCCGGTCATATATGCTGGAGGTGGAGTTATTTTATCAGACAGCAATGAAGAATTGACCGAACTTGCCTCCAAGTTGAATATTCCCGTTGCCATGACTCTTATGGGACTTGGAGGATTTCCCGGCACTCATAAACTGTCAATGGGTATGCTCGGCATGCATGGCACCTACTATTCCAACGTGGCAGTATCACAGTGTGATTTGCTTATTGCAGTTGGTGCCAGATTTGATGACCGGGTGACAGGCAAGATTGATGCTTTTGCACCACATGCAAAAATTATTCATGTGGACATTGATCCAACTTCGATCAGCAAGAATGTCAAAGTTGACATACCCATAGTGGCTGACTGCAAATATGCTTTAACGGCCATGAACAGATGGTTTGATGTTCAAGAAGATTTCAAAGGGAAGGAGCAGGAAGAAAAACTTAAACCCTGGCTAGGTGAAATCAATAATTGGAAGCGAGACCATCCTCTGGGATTTGTTGAGGAAGGAGATATCATTAAGCCGCAGTTTGTTGTCCAGAAACTCCATGAGTTGACCAAGGGCGAGGCCATTATTTCAACCGAGGTTGGGCAGAATCAGATGTGGGCGGCTCAATTCTATCATTTTAATAAGCCGAGGCATTTTCTAACATCAGGGGGCCTTGGTGTAATGGGATATGGTTTCCCCGCAGCAATTGGAGCCCAGATGGCTGCACCGGACAAAATTGTAATTGATGTGGCCGGTGACGGATCCATACAGATGAATATTCAGGAGTTGGCAACAGCGAGACAGTATAAATGCCCGGTCAAGGTCGCAATTTTGAATAACGGCTATCTGGGAATGGTCAGACAGTGGCAAGAGCTTTTCTATGATAAGCGGTACGCAGGTACTGACCTTGAAGTTTCTCCGGATTTTGTAAAAGTGGCCGAGGCATATGGCGCTGTCGGGTTGCGGGCTACCAAGGTCAGTGAGGTTGTGCCTGTTATCAAGGAGGCTCTGGCAACTGATAACACAGTATTTATGGACTTTGTTATTGCCAGGGAAGAAGGAGTCTACCCGATGGTTCCAGCCGGAAAGGCTACAACCGAAATGCTTTTGTCGTAAATTATTGTAGATCAATCCCCCAATAAGATTGGATAAATATTAAAAGGAATCCGAAATGAAACATACCATTTCTGTTTTATTACAAAATAAACCCGGTGTTTTGTCTAGAGTAACAGGTCTTTTCAGTGGGCGCGGTTTTAATATTGAAAGTCTCAGCGTGGCGGAAACCCTTGACACCGGAGTCTCCTGCCTGACGCTTGTCACTAGTGGACCGGATGAGATTATTGAACAGATAACCAAGCAATTACATAAACTGATTGATGTTATAAAGGTTGTTGATATCAGTGAGTCAGAATATGTTGAGCGGGAAATGGCGCTTATCCGTGTAAAGGCGGAATCTCATACCCGTGCAGAGGTATTGCGAATAATTGATATTTTTCGGGGCAAGGTTGTTGATGTCAGCCCCAGAAGTTATGCTGTTGAGATTACCGGGCCCAAGAGTAAAATAAAGGCGGTGATAGATATTCTCAAGCCTATAGGTATCCAGGAAATAGTCCGAACCGGAACTATTGCCATGGCAAGAGCCAAGAAATCATAATCAGAAATCAGATACGATGGAAAACGACTGATTATAAGAGTTTGGCTTTGTCATTCCATCACAACTTACCTGCCCGGCAACCCCTTTTTAAAGGAAATGCACAATTGTTTTACATAGTTGTGCCTTCGCTTAAATGGGGTGATTACTGTGAGTTTCTTGAACACCGGTAAAATAATTTTTCCCTGAGAGAATATCATAAAGTTATGAAAGAAATCCAAATACCAGTTGCAAGGGAAGGATATCCATTTGTAACCTTTACCGCTTTTGCAACTTTCATATTTGCATTACTCGAATATGACCTGATAGCATTGATAATGCTTTTTCTTACAGGGTTCGTCATTTATTTTTTCAGGGATCCTGAACGAATATCACCGGATGATGATGATGTTGTCGTGTCTCCTGCTGACGGCAAGGTTATACTGGTAGAAAAGATTTTTGATGACAGGTTTGTTAGCGAGCATGTCTACAAAATAAGCATTTTCATGTCTATATTTGATGTGCATGTTAACCGGATACCTTTTGCCGGAGAAGTTGAAAAAATACAATATGTCCCCGGAAGTTTCTATGCAGCAAATACCGACCAGGGAGGGCTTGCAAATGAACATTGCGGAGTGATTCTTTCAACAAAGAAGGGCTTTCATTATGCGGTTGTTCAAATTGCCGGTTTGGTGGCACGCAGGATTGTCTGCTGGGTAGAGAAGGGTGATACGATAGAGCGTGGCAAACGATTTGGCATGATCCGTTTTGGTTCCAGAGTTGATATTTATTTGCCGCAAAATTTACAGATTGAAGTAAGTTCAGGCCAGAGGGTTAAGGCGGGAGAGTCCGTTATTGGCTACTTAGCATAATTATTTTAGGATAATTATATCATTAATATGATATAATATAATATTAAATTATTTGACTGACTGCATTTAAACAGAAACTAAAGGCAAAATCATGAGTTGTACTAATCAGAATAATAGCGGTGATGAACAAGGTTGTCATGGACAACGCATGATTCATCCTCTGCCCTGTTTATTTACAACAGCCAGTCTTTTGAGCGGTTTTTATGCTATTATTTCTGCCATTAACGGCAATTTTCTCAATGCTGCCATTGCAATTATTGTGGCAGGTATTTTTGACGGGCTTGATGGCAGAGTTGCACGATTGACAAAGACCACCAGCACCTTTGGTATGGAGTACGATTCTCTATGCGATCTTGTGTCTTTTGGGGTTGCACCTGCTTTGCTTGCTTATCTGTGGGCTTTGGAACCCTATGGGCGATACGGCTGGCTGGCTGCATTTCTCTATGTGGCAACAACAGCACTGCGTCTGGCCCGTTTTAATTCCCTGACTTTGGAAAAGCCGTCACATGATTTTGTAGGACTTCCATGCCCTGCTGCTGCTGGTATGATAGCTACAACAGTCCTTTTTTCCAGATATCTTGGGGCGACTGAAACGGTAAAGCATGTTTCAATATTGATTCTTGTATATCTGCTTTCCTATCTTATGGTCAGCAATTTCAGTTATATGAGCTTCAAACATCCATCAGCTAAAAGTAAAAAGACCTTTCAGGTAATGGTGTCCATGGTTCTGCTCTTGATACTTGTGGCTGCGGAACCACATGTGACGCTCTTTATTATAGGTGCTATCTATGTCCTGTCTGGTCCATTCAGCGCCACTTACAGGTTTTTGCACAGGACTGATAAGGTTGATGAGGGTGCTGACGAGCAGGAAAACATCATTTAAATCATAAGATTCAAAAGTATAAGTAAGACTGAATCATGGAGATGACCGGGATGATTAATCCTGGCATTTCCTGTTTTGCTATAGAGGGGTTATAGTTTCTAAATAAAACAGCAGGGCAGCAATTGTATGCTTTTGCTGACGCCAGGCCGGTTGAGGGAATAATTATGTCTGAGAAAATCTATATATTTGACACAACATTACGTGATGGTGAACAGTCTCCCGGTGCCAGCATGAATATGCAGGAAAAATTTCGTCTGGCCCAGCAGCTTGTGCTCTTAAATGTTGATGTTATTGAGGCAGGTTTTCCCATTGCTTCTACGGGTGATTTTGAATGTGTGAAAAACATTGCAGATAATATCAAGGGCGTACAGGTTGCGGGTCTGGCACGTTGCGGCATACAAGATATTGATCGGGCCTGGGAGGCCTTGAAGAATGGGGAGAATCCCAGAATCCATACATTTCTGGCGACTTCTGACATTCATATGAAGCACAAGCTGAAAATGAATCGTGAGCAGGTGCTTGATCTGGCAGTTGCTTCAGTAAAGCATGCGGCAAAGTATACATCGAATGTAGAATTTTCTGCTGAAGACGCAACGAGAAGTGATATAGATTTTGTCTGCAAAGTTTTTGAGGCCGTCATTAAGGCGGGCGCCACAACAGTTAACTTTCCAGACACAACCGGCTATGCATTACCCAGTGAACACGGAGAGCAGATCCGTTATCTTATTGAAAATATACCCAATATTGATAAGGCGATTGTGAGTGTTCATTGTCATAATGATCTTGGTCTGGCTGTCGCCAATTCGCTTGCTGCTGTTAACAACGGTGCACGTCAGGTTGAGTGTACCATTAATGGTTTAGGTGAAAGGGCCGGCAATACTGCCATGGAAGAAGTTGTCATGGCAATTCGTACCAGATCTGATCAGGTTAATGTCCATACGGATATAGAAACTGAGCATATTCATCCCAGCAGCCGTTTAGTAAGCACGATCACCGGTATGTCGGTACAGCCTAACAAGGCAATTGTTGGTGCCAATGCCTTTGCCCATGAGGCTGGTATTCACCAGGACGGAGTTTTGAAGGAGAGAACAACCTATGAGATCATGAATCCCTCTGACATCGGCCTGACCAAGGGAAATCTGGTTCTTGGGAAACACTCCGGCCGTCATGCTCTGAAGGACCGCATTGAGGTCATGGGATATTCACTGTCAACCGATGAACTGGAAAGAGTATTTTCCAGGTTTAAGGACCTGGCAGATCTCAGGAAGGACATATTTGATGAGGATATTGAGGCCATTATCATGGACGAGATAATCCGGATTCCTGAGGTTTTTGAACTGGTTTCTCTGGGGGTTATGAGCGGCAGCATGAAAATGCCTACTGCTGCTGTTCGCCTCAAGATCGATGGTGAGGTAAAAGAGGGCGCGGCAATCGGCGTCGGCCCTATTGACGCAACCTACCGTGCTATCGCAGAGCTTACTGGCACAAGTAGTGAGTTGCTCTTTTTTTCTGTAAGCTCTTTCTCCGGAGGAACTGATGCCCTGGGAGATGTACTTGTCAGGATTGAGGATAACGGTAAAGTTGTGATCGGTCATGGACTTGATCCGGATATCATTACAGCTGCAGGAAAAGCCTACCTTAATGGTTTAAACAGGCATGTGTATTTACAGAAAGAATCTGAAAAAATTTAATTTGATTTAAAGAAATCTATTTAAATAATAACAATGAATAATTAACAAACAGGACACAGAGAATAATGGGAAAAACGTATAAAATTGCAGTAATGGGTGGTGATGGCACCGGCCCTGAGGTTGCTGCCGAAGGAGTGAAGGTTCTAAAAGTTGCGGCAAGTAAATTTAATTTCAACCTGGAATTAACCGACTTTGACTATGGGGGGGATCGTTATATCCGAACCGGGGAGGTCCTTCCTGAAAATGCTGCTGAAGAATTAAAAAAGCATGATGCTATTTTTCTGGGGGCAATTGGCCACCCTGATGTGAAGCCGGGCATTTTGGAGAAAGGTATTCTTTTGAACCTTCGTTTTGCTCTGGATCAGTATATTAATCTTCGCCCAGTTATATTGTATCCCAATGTGGAAACGCCTATCAAGAATAAAGGGCCTGAAGAAATTGACTTTGTCGTGGTTCGGGAAAACACGGAAGGATTATATGCCGGAGCAGGCGGGGTTTTGAAAAAAGGAACTGCTGATGAAGTTGCGATACAGGAGTCAATTAATACCAGGAAAGGGGTTGAGCGCTGTATTCGATATGCTTTTGAGTATGCCCGGAAAAGAAATAAAAGGAAACAGGTGACTCTTTGTGGCAAAACAAATGTACTCACCTTTGCTTTTGATCTTTGGGAAAGGGCATTCTACGAGGTGGCTGAAGAATATCCGGATGTTAAAACAGATTATGCCCATGTAGACGCAACCTGTATGTGGATGGTAAAAAATCCAGAATGGTTTGACGTGATTGTTACAGACAATATGTTCGGTGATATTATCACGGACCTGGGTGCCATGATCCAGGGAGGCATGGGAATTGCGGCTGGCGGTAATATCAATCCGGAGGGTGTAAGCATGTTTGAGCCCATCGGAGGTTCTGCCCCGAAATATACAGGGCAGAATGTAATTAATCCCCTGGCTGCAATTGGTGCAGCCCAGATGATGATGGATCATCTGGGGGAGACAGAAGCTGCCCAGGCAATTGAAAAAGCTATTCGCTTTGTTGTAGCAGAAAAACTGGAAAGTCTGTCTGCCGGTAAAATGGGATATGGAACCAGGGAAGTAGGGGACCTGGTTGCAGAGGCGCTGTAATAAATTAAGAATGCAGAATGTAGAATTAAAAATTTTAAAATATACATTAATAAATTGTAATGAGTGAACAGAATAGAAAATATAATGTGGCAGTCGCAGGCGCCACCGGTGCAGTGGGTGGTGCAATGCTCAGCGTTTTGGAGAGGCGGGGTTTTCCTCTTAATGAACTGCGATTGTTGGCATCAGAACGCTCAGTAGGAAAGAAATTAAAATTCAAGGACAGGGAGATAGAGGTCGGCCTGTTGTCAAAAGATGCTTTTGAGGGTATTGACGTGGCACTTTTTTCTGCCGGTGCCTCCCGTTCACTGGAGTTTGCGCCTGCCGCCGCCGCTTCAGGGGCAGTAGTTATTGACAACTCGAGCGCCTATCGTATGGATGACGAAATCCCTCTGGTTGTCCCGGAAGTGAATCCGCATGCCATTGCCCGTTATACGAACAGGGGAATTATTGCCAATCCCAACTGTTCCACCATTCAGATGGTTGTGGCATTAAAGCCGATTTATGATAAGGCGGGGATCAAACGTATAGTAGTCTCAACATACCAGGCAGTTTCCGGTACCGGGGCAAAGGCTATTGCAGAACTGGAGGAGCAGGTAAAAGCTTATGCTGCCGGAATTCCTTTAAAGAAAGAGGTTTACCCCCACCAGATTGCATTTAATTGCCTGCCTCATATAGACTCATTTCTCGACAGCGGCTATACCAAAGAAGAAATGAAAATGGTGAATGAGACCCGTAAAATATTTGAAGATCCGACTATAGGCGTCACGGCAACTGCGGTCAGGGTCCCGGTAGTTTATGGTCACTCAGAGTCAGTTAATATTGAGACTGATACAAAGATTTCCGCTGCTGAAGTAAAAGAGCTTCTCTCCTCTGCTGCTGGTGTAAAACTAGTGGATGAGCCCAGTCTGAGTATTTATCCGCTGGCTCTTGACTGCGCCGGAAAATTTGAAACACTGGTTGGCAGGATACGTGAAGACGAATCCATTGCCAACGGAATAAATCTCTGGGTTGTTGCCGACAATATTCTCAAGGGCGCGGCCCTAAACGCTGTACAGATTGCCGAAATAGTTGCAAGGGACTATTTATAATTGCGGATAATAGGGGGGACAGCAAGAGGAAGGCGCTTGCGGACACCTTCTAAAAGCAGTGCAAAATATTCCAACCACCCCATTCGTCCGACTGCCGACAGGGCCCGGGAGGCGCTTTTCAGTATTATAGGACGGGAGTTTAAAGATGCTACTGTTCTTGATCTCTATGCAGGAACAGGAGCCCTTGGGCTTGAGGCGTTGAGCCGATTTGCGCAGAAAGCTGTTTTTGTAGACAATAATCCACAGGCCGTCGAGCTGATCGGAAAAAATATTGAGTTATGTGGTTTTTCTGATCGAACACTCGTTTTGAAGCGGGATTTGTCGAAAGGCTTGAGGTTTTTGGAAAAACAACTGCCTGAAACAAGGTTTTCCGTTATATTTATTGATCCACCGTACAGGAAAGGATTATCCGCAACAATGCTGCATGAGATAGAAAAGACAAATATTCTGTCTTCCGATGTCCTGGTCGTTGCTGAAGAGGATGCACTTTCAGAAATGCCGTCCAGGGTCAAGGAGTTAAAACTTGTTAATCAGAGACGTTATGGAGAAACAGGTTTCTGGTTCTACCGGCGAATTTGATCAGAGATAAAACCCATCTAGCCTGGATATTTCTCGGCTCGCCCATAGGGTTAGTAATTTTGCGAAATATTTTTTTTTACAAAGCAGTACAGATTATCATTGTAATATGGCCAGGAAAAATTGAACTAAATATCACGAAAATAAACACTTAAGCAAACCTCGCAATATTACTCATGAAATATTCGGGCAAGTCAAGGGGGGAATTGCATGGCTGAAAACAATGAAAGAACGGTTGTCTACCCGGGAACTTTTGATCCTATAACCATGGGGCACCTGGATATAATTAATCGTGCACTTGAACTGTTTGATCGTGTAGTTGTTGCCGTTGCAAAACACCCGAGTAAATCCCCGCTTTTTACATTGGAAGAGCGGCTGCAGATGATTAAGGATTGTTTTAAGGGTACCAATAAAAATATAGAAGTTGAAGCAGTATCAGGGCTTTTGGTTGAATATGCTTATAAAAAAGGGGCTAAATCTATTGTCAGGGGACTTCGCGCCGTCTCTGATTTTGAGTATGAGTTTCAGCTGGCCCTTATGAACAGAAGACTGGAACGTCATGTGGAGACGGTTTTCCTCATGACCGGTTTTCGATGGATATTTATAAGTTCCAGTATTATCAAGGATGCTGCCCAGCATGGTGGAGATGTAAGCGGCCTTGTTCCGGAACATGTCCGGCTGAATTTAAAAAAGAAATACGGGCTCAGCTAGTTGAAAACATCAGCACCTGTGGATTTGCGGGTTTACAATGTTTTATGTTACCGATGCGATAAAAATTGCTGAGAGTGAAATTCAGTTTAAGTTTATACGATCTCCCGGTCCCGGGGGCCAGCATGTCAATAAGGCAGCAACTGCTGTCCAACTTCGTTTCGACCTGGCCCATTCCACCAGTTTGCCGGATTACGTTCGGCGCAATTTGATAAAAATTGCTAAGAACCGCATAAATTCAGAGGGTGTTTTAATTATCAATGCGAACCGTTTTCGATCACAGGACTTAAACCGTAAAGATGCGCTTGATCGGTTGATTCACCTTATTGAAGAATCTGCCCGTAAAAGAAAGCCCCGTCGCAGGACAAAACCAACAGTTGCTTCAATTAAAAAAAGAATTGGGACAAAAAAACGGCGCGGCACATTGAAACTTACACGCCGGGCGGTCAGCGGCAGCGGCGATTAAATATGGCTGCCCGCAATGTTCTGCGGCATAATTATGCCTGATACTGTTTTATGATGATCAGAAAAGAAGTTGTAACGCTTGATGAAAACATGTTGAAAGTCCTGTAATAAAGCGGTCTCAACCTTGACTGAGTGTACCAAATTGGTTATTTGTTTATGGTTAAAGCGAGAGTGGCGGAATTGGTAGACGCACCAGACTTAGGATCTGGCGCCGCAAGGTGTGGGAGTTCGAGTCTCCCCTCTCGCACCAATAAAATAATCGTCTGAGAAATCTGATTTTTAAAGTATTTCAGAATATTTTGAAAATATTAACTATTAATTTTGCAATGTAAAAGGAAGGAATTAATGCAGATCACTGTTAACGAGGTTGGAGGTCTGACCAAGAAATTGAAAATCGTGCTTCCAGAAGAGGAAGTAAGCAAAGAACTTGATGCTGGATTCAGAAAGGTCAAAAATGAGGCCAATATCAAAGGATTCAGAAGGGGAAAGGTGCCGCGTCATATTTTAGAAAAAACATATGGCCAGCAGGTAAGAGCCGAGGTTGCTGAAAAACTGGTACAGGCGACATATTTTGATGCCATTGAAAAAGAAAAACTTGACGTGGTTGCCCATCCTGAGATTAAAATGCCGGTTTTTGAAGAAGACGGAAGCTTTTCCTATGAAGCTGAAGTGGACACCCGTCCTCTGTTTGAATTGAATGAATACAAAGGGTTGGAGATCGAGAAACAGGATGTTTCAGTAAGTGATGAAGAAGTATCCAGTGAAATTGAAAGGCTGCGTAAAGAAATTGCTCCTTTGCGAAATGTAGAGGATCGTGCTGCCCAAGAGGGCGATATAGTCATAGTCGATTTTGACGGTTTTCATGAAGGAGAAAAACTGGAGCAGGTGCATGGTGAAGATGTCAATGTGGATATCGGCACCGGTCGCCATGGTCAGGAATTTGAAAATAAACTTGTTGGTATGAATAAAGGGGAAGATTCATCTGTTGAGGTTGATTTTACGGCTGATTCCCCAAACCCAGTCCTGGCAGGCAAAAAAGTAGAATTTAAAATTAATGTTAAGGACATTAAGGAAAGGGTACTTCCTGATCTGGATGACGAATTCGCCAAAGATGTCGGAGAGGAATTTGCTTCCTTTGCAGCATTGGAAGAGCATATTCGTGGGCAGAGCCTTGCCCAGAAGGAAGAGGCTCAAGAGGGAGACATTTCCGACAGGATTATGCAGAAACTGGTTGAGACAAATGAATTTGAGGTACCGTCAAGACTTGTTCAGTTTGAAATTAATGAATACATTAAACAGACTGAAGAAACTCTTAAGCGCGGTGGCTTAACCCTTGAATCCGCAGGGGTCAATCGCGCAGAAGCTGAAGAGCGGTACCGGGATACTGCGGTAAAAAGGGTAAGAGGTGACTTTATCCTGAAAAAGATAGCAGAACTGGAAGATATTAAAGTTCTTGACGAGGATATAAACAAGGGTTTTGCCAGAATTGCCAAACAATACAACATGACAGTTCCCGAGGTGCAGGGATATTTCAAAAGCCGTGATGATATGCTGCCCTTTATCGGCGAGCTTTTGAATGAGAAGATTCTCAAGTTTCTTCGGGGTGAGTCAAAGTTTATCGAGGTAGCAGCAGAACAGGATAACCAACCTGCCGAGAATGAGGCTGCTAAAGCTGTGGATGATTCTGAAAATCAAGAAAAATCAGGAGAATAGCATGAACCTTGTTCCCATGGTAGTTGAGCAGAGTCCTCGCGGTGAGAGGGCTTATGACATATATTCACGACTTCTGAAGGAGCGGATAATTTTTTTAGGTACATCTGTTAATGATGAGATAGCCAGTCTGGTTATTGCCCAGATGCTTTTTTTGGAAGCCGAAGATCCTGATAAGGATATCACCTTTTATGTTAATTCTCCCGGCGGAGGTGTTACAGCCGGACTGGCCATCTATGATACAATGCAGTATGTCCGCTGCGATATTGCAACACTTTGCATGGGACAGGCTGCCAGTATGGGAGCTCTTTTACTTACTGCAGGCACCAAAGGCAAACGTTATGCACTTCCCAACTCGAGGATACTCATCCATCAACCAATGGGAGGTTTTCAGGGCCAGGCAACAGATATTGATATCCATGCCCAGGAAATTCTCAGGATGCGAGAAGATCTCAACAGAATACTTGCTTCTCATTCAGGCCAGAATATCAGAAAAATAAGGAAAGATACTGACCGTGATTATTTTATGAATGCCGAAGAAGCAAAAAAATATGGTATAATAGATAAAGTTCTAGATAAAAGGGCGAATCCAGATGAGGAGAAGTAATCGTGACAAAGAAGAATAGCGATAATGATGACACAACCTGTTATTGCTCTTTTTGCGGCAAAAGCCAGGATGATGTTGTCAAGCTGATTGCAGGACCGGCAGTTTATATTTGCGATGAATGTATTGAATTATGCAATGAGATTGTTTTAGAAGGTATAGGCGGAGATGAAAGTGTTGTTAAAGAGCAAGCCGCTGTTTTAAAACCGATTCAAATAAAAGAACATCTCGATGAATATGTTATTGGACAGGAGCATGCCAAAAGGGTTCTCGCTGTTGCAGTCCACAATCATTATAAGCGTATTGATGCTTTAAGCCGGGGTGAAGAAAATCAGGTTGAACTCCAGAAAAGCAATATCATTCTGATCGGCCCCACTGGCACAGGTAAGACCTTAATGGCCCAGACCCTTGCCAAGATTCTCAACGTTCCCTTTACCATGGCTGATGCAACGACCCTTACGGAAGCCGGATATGTCGGGGAAGATGTTGAGAATATCCTGGTCAGCCTTCTGCAGGCGGCAGACTATGACGTAAAAAAGGCGAGTCGGGGTATAATCTATATTGACGAGATTGATAAAATAGCACGGAAGACTGACAGTCCTTCAATTACCAGGGATGTTTCGGGGGAGGGTGTGCAGCAGGCTTTACTCAAGATAATTGAGGGGACAGTAGCAAGTGTGCCGCCGAAAGGTGGGCGGAAGCATCCGCAACAGGAACTGGTTAAAATAGATACCAGCAACATTTTGTTTATTTGCGGTGGAGCCTTTGTCGGGCTTGATCGGGTAATTAAAAAGAGAACCGGAACCAAGTCCATGGGCTTTGGAGCCAAAGTAATCAGCACCGCAGAAAAGAAGATCAGCGATTATTTTGCCCTGGTGCGGCCAGAAGACCTCTTGCACTTTGGGTTGATTCCGGAGTTGATGGGCAGGTTGCCTGTGATTGCAACCATGGATGAACTGGACGAGGATGATCTTGTCCGTATTTTGCGTGAACCTAAAAATGCTTTGACCAAGCAGTATGAAAAGCTTTTTGAGTTTGACAATATCCGCCTGCGTTTTACGGAAGGGGCTCTGCGGGCAATTGCCAAAGAAGCTTTGGAAAGGAAAGCCGGTGCCAGGGGGTTGCGTTCGGTGATGGAGACTGCAATGCTGGATGTGATGTTTGAACTCCCATCCGAGCCTAATGCCCGTGAGTGTGTCATCAGTGAACAGGTCATTGTAAATAAGGATTATCCGGTTGTCCTTTACGAAAACTCTGAACAAAAGAAAAGTGCATAAGAGACTATAGCTGTTATGAATGATTTGAATAGTGCGAACAAAATCTATCCATTGATGCCGTTGCGGGATATTGTGGTTTTTCCTCATATGGTTGCACCTCTGGTTGTTGGACGGCAGAATTCCATAAAAGCACTTGAAAGTGCGATGTCCCAGAAAACAGAGATTTTTCTTGTAACCCAGAAAGATGCCAATGAGGATGATCCTAAACCTGAAGCACTTCATCTTGTAGGAACTATTGCAGTTGTTATGCAACTGCTGCGATTGCCGGACGGTACCATCAAGGCCCTTGTTGAAGGCAAAAGAAGAGGAAAAATAGTCTCGTTTCAACCTCAGTCAAACTTTATGGCTGCTGAAATTGATGAAAAATCTGAAGTTGATGGTGAAGGTCCAGAATTAATTGCTTACATGCGTGAGATTCGTGCGGCGTTTGAAGAGTACATCAAGACAAACAAAAAAGTTCCCAAAGAGGTTTTGAAATCTCTTGGGTCCATAACAGAGCCCTCCCGGTTTGTTGATGTCACAATTTCGCATTTGCCCCTGCAGACTGAAGACAAACAGGAAATATTGGAGGTTTTCTCTGTTTTGGATCGTATGCAGAAAACCCTCGAATTCATCCAGCGTGAAATTGAGATTGCCAAACTTGAATATAATATCCGCATCAGGGTTAAGAAGAAAATGGAAAAAACCCAGAAGGATTATTATCTCAATGAACAGATGCGGGTAATCCAGAAGGAAATGGGAGGAGAAGATGAAGACGGCAGCGGTTTCGCGGAACTTGAAAAAGCCATCCACGAGAAAGAGCTGCCCAAACATGTCTCAACAAAGATCTCACAGGAATTCAAAAAGCTGAAACTGATGCAACCCATGTCTGCTGAGGCAACAGTTGTCAGAAATTATATTGACACCATTCTCAGTTTGCCCTGGTATGAGAGAACCAAGTCAAAAACTGATATCGAAGAATCTGAATCAATCCTTGAGGCTGATCATTACGGCCTGAAAAAACCGAAAGAAAGGATCATTGAATATCTGGCAGTACAGTCTCAGGTGAAAAAGATTAAGGGCCCTATTCTCTGTCTTGTCGGGCCTCCCGGTGTTGGTAAAACATCTCTGTGTAAATCAATAGCACGGTCAATGGACCGAAAATATATTCGACTCTCATTGGGAGGCGTCAGGGATGAGGCCGAGATTAGAGGGCACCGGAGAACTTATATCGGGGCAATGCCAGGCAAAATCCTCCAGTCAATGCAAAAAGCCAAGGTGGTTAATCCCTTGTTCTGCCTCGATGAGGTGGATAAGATGAGCATGGATTTCAGGGGAGATCCTGCATCGGCGCTTCTGGAAGTACTCGATCCCGAACAAAATCATACATTCAATGATCATTATCTTGACCTGGACTATGACCTGTCTGATATCTTTTTTGTGACTACCGCCAACAACCTGCCGGCAATTCCTCCTCCACTGCAGGATCGGATGGAGATTATTAAACTGGACGGATATACTGAAGAGGATAAGCTGAAAATTACCCAGGGATTCCTTATACCAAAGCAGCTTGAAGCCAATGGTTTTAAACCGGATGAGATAACATTTAATGAGAAAAGTATTCGGGAAATTGTCCGGCGATATACACGGGAAGCCGGAGTGCGGAATCTTGAACGCAATATTGCCTCAGTTTGCCGTAAAGTAGCCAGGGAACGTCTCAAGAAAAAAGATATTAATAAAAAATACAGGATAACTGCAAAAACCATCAACAGGTATCTTGGCATTCCGAAATTCCGCTTTGGTCTGGCCGAGGAAAAGGATGAGATCGGATTGTCAACAGGATTGGCCTGGACAGAGGTCGGTGGTGAATTGCTTCAGATTGAAACAACCCTGATGCCGGGAAAGGGTAAGCTCACTATCACAGGGAAACTTGGAGATGTTATGCAGGAGTCTGCCCAGGCAGCCTTAAGTTATGTCCGTTCAAGGGCCCTGCGTCTGGGGTTGCTGCCTGATTTTTATCAGAAGCTTGATATTCATGTTCATGTCCCGGAAGGAGCCATTCCCAAGGATGGGCCGTCAGCCGGTATCACTATGGCAACTTCCATGGCATCGGCTCTTTTGAAGATACCTGTTCGCCGGGATATTGCCATGACCGGTGAAATAACCTTGCGGGGCAGGGTACTGCCCATTGGTGGTCTAACAGAAAAGCTGCTTGCTGCCAGGCGTGGGAATATAAAGCATGTCCTGATACCAAAGGAAAATGAACGCAACTTGAAGGAAGTGCCGATTCGGGTGCGAAAGTTACTGAATATTGAACTGGTTGAACATATGGACGATGTCTTGCAGAAAGCTCTGGTGCTGAAGGAAGGGGCCTCACCTTTTACGGAAGTGCCGGTTGAATCTGTCGACTCTGACGTAGCAGCATCAGTTCTTAACGTATCACATTAGAAAAAAAAGATTTTAATAGAGTTTTTTGTCGGTCTCGTAAAAAACACTCGACGGACAGGTATTACCCCTAAAATATATTGATATTATTAGGCCCTGTTAGTGGCGGTGAAACTTTTTACGCTTATATATTTTTGCTTGACTTATTCAGGGTTAAACTGGTATTAAAACGCTTCCATTTAAGGAGGGGCGGGTAGCTCAGTTGGGAGAGCATCGGCCTTACAAGCCGGGGGTCACAGGTTCAAGCCCTGTTCCGCCCACCACCTTAAAATGAAGAATGAAGAATGAAGAATGAAGATTGAAGATTTAAAATGATTTTTCAATTTTCAATTTCTCAAATCTTCAATGCTATTGCGGGGTCGTAGTTCAGTTTGGTTAGAACGCCGGCCTGTCACGCCGGAGGTCGCGAGTTCGAGTCTCGTCGGCCCCGCCACAAAGTGACACAAGGGATTCAGTATTTTGCTGAGTCCCTTTTTTTGTGTTTTTTGTTTTCGACAAGGTGTTCAGTCAATAATTAATTATAAGTTGCTGGTAAACCTGATGTGATGCTTGCTAATGTGAATCAATAAATTATACTGTGAACTCAGATTGTATTGAGAAATACAGGTAAGTCCGGACCAAGAAAATTCTGGAAAATTTATATGTCATATCGTCTCCTTCAAAAAATAATCAAGTACATAACAAGGAATTTTTCGTTACTTGTCACCCCATTTCTGATTGTTCTTATTCTTTTTTTCATGAGTGGTTGCGGCGCAAAGAAGAAAGCTGCGGAAGAAGCTTTTGAGCTTGCTCCAGAAAAGGAGAGAATTCTTACTCCTGCCCAAAAGAGGGTAGCTGCATGGCACGCATTGATGCGTGAAAAACGTGGAGCCCCTGAGATGGAAATGCTGAAATCCGTGAACAGTTTTTTTAATAATCTGGAATTTGTGGATGATCTGTATCTCTGGGGAACGGAAGACTACTGGGCAACGCCCCAGGAAATGCTTACCATCAACGGTGGAGACTGTGAAGACTTTGCCACAGCAAAATATTTCACCCTGCGACACCTTGAGATTCCGGATGAAAAGATGCGCCTTACCTATGTAAAATCTTTAACGTTCGAACAGCCGCATATGGTTTTAAGTTTTTATCAGGAACCGACAGCAGAGCCTCTTATTCTGGATAGCCTGGTCGATGCAATTCTTACTGCCTCAAAACGTCCTGACCTTCTCCCTATTTACAGTTTTAACGGACAGGGATTATGGCTTACCAGGAAACAGAGTTCAGATCGTTTGCGCGGGTCTGATAACTTGAGCCTCTGGCAGGAACTTCGGCAAAGATTCACCCAGGAGGCTATTGCAGCCCCATTACCTGAATGAGACCAGATCAGCATTAATAATTACAGGACGGGAAGAACGAAATTGATACAAAGGCGCATATCTGACTTGCCGGGCAACCAGCATGGCATGAGCGTCACAGAGTTAATGGTGTCTATCTGTATTATCGGTATTCTCGCGGCGGTCGCAATTCCTTTTTACATAAGCTATGTTCAGCAGTCACGTGTGGTTTCCATTATAATTCCACGGCTGCACCTCATTGAGACCAATATCAGTCTTTTTTATTCCATGCATAGCCGGTTGCCCGGAAAGACTGATACTGCTGATATTCTGCAGGACATTGATACAGACCAATGTAGAATTACCATAACAAATGGTTCGATTGCCATGACGATTCAAGCTCATGAGAGCAGTTCAAAACTGCATATCCTTAACAATAACGTACTGATAGCTTCTCCGGTGATAACAAAGCGCAAGATAGTATCCTGGCATCTCTCAGGCGAATTAGCAGACAGGTTGAAGATAAGTTATTAAAGACAGGTATCAAGGTTCCCAGGTTTCAAGGGGTCAAGGGTAAAATATTATTTTGCAATGCTTCTGTTTTTTCTTGACAACTGACTTGGAGTTTTAATTTTTTTCCTCGAAACCTCGAAACCTCGAAACCTCGAAACCTCGAAACCTCGAAAC
>JBHPCH010000013.1:0-34653 GCA_042576125.1 Thermodesulfobacteriota bacterium
GTTGTGGTTTCTCCAGATACATAGTGGCAGTAAATTCAGGGAGCAGGCGGATAATAACAGGGTCCGCAGGCTCGATGTTGTGGCTCCCCGGGGAAATATTCTGGACCGGGAGGGACGAACCATAATCACCAATCGCCCAAGCTTTAATATTGTATGGGTAAAGGAAGACTCTCCTGACCCGGATGAAATTATTAAAAAACTGTCCAGAATTTTTAATGAGGATATAGCAGTTCTTCTTAAAAGAGTGCGGGAGGCTGCTGATAATCCCAGACATATTCCGATAATGCTCAAGGAGGATATTGACTGGAAAACCCTGGTGTATATTGAGAATAATCATTATGAGCTGCCGGGTGTAAGGATTGAGGTCCTGCCAAGAAGGGATTATCTCTTCGATGATTTTGGTTCTCACATGATCGGTTATCTTGGTCAGATCAACACAAAGGAATTGGAGGAAAGGCGGGCCGATTACCAGAGTGGCGATCTGCTTGGCAAGAGAGGGTTTGAAAAGCTTCGTGAAGATGAATTGCGGGGAGAAAAGGGCACCATGTATATGGAGGTTGATGCACATGGTTTTGAACAGCGCCAGTTAAAGGGCAGGGAGCCTCTTTCCGGTAATGATCTGCAACTTACCATTGATCTCGATTTACAGCTTGAAGCTGAGAAGGCCATGGCAGGAAAGGCTGGTGCAGTTGTGGCCATGGATGTTAAATCCGGGCGACTCCTTGCCTTTGCCAGTGCACCGCCTCTGCATCTGGAAGATTTTATAGGCGGCATTTCAACAAAAAACTGGCAGAGCCTGCTCAACAATATTAAACGCCCATTGGTGCATAAAACCATACAGGGGCAATATCCTCCCGGTTCAACTTATAAGATTGTAACAGCCCTTGCCGGGTTGTCAAAAGGGGTGATAAATCCGAAAACGACCTTTTACTGTTCCGGGTCCATGGGATTTGGCAACCGCAGATACGGTTGCTGGAAAGAGGGTGGTCACGGGACCGTTAATTTGTATCGTGCCCTGGCTGAATCATGTGATGTTTATTTTTATCAGGTCGGCTTAAAGGTAGGGGTTAATTCCCTGGCAGAGTATGCTAACCGCCTGGGACTTGGCCATAAAACGGGAATAGATTTTGAATATGAAAAATCAGGCCTTATTCCAACTGCAGCCTGGAAAAAATTGGCAAAAGGTGTCTCCTGGCAGGAAGGTGAGACCCTGTCAATATCAATCGGTCAGGGATTTAATCTCGTTACGCCTTTACAGGTTTGCCAGATGACCTCTGCCCTTGCAAATGGGGGAATTCTGTATAAGCCGTTTCTGATAGAAAAGATTGTTGATCCTGAGGGACAGATAATCAAGGAATTTGAGCCAATAGTTGATGTTGAACTCATCGGAATGGGAAAAAATTTACAACTGATACGGGAAGGACTGGTCGGCGCTGTAAATGATAAACACGGCACCGGAAAAGCGGCACGCCTGAAAGATATTACGGTTGCAGGAAAGACCGGAACGGCACAGGTCGTGACGATGGAGAAGTTTAAAGAGGTTGATGAGGAGGATGTTAAATATAAACATAGGGATCATGCCTGGTTTACAAGTTTTGCACCGGCGGAAAATCCCGAAATTGCTGTTACTGTTCTGGTGGAACACGGAGGGCACGGTGGCTCTGCTGCAGCTCCGGTAGCAAAGAAAGTTCTGGAGCGGTATTTTGCTAAAAAAACTGAATTTGAAATAAATAAATTAAAGGCAAGCCTGCAATGAGAAAGGAAATGAGAGATATTTGGAAATAGGGCTGTAAACTTTTTTCTGTTTGATAGATTAATTATCACCTTGTGTTCATTTTCTTTGTTTGCCTTTATGCCCTTTAGGGTACAAAGAAAACGAACCAGCAGCGAAGCGGCGAAAGAAAGGGAGCCGCTCACTTGGTCCCGCGTTGCGGGACTACCCGGAGTTTATACCCCCTTGCGGGGTGCTCCTCGAAACGACCGGGAGTTTGAAAACTCGTTTCACTCAGACAGTTCAAACTCCTTTTTCGGTCGTTTCTGTGGTGCTCGGCTGCGTGAAATGGCAAAAACATCAAAATCATTGCTTATTGCCCCTGGAAATAATTTTCACTTGAGTACACTTGATAACCATATTAGTAGTTGAGATAAACCATGTTCCGTATTGACAGACAGCTGATAAAAAATTTTGACTGGGTCATGCTTGCGGCAGTATTTCTGATTGCTGCCATGGCACTGATAAATCTTTACAGTGCTACCTATGCCGGGGGGAGTGCCGGCACCCATGTCTTTATCAGGCAGCTCTATTTTTTCCTGGCAGGACTTTCATTTATCCTGATCATCAATTTGTTTGATTATCGGCTCCTGTTGACCTGGAATTATCTCCTGTATGGTATTGTCGTCTGCCTGCTCCTGGCTTCCCTGTTGTTCGGGGGAAGTATTGCCGGAACGCAGCGTTGGATAGATCTTGGTTTTTTCAGGCTGCAGCCTTCAGAACCGGCAAAACTGATGCTGGTTATATCCTTAGCAAGCTATTATTACCGAAGGGATACCGGCCGGGGTTTTACAATCGGGCAACTGTTAGTGCCCATGGCTCTGACCGGGCTATTCTTTATCCTTGTCCTCCAGCAGCCGGATCTTGGAACTGCCCTGATGTTTGCCGGCATTTTTATATCTATGACGCTGTTTGTAAAACTGAAGTGGTCAACTATCGGAATTATACTTGGAGGCTGCAGTGCACTCATCCCGATCGGCTGGATGTTTTTTCTGAAACCCTACCAGAGGCAGCGCATACAGACTTTTTTGAATCCCGAGAGTGATCCTACCAACAGCGGCTATCATATCCTGCAATCTAAAATTGCTGTGGGCAGTGGGCTTAAGTTTGGCAAGGGCTATCTGAAAGGCACCCAGGGACATTTGCATTTTCTGCCGGAGAGGCATACCGATTTTGCCTTTTCCGTCTGGGCTGAGGAATGGGGTTTTGCCGGGGCTCTGTTTTTTCTGGCCATTTACTTTTTTATGATTCTCTGGGGACTCAATGTCTGTCTGGTCTCGCGGGACAAGTTCGGCGTGCTTCTGGCTTTCGGCATTGTTTCCCTGATTTTCTGGCAGGCCATCATTAATCTGCTCATGGTCATGGGGTTTCTGCCGGTGGTTGGTATTCCGCTGCCCTTGTTCAGTTACGGCGGATCATCACTGATGACCACTCTTATCGGTATCGGGTTGTTGATGAATATTCGTATGCGGCGGAATCAGGTAAGGAAAAACTGACAACTTTTTTTGTATTTTAAGTTCTATGGCTCTTAGAAGGATAGAAGGTAAAACAGTCGAGATCTTGTAAGGGAATGCCATTTCACGTAGCCGAGCTGCGCAATAAAGTGAAGAATAACGACTCGGCGGAGTACCCCGCAAGGGGGTATAAACTCCACGACTTTCCGAGGCGTCTGAACTTTACAAGCAGCACAGGGAAGTTCGACGCAGTCGAACCAAGTGAACGGCTGTCCTTTTTGGTTCGTTTTCGGACAAGCAAAAATGAACATATTGTAACATGCTGAATATTAAATGAGTTAGGTTACTCTTCTTGTGTTTGCCTGCTGAGCATTGCTTGAACTATCAACTTAACTGAAGGTTTAACAGGTTTAATTTATGAGGCGTGTTATAATTATTTGATCGTCATATCAACCCGCAGAGAACCGGGTTCATCGGCACCTGTTTTCGGCTCTAGGATAAACAATCTCTCCGGTTCAACCGTGCCTGTGTCAACCAGAAATGACTTCACCGCATTTGCCCGTTCAATGGCCAGCAATCGCAGGTCGTCATCCGTTATAATAATATTGTCCCGCAACAATTTTTCCATTTCTGCGGGAGGCAGCCTCTTGGTAAAGCCAAGAGCGTTTTTCGGCTTTTTAAAGGTTGCCGCTTTGTATGCTTTCTTGAGAAATTCTTCAAACTCTTCAGGTTCGATAACTATTTCGTCAAATGGTATGGTTTCATCTTTTTTCTTGGTTAATTTTTTATATTTTTCATTTTTCAGCAGTTGGCCAAATTGTTTCTCATGTAAAACTTTCCTTTCCTGATCAGCACTGAAACTGCCCTTGATGTCCATCTTCAAACCCGGTCTGTCGTAAAGGACCTTGGCAATGGTCTCAAGACTTTTGGTAAACTCCCCGTCAATCAGTGAACTGCCTGGGGCAAAATCAACATATTGCAAGTCTTCTCCTTCAGGGATGAGTGCTCCCAAAAGGGCGAAGGGAGATGTGGCTGCCTTGGCAATCAGGTTGATTATGACCTTGAAAACTACGCCTCCAATGCTGAATTCAGGGTCTTTAAGGTCGCCCTTTACCGGTACATTCAAAGTGATTTCACCTTCGCGGTTCCGGAGCAGAGAAATAGCGAGATTTATGGGCAAATTCATAGCATCAGGGCTTTCGACAGTGTTTCCCAGGGTAAACTGATCAAGGAAGGCCTCATTTTTACCTGTTATTTTGCTGCCTTCCACCAGATACTCCAGATCCAGGGAAAGCTTGCCCTTGGCAACAGTATACCCTATAAATTTCCCGGTATATGGTGTGGTAGGGCTTAATTCAATATCACTGAAATCAATTGTCAGGTCGGCAAAAAGTTCTTCACGCAGCGGATTTATCTTCCCGGTGATAAGCAGCGGGGCATGCTGATCAAGCTTGCCGCTGATGTTTACCTCTGCCAATATATCAGCCTCAGATGACAATCCGGTGATCGTCCCCGATATCCCTGATAGGCTGGTGGCATAATTAGGGGTAATATTCTGATCCAGGAAATCGAATTGGCCGTTATCAAGTGTAAGCGTGTCAACTTTTACCAGGAGAGCATTATCTTTCTTGGTGATTTCCACAGGTGCAGTTTTTTCCTGGACTTCAGCATCCGGTTCACCGGAATCCTTCATAATTGCCTTCAGGTTTACAGAACCGTCATCAAACACGACAATTTTATTATAAAAATCCTGCCAGCCAACCTCCTTAATTATGAATGCTGAACTGTCAGAGTCATACTCCATTCCCTCAAGACGGAGATCTTTCCACTTGAGAAATTCCTCCCCGGCAACCGGGTCGAAGGATGAAAAATCTGTAATTCCTGCTTTACCACGGAACAAGGTTGAAATTTTCTTTTTGCTGTCCTGTGAAATACTGAGTTGAGCGTCCAGGGACACTGCTCCGTCACCGACAACCAGATTGACCTTATCGTTGAAATAGGGCTGCAGGGTTTTGACCTGCAGATCAGCTACATCAAGTTTAAGAGAAGTTGACAGTGGTTCGATGGTGACAGGTCCCTTGATAGAAACGGCTGCCTTTTTATCAAGGCGAAAACCGAGCTCAACTTTACCCTTGTTGTTTTTAATGGTTGAAATGTTTTCTGCAATAAGGCGGAGTTTGTCGAACAACAAAGTTATGGGTTCTGCTGGAGTATTATCCTGCAAAACGATACTGAATTGACTGACGGCACCTTTTTGCAGGGTTACTGTCCATGGTGCAGAAGTATCTGCCTCAGCGTTATCAGGTTCTTTCTCTCGAACTTCCCTTGGTTTGAGCAGTTCTTTCAGGATAACCAGTCCGTCTTTTTGGCGTACCAGGTGCAGTTCACCATCACTGCTTGAGAAGTCTCCAATAATGAGCTGGTGTCCATTCAGATCTAAAGAGGTTTCCCTGATTGACAATGAAGGAATTGTGAGAAGTTTTTTATTGTCCTTATCATTGATTATTATGGAATGAAGTTGGGTAGAAATATTATCCGCTCTCATAATTTCAACTTCATCCGCCGTTGAATACTGTAAGTCAGCAGCCAGGTCCAGGCTGCCGTCCATAATTTGCGGAGTAACAATTTCAGCATAGTATGGACTGAACCTGGGGATCTGCAATCCCTGCAGGGATCCATGCATTTGGGTCTTAAGAGGATTCAGGCTCAGCGTGCCATTCATGGCAATCTTTTCTTCAGCATCGGTTCGTAAGGAAATGTCATATGAGGCTTCTTCCCCTTCCAGGGTTGAGAGACCTGTGACCTTTATTTCAACAGGATTCAATGTTGTCTGGAATTGTTCTGCATTGGCTAGATCTTCAAATCGGACAGTGCCGCCGTTTAAAGCAATTTCATCCACAACCAGCTTGAGGGATGTTTCTTTGTCAGAGGATTCAGGTTCAGATGATTTGGTTTCCGTGTCTTTCTGCAACAGGCCCAGAGGCAGTATGTCACCATCGCTGCTGCGTCGCAGGAGAAATTCAGGTTCGTTGAGGGATACACTTGATAAATGGAAATTTTTCTCCAGGGGACTGGAGTCAGCTATTGTAAAATCAAGCTGCGGTATTGCGAGGTAACTCTCACCCTGCGTTTCTGTGATATCAATTTCTGTCAGGGAGAAGTCGCCGGTCAGGGTAACTGTAGGTTTTTTGCCTTCCTGCATCTCGAAACCCAGGACAGCCATGATGTCCAGGTATCCTGATTTAAGTGTCAGATCACCCAGATTGGGGATGTAGGCCAGGTATTCCGGTATATTGAGCTTGTTAACCCTGATGTCAAAAACCGTGCTGCGGGTATCATGAAACGGGATAGTTCTGCCTGTCAAATTTACAGGAGTATCATTTATAATCGCTGAAAAGGCCGGTTCCACATGGACTTCCACTTCGTGGACCACATTTGACAGATAAGGAATGGCAAGGTTCAGGTTTTCAACCCTGTGTGTTGACTTTTTCGGCTCATCAAGAAATACGATTGAACCATTTAGTATTTCAATATTGTTGAGTGAAAAAAGAAAGGGTTTCGATTCGGTTTTTTTCTTGGGGCTTGAAGATGATTCAGCTAAGTCAGAAAAGTTATAGGACAGGTCATTAAACCGGGCAAGATTCACCCGGGGACCTGTTAATGTCAGCGTCTTGATGACCAGGGCTCTTTTAAAGACAGAAATCGCTTCCAGGTCGATAAACAGTTGCTCAAAGCCTATAAAGTGATCATCCCGGGCACGATTCTTTACTGAAAAATTGTTAACAGTAACCTTAAGCAGATAGGGGTTTATCTGTATGGTTTCGATGGTGACCGGGCGTTTGAGGTTCTCAGAAAGTTTTTTTTCAAGGGTGTTTTTTAATACAGTAGGCACTAGCAGGAAACCGATAATCGAATAAAGCAGAAAAGCGACTGCAATACCTATGAGGATTTTCTGGTGTTTACTCATCGCGCTGGTCTTATGGCCTTTGGGTTTGATCTTTGTTTTCATATGCTGCCCTCCGTGGTCTTCAGGCATTTAATACTTAAATAAAACGTTGTCTTTTATTGTTCATTTTCTTTACTTGCATAAAGAAAACGAACCAAAAGAAAGTGCAGCCAATCACTTGGTCCGACTATGTCGGACTACCCTGCGCCGCTCTTAAAGAGAGGGCGCTGCGAAACTCGCCGCTTTCAGCGGCTCAGACAGTCCTCGCGCTAATCCTCTCTTTAAAGCGCTGCTCGGCTGCGTGAAATGGCCTTCACCTACAAGACTGTTATAAATTATTCATTTTGGAATTGTTTTATTATTATGTATTAAGTGATAATAACATGCCATACAGAAAATTTCGGTTTACCATTCCAGCTCCCTGATTTTTTTAAGAACCAGTTCTTTTAGAGAGTCTATAAATTCGGGCATGCAGTTCAGGGAATCAGTTCTTTCCAGCCTGATCCCTGAGTCTTGCGCCATTTCACGGTAAAGCATGTCGATTTCGTACAAAGTTTCCACGTGATCCGACACAAAGGAAATCGGCACCATTAAGACATTTTTACACCCATCCCGGGCAAGCTGTTCCAGTATTTCAGGAGGTGAAGGGGAGAGCCATTCCACGGGGCCGCTGCGGCTTTGGTAGCATAGTATGCCTGGCATCGCAGTCAGTGATTCCACAGCCTGGATGGTTTGCTTGAGATGATCTACATAAGGGTCGCCTTCCTTAATAAATTTCACTGGCAGGCTGTGGGCGCTGTAAACCACCTGGGGTTTTTCTCCGGCAAATAATTCTGCGCCTTTTATAATGTTTGTTGCCAGCGCATTGATATATTCCGGCTGTACCGGCCAGGATTTAATGGTTTCTATTTCAAAGGGAGGCGAGAATGACTTATTGGCCTCAAAAAGATCGCTTACAGAAGACCCGGTTGTGGCAATAGAGAAATGGGGATAAAGGGCCAGGGCAATGATACGCTTGATCCCTTCCTTTTGGAGTTGCGCCAGGGTTTCTTTGGCGCGTGGCTGCCAGTAACGCATGCAAACAGTGACCCTGGAAACACTTGATCCTGCAAGTTCCTTTTCAAGGGCTTTTGCCTGGTCGGCAGTAATTTTTCCCAGAGGGGAGCCGCCGCCGATCTTCGCATATGCCTGTGAACTTTTCGGAGCCCGCCGTTTGGAAATAAAACGGGCTATGGTCTTCTGCATAAAGGCCGGACCAAGACGGATAATTAATCTGTCCGAGAAGAGGTTGAAAAGAAACGGTTCAACATCCTCAAGACGTTCCGGCCCTCCCATGTTCAGAAGGACCACCGCAATGTTTTCTGAAGAATTGTTTTTTCCCATGGCCGTAATGTTTTTAAAACATATTTTAAAACAATCTTTTTACAGGTATCTGTTACCCAGGATTAACAATAACTAGCAGATTTTTTTATATTATACCATTAATCATTTCAGTTACTCACCAACTATTTGCCAATTCAAAAGCCACCTGTTACTATTCATTTATACTTGCAAATTTGCCTGTATATCTTATTGAAGACAGCACATATATTTAAGGGCTGGTAAGACTCTCACAGGAGCAGGAAATATTGGATTAGTGTGTATCATGGCTTGAAAAATTAAAAGCGGTTATTTGCTGTATTTGCTATGAGTTAAATGATTTCAGATTAATCAACCACCCGGTCAACTCTTAAAACATGAAGAAAAGTCTGATCATTGCCGGCAGTCTCCTTCTTGGAATTCTCTGTTTAGGAACCATCGGTTACTATAGTCTTTCATCCCTGGCTCTTGGTAGCGGGTCATGGAGCCTGGCGGACTGTTTCTACATGACAATCATTACCCTTACCACCGTTGGCTTCGGAGAAGTTATTGATGTGGCCAATGTGCCGGGAGCCAGGTTTTTCACCGTATTCATCCTGGTTTGTGGTTTGGGGGTATCAGCTTATTTCATTTCAACCCTGACAGCATTTCTGGTGGAGGGTGAGCTTGGAAATCTTTTCTGGAGAAAGAGGATGCGTAAGGAAATCAATAAACTGTCTGACCATGTTATCCTGTGCGGCGGTGGCCGCGTGGGGCATTATATCCTCGAGGAACTGAAGCTCAGCGGTCTGAAATTTGTATTGATCGAGCAGAGCGAAGAGAAAATTCTTGAATTGCAGGAGAGATATGGCAATTTCCCCGCCCTGGCCGGCGATGCAACTCGCGATGAAGATCTATTGGCAGTGGGCATAAAAAAAGCCTCGGGAATTATCTCAGCCCTGGCTGACGACAAGGATAACCTCTGTATCGTAGTAACATGTCGGCAATTGAACCCCAGGCTGCGTATCATAACCCGCTGCCGGAGTGTTGAATTCAGCAGCAAGTTGAAACTCCTTGGTGCGGATGTGGTAATGCCTAACCTTATCGGCGGGCTGCGCATGGCGTCCCAGATGGTGCGACCTGAAACGGTTAATTACCTGGATATTATGTTGCGCGACAAGGAAAATATTGTGCGTATCGAGGATGTAACTATCTCGGAGAAATCGGGCCTGGCAGGCAAAGAGGTTTCTGCAATTAATTTCAGGGAGTACGGCAATCTCCTGCTGTTGGCAATTATGGAAACCGGGACAAACCAGATCAACTATAATCCTGCCGGTTCCTATTGTCTGCAAAGCGGTGACACCATGGTTTTCCAAGCCGAGTTGGAGGCTTTGCGCAAGTTTCGTAAAAAAAATTCTCTATAACAAGGCTTCCATTATATGTTGACTCTAAGAGGAGTGTTGCTTTCTCTTTTTATTTGACGAATATTTTAGGCGCCATTTCACGCAGCTGCGAAGCACAAAAATAACCAGAATAGCGCGAGGACTGTCTGAGCGAAGCGAGTTTCGCAGCGCCAGGTTATTTTGAGCAGCGCAGAGTGCCGTAGGCCAAGTGAACGGCTGCACTTTCGTAGTGGTGTGGTGCAAACCACACGACGCTCGTTTCTTTGGGCAAGCAAAGAAATGAACAAGTAACCCAATATTTTTTTGTATATATAACCTTCTTCTTTTGCGTGCCCAAAAGAAGAAGCAAGAAAAGGGCACCCGTCTTTCACATCCGCCCGTGGCGGATACCTTGCGCTTCTCGCTATTGTCGGGACGTAAAAAAACTCGGCTTCGCCTCAGACAGTCGGAGTCTTCGCTTACCTTTTACGTCTGTATCCGCCAACAGCTGTGATGCTCAGTGCAAAAGAAATGGGTCTTAAAAACAAAGCTGTTATTGCTTTTGAATGGCAGATATTTCTTTCACCAGATTGACTTGTGGATTAAGTGTGATATTGAAAAGAAAATGTTTACTCTGTTTGTCAAATAATTCCTCAGTTGTTACTATCCGGCCATGTCTGAAAAATCGCCAGTTTATCTCATCGACGGCAGTGCCTATTTTTATCGTGCATACCATGCTGTTGCACCACTGACTACTGCAAATGGTCTCCCTACCCATGCAGCATATGGCTTTACCAATATACTGCTCAGGGTCATCAGGGAAAAGTCACCGGAATTTCTGGCTGTTGCCTTTGATTCCAAAGGGCCTAATTTCCGTCACGAAATGTATACCGACTACAAGGCCAACAGGCCGCCAATGCCGGATGATCTTGCAGTCCAGATCCCCTATATTAAAAAAATTGTCAAAGCCCATAATATTCTGACCATGGAGCAGAAGGGCGTGGAGGCAGATGACCTTATCGCCTCTGCAGCTAGGCAGCTTGCAGCAGCAGGTCACAAGGTTATCGTGGTTTCAGGAGACAAGGACTTGCTGCAGCTGGTGGGAGACGACATCATCATCTGGGAACCGATGAAGGATGTTGTTATGGACCGTGAGGGGGTTCAGAAAAAATATAATGTCGGTCCAGAGCGGCTGCTTGATTTTTTTGCCCTTATGGGTGATAAGAGCGATAATATTCCAGGTGTCCCGGGGATTGGCCCGAAATCGGCGGAAAAGCTGATCAACGAGTTCGGTTCTCTTGAAAACCTGTATGAAAATTTAGAGAGCCTGAAGAAAAGCAAAATGAAGGACAATCTTGCTGCCTTCAGAGATGATGCCTTTCTGTCCAGAAAGTTGATCGACCTGAAAGAGGATCTCGATATCCAGCTGGATGAAGATGATTACCGACTGCCGCAACCCGATACAGGCAAGCTGAAAGAACTTTATACAGAGCTTGAATTTACCAGGCTCATGAAGGCAGAGATTCCTGTCGAAGCAGTCAGCAGGGAAGGATTTTTTCTGGTGCAGACAGACGGGGAACTTTCGGAGCTGGTTAAATTGCTGCAAAAAGCAGATTTTATTGTGCTGGATACAGAGACCTCCGCTCTTGATCCTCTTTCTGCCGAGCTGGTTGGCCTGTCAGTTTGTATAAATTCCAAACAGGCTTTTTATATCCCCATGGGCCACAAAGATAAAGATGGGATACTTGTTGCAGGGCAACCCGGCAAAGAGAATGTGTTGAAAGCATTGCAACCTTTCTTTCAAAATGAAAAACTGCCCAAGCTTGGCCATAACCTCAAGTTTGATTATTCCATAATGAAAATGCAGGGTGAAGGAATAACGTTTAAAGGACCCCTCTGGGATACAATGATTGCAGCCTATCTGCTTGACCCCGGCAGGAGAACCTTCAAGCTCGATGATCTATGCAGGGAATTTCTTGACCTGAAGCTTACCGCTTTCAGCGAGGTGACGAAGGGAGACAAAAGGCCGGACAGTTTTGTCTTTGTCGGATTGGAGGATGCCAAGAACTATTCCTGCGAGGATGTTTATGGTGCCTGTCTGCTGTGGCAAGAGTTCAGGCCGAAGCTTGAAAAACAAAAACTCTGGCCGCTTTTTGCCGACCTGGAAACTCCCCTGGTGCCGATCCTGGCAGATATGGAACTTGCCGGGATCAGGGTGGACACCCATCTCCTGCAGGGATTGTCTAAGGAATTTGGTGCAAAGCTTATTGAACTGGAAAAAGAGATATATAAGCTTGCCGGAGAAGAATTCAATATCAACTCACCGAAACAGCTCGGGGAGATTCTTTTTGACAGGCTTAAGCTGCCCCATGGCCGCAAAACCAAAACAGGCTATTCCACCGATGTCAAGGTGTTGGAAAAGCTCTCTTTTCATGAACTGCCCCAGGCGGTTCTCATCCACCGCAACCTGAGCAAGCTGCAGTCAACCTATGTGGAGAAGCTGGCAGGGTTGGTACACCCCGGGACAAACAGGGTGCATACATCATTTAACCAGACGGTTACTGCCACCGGTCGTCTTTCCAGCAGCAATCCTAATCTGCAGAACATCCCCATCCGCACGGAAGAAGGCCAGCGAATCCGCCAGGCTTTTATACCGGAAAAAGACCATGTCTTTGTGGCCGGCGACTATTCCCAGATAGACCTCCGGGTTTTGGCCCATTATTCCCAGGACAAGGCTTTGCTGGAAGCCTTTCGTTCCGGCCAGGACATTCATAACCAGACTGCTGCAGAAATATTTTTTGTTTCTCCCATGCTTATCACTAAACAGATGCGTCGGGTGGCCAAGACCATCAATTTCGGCATCGTCTACGGCATGAGCAGTTTTGGGCTGGCAGGCCAATTGAACCTGAGCCGCAAGGAGGCCCAGACATTCATTGACCGCTATTTCAAGCACTATGCCGGGGTGCAGAAGTTCATGGAGGATATAGTCAAGCAGGCCAGGGAAGACCGCTTTGTGACAACACTTCTCAACCGTATGCGGCTGCTGCCTGATATCAACAGTTCCAACCGTAACAGGCGCGAATTTGCAGAGCGTACCGCAATAAACACTCCTATCCAGGGATCAGCGGCGGACATCATCAAGCTTGCCATGATCAAGGTGGAGAAAGAACTTCAAAAGGCAGGATTAAAGGCCAGGATGCTTCTGCAGATCCATGATGAACTTGTTTTTGAGGTGCCTGAAGATGAGGTGGAGAAGACAGAAAAGCTCGTTAAGAATGCTATGGAGTCGGTAATAGAACTGGATGTGCCCCTGGTGGTCAATATCTCAACAGGGAAAAATCTGGCAAAGGTTTAGCCCTGCATGTTATGTCCTTGTTGGACAAAATGATGCGGAGTATGAGGTATAACTATTCGTGCGGATAGTAACATATGATCAGTTTACACAAAGCCCAGATAAATATTCATTTTTTGCTGAAGTTGAGAAAATAATCTGGTTTTGATAGGTAGTTATAAGCTCCAACTACATTTCCACCTTTTAATAAAGTTTGCCCTCTCGATTAAGAAATGAATAAAAAGATAAACAAGAAAAATGGATCCCCTAAAAGATGGAGAGATCTTAGTATAATCGTGTTGCTTTTTGTTGTTGCACTATTCCTTCGGCTCGAGTTCCAAAACAGTTCCGTTCCTGATGCCTTTATCCGTGCAGATGCCCTTCAGTACTTTCGGGTAGCCTATAATTTGTATTATTTCGATGTCTATTCTGCCGCAGAAATTTCTCGTTCAAGTGATACTCAGCCAGCAACGAATTTTTCCCGGCCACCTGGGTATCCCCTTTTTTTGTATTCAATGATGCATATGAGTAAAAACCTGAAGGAGTTTATTCAGAGAGTAACGATAACCCAAGCCCTGTTAAGTGCCTGTGGAATTGTTCTATTGTTCGGAATCTGTCGCCTTTTTTTTAGTTTAGGGTACAGCTTTGCAGTGTGCCTGCCAGCAGTGTTGGCGCCGCATCTAATAGCTATGGACTATTATCTTCTTACAGAGAGTCTCTTTACGTTTAACTCACTTCTTGGAATTTTCTTTTTCCTCCTAGCAGCCAAGCTACAAAAAAATTGGCTTTATTTGATAGCCGGATTCTTTTTTGGATACCTGGTACTGATTAAACCGGCGGCAATACTTTTTGGGCCCTTTCTGGCCGTTACCTCCGCATTGTTTTTCTTGCGAGTGAAGACGCCCAGAGAACTGATTGTAATGGTTATCCTGGTCATTGCCGGATACACTGCAGTCTATTCCCCTTATTTGGTTATACGTAATAATGGTACCGAAAAATTCGCTGTCTCGGGTCAAACAATCAGGGATAAAATCATTATGGGAGCCGATATTAACCTCCAACATTTTATGACCAGCAAAAGAACTCCGGAGTTTAAAAGCAAAATGGCCAAGGTAAACTCCGATTTTGTCTACGCCATCCAGGTCTTAAAAGAAAAAGTGTCAAGTGACCTGGCCGGCCATCTCAAATGGTACTTGGGGGGAAAGATCATTTATTACTGGCGGTGGGACAATTTTTATAATGGTGACGTCTATCAATATCCCATGCAGCGCAAAGGATTTGATGAAAATGTCTTGCTGAAGGGGATTCACAAAGTAATGAAAGTTTTGCACTGGCCAATTTTTGTGCTCACTCTCATGGGAATTGTTGCCGTTTTTATCAGGCCTTTTGTGCTCAAGAAAAATCTTGATGAAGATTATCTCGTGGTGGTCCCCGCATTGGTATTTCTCTACTTTGCTGTTCTTTTTACCATTCTTATTCCTCTCCCGCGCTACAGTATTCCGGTCAGACCTTTTTCATATATTCTTGCGGTGTATGCCATTAAAGTTTTGATTGAAACCAGCTTGTCTTTCAAGAAAACACCTCACCCAACTCTTCAGGCATAACTTGTTTTCTTTACCAGCGAATATAAGAGCAGGGAAAATTGCACACGGTTTAATAGGTCTCGCAATCTCTGTAGCTTTGATTGTCGGCCTGCTCTCGTTTGTTAACCTTGATGACTTTCACAGGATTTTGGGACAAACAGACTGGTTGTTCGTTGTGTCTGCAGCATTTATATATTTTTTGACTTATGTAATACGCTCCTACAGGTTTGCGTTGATTCTTAATGATCGGTCGATTGTATTCTTTGACCACCTGATGATTGTATCCATCCACACATTTTTTAATCACATCCTGCCATTCAGGTCAGGAGAACTGAGTTATATTTATCTGCGAAAAAAATATCATGGCCTATCCTACGGCAGTGCGACGAGTTCGCTTTTTAGTGCCAGGCTATTTGATGTGATCAGTCTTTTTGCTATTGTTTGCATGCTCGGCATGTTTTCATTGAATGAAAGGCTGTTAAATCAATCGTTAGTGATATCAATATTGATTATTCTTTTGGTAATTATTTTGTTTTTTGCTTTAATCCAAAAAATGGTTCACAAGTGGCTAGAAGATCATTCTGGTGAAAATTATCTACCGGAAACGCTTTTGAACAGGGTCTCGGGTTTTTTCGCTCTCGTTTTTCGTGACATGTACAGTCTGCTGACTGGTAGTCGATTTCTTTTACTTTTATTCGTCAGTCTGGTAAATTGGGCTTCAGTCTTCACCTACTTTTACCTTCTGTTTTGTGGCTTTAAATCCGCTCTTACCTTCAGGCAAACCCTTATACCATCTCTAGGTGCCATCCTCGGCAATCTGTTACCGGTGAACGGGTTAGGTAGCCTGGGAACGTTCGAGGCAGGAATGTCAGCAGGGCAGACCTTTTCGGGAGTTGACTTAACTACCTCTGCTACGATATCATTTCTTATACATTTCCATGCAATTGTTATAGGGGCTATGTATGCTGTTTTTTTTCTTCTTATTAACTTTTTCCTGAAAAAATCAAACAAAGACATATGAGCACTATGAAACTCGTAATTCAGATTCCATGTTATAATGAAGAACAATCCCTGCCGATAACACTGGCATCTATTCCCAGGGTTATTCCTGGTGTCGATCAGGTTGAGATTCTTGTAATTGATGACGGCTCCAGTGACAAAACCAGTCAGGTTGCTGTTAGTCACCGTGTTCATAAGGTTGTACGGTTGCCAGTCAATCAGGGGTTGGCCCGTGCATTTATTGTCGCTCTTGAGTCTGCCGTTGATATGGGCGCAGACATTATCGTCAATCTGGATGCAGACAACCAGTACGACGCCTCTTGTATTGGAGATCTCATCGCACCTATAGTCCGAGGGCAGGCGGACATCGTAATCGGGGTGAGGGACATCTCCAGCATAGACCATTTCTCGACCAGCAAAAAGTTCCTTCAGAAAATAGGAAGCTGGGTAGTCAGAAAAATTAGCAAAACAGCCGTCGAGGATGTCACCAGCGGTTTTCGCGCCTATAACCGTAGAGCTGCTATGTATCTCAATGTTTTTTCCAGGTTCACGTACACCCTCGAGACCATTATCCAGGCAGGTTACAGTAGTTTGTCCATCAGTACCGTGCCCATTAAAACGAATGAAAAATTACGGGAGTCACGTTTATTCTTAGGTGCTTCCGAATATGTGCGGCGATCCATTTTTACTATTCTCAAAATCTACACGGTCTATCAGCCCTTCAAGGCATTTTCACTTATGGCATTCTTTTTTGCCCTGCCAGGTGTAGTATTGGTTTGCCGGTTTTTTTACTACTACTTCACTCTTGACTCACCGACTGGTCACACTCAGTCACTGATTATTGCCCTCATTTTCTTGGCCTTCAGCTTCATGCTCTTTGTAATTGGAGTCCTGGCTGACCTCCTGGCGGTTAATCGTCGACTTCTTGAAAACATTCAGTATGCCCTCAAAAAAATCGATCACAGAAGCAATGTGTTTTCGGAGGACAGAGAGTGAGTGGACAGGTTATTGCCGGAAACGTATATGATAAGTATAACAGCCGAAATCCAATTGTCCGCAAATTGATGGGTGGGTTTTATGGCAGCATGTTGGATCTTCTTGAGGGACTTGACTATCATCAGGTGCTTGATACAGGCTGTGGGGAAGGGTATCTAACCAAGCGTTTTTTTAACCCAGTATCACGATTGACCCTATCCAGTATTAAAGTAACCGCCATTGACATTTCGCCGGACATCATTGAAGTGGCAAAAGAAAGTGATGAAGCGATCAATTTTCTTTGTGCCAGTGTTTATGAATTGCCATTTGAGGATGATTTTTTTGACATGGTGGTCGCTAATGAAGTGCTTGAGCATGTAGACAAACCTGAACTGGCACTGGCCGAACTGGATAGAGTCTGTCGCAAATATTTCCTGGTGAGTGTTCCCAGAGAGCCGGTCTGGAGGATGATGAATTTAGGCAGGTTTCGTTATTTGACCGCGCTAGGTAACACCCCTGGCCACGTTAACCATTGGTCAGTGAACAGGTTTCTTAAACTTCTTGCAAACCATTTCAATGTTGTACGGATCAAAACGCCCCTGCCATGGACAATTGCGCTCTGCCGTAAGAGAAGTCTTCCCAGTCTGTGAGCCAGAAGAAAAAGTTATTCAAATATTCACTTCGTAATTTCGTTATTTCTCCCCATGGATTTTACCAAGCTAAAATGGTGTTATGTTTTGTCATAGGACTTGATGGAAGGGTTAGTTAATTGAGGTAGTGGATGCGTAAAACAGAAAAGGCGGAACCAAATCGGCTCCGCCTTTTGAGTTATGACTTTATAAATAAGGTAAATGTTTGAAGGATCTTTGACCAGTAAACATCATTGCAATCTGCGGGTCAGCCTCGTTACAGGCCTCGATTGTCTGATAGTCATTCATGGAGCCGCCAGCCTGCAGGATAGCAGAAACGCTCTGTTCAATACCAACATCGTTCCGTCACAAAAGGGAAAGAATATATCGGAGATCATGACAGAACCTTGTAGCCAGTCGCTTTCTGCATTTTTAATTTGTATCACAAACTGTACCTTTCTCGGTGCGTGAAGTTTACCAAAACAAAAAGTTAATTCTGTAATATCCCCACCAACATTTAGGGAAATTCCTTAAATACTAACAGTTTATCATTTGATAACCATTCTTGTTTTCCCCCGAGAGTCTCTCTGGATAGAGAATTATTCAGGATGGCTATAAAAGCCGCGTGTAGGTACATAAATTGCATATTACACAACGTGGCAGTTCATTATTTTTATGGAGATACTTTAATTTGAGTGAGGGGATTAGCTGTTTTTCAGAATTTTAGAAACAGAAAAACAAGTTATTAATTGGGAGAGAAGGGGCAATATCGTGAAATTACAGAAAGGTTTTCTTCTTGGTTTAGCATTTTTAGTAATGATGTTTCTTGCATCTGCCAATGACGAGTCCCTGGCCGCCTGCCAGGATCGAGTTATGATCGCAGAGGATAGCTTAGTATTCAATACCATCCAAGAGGCATATGACGACGCCAGTTCGAGGTCGGCTAATTTTACGCTTCTGCTTGTGGGCGAAGTCTTTACTGAAGACTTATTTCTTGACAGCTTGGCTGCAGTTCAACTCGATGGCGGATACGACTGTTCTTTCACGACTAAGATTTCGTCTTCAGGTATTCTCGGCACCATAATCATTACTAGCGGTTCGCTCAATTTTACGGCGGGCACGGGAGACGTCAGAATTGTATCAACAGCCCAATGTGATTTTGACATTGATCTGGACGGCTTTACCTCAATCGGCTCCTGTGCCGGCTCTGCTGATGACTGCGATGACAATAACCCGAATACTTATCCCGGCGCCGCCGAGATTTGCGATGGTCTTGACAACAATTGCGACGGCCAGATTGATGAAGGGTTGTCAGCCGTTGACGCTGACGGGGACGGTTATTCTGCCATCGATTCCTGCGGCGGCACTGCTGATGACTGCGATGACAGTAATCCCAACATACATCCCGGCGCTCTTGACACCCCTTACGACGGGATTGATCAGGATTGCAGCGGGGCGGATCTATCCTTTGCCGGGGAAGGTTGTGTCGATTGTCATGACCCTGCAAGTGCTTGGAACAGTTTACATGACCTAACCACGCCGCCGGATGGAACCTGTGCCACGTGTCATGCCGCACCGGTGAGCAATGTATTGTCCGGCCATTACGGGAAAACGGTCAGAACCCTTGGAAACAACATGGCCCCCGGTTCGACAATAGAGTGTGTTTCCTGTCATGATGCAGACAGAAATAACCATACAGGCGCAGTTGATCTTGGTAATGCTTCTAATCATGTCACGAATAAAGTAGCAGGTGCCTGGCCAAACATCACCTGTGATACCTGCCATGATGGTCGGGCCGCAGCGCATGCAACCAACACAGCGCATAACAACAGAATTATTGACAACACATGCACGCAGTGCCATACCCTCAATAATCAGGCGGACGTTGACACTCTGCATCTTGCTGATTGTGGAATCTGCCACAACTACACCGGTATAAAGCTTGATGCAGGAACGGTTCGGCAGGCAATCCAGAGCGGTTTAAACGGTAACCAGGTAGCCTGCACCTCATGCCATACTGATACGATACCCGGTGTTAACCACGGTAATCCAACCAGCGGTAAGCACCAAGTGCATCTTGCTTTACCGGGTGTCGACTGCTCGACCTGCCACGGCAACATTCCTTACTTTAAATCGGGAACAGATTCTAACGGAGACGGCCTGATTGACCTCAGCGAAACAGATGTTTGTTATACCTGCCACCAGGATGGTACCGGCAACCCGACAACAGGTATCAAGGATGGCTGGATTTCGGCTCTCGTTGTAGTGGAATGTGACAGCTGTCATGCTGTAGCCCCAACCACTGGTGGTCACGATACGCACCTGGCCTTAACAGGTTGCTCCAGTTGTCATGATAGTGCGGTTGCAAACACAACAGCACCCGAACAGCATCTTGACGGCGATATCGATGTTTATGATGCATCACCAGGCGATCTCGGTTATCCGGTTGACAAGGCAATCGGTTCAGCCTATACCACCTGTACAAATTTCTACTGTCACAGCTCCGGCACAACAAACTCCTCACCCTATTCCGCAAAGGTCATCGAGTGGGGCGGAACTGCTCCTGCTGCGGTAAGCGGCATTTGTGCCTACTGTCATAACGCGGGGGATACGGATGATTATCTGGTAACCGGATCGCATTACAGGCATGTAAATCGCGAGCGTTCCGGCGATCCTAATCGTGAGCAGTTTGACTGCAGTAAATGTCACGCTGTGACAGCTTCAGACAATTTGACTATTTCAGATGACACTAAGCACGTGAACAGAGAAGTAGATGTGGCCTTTGACCCGGCAAGTGTCCTGCCGAATGGCGGTGTAGCCACATATGCCGGCACAAGTGCTCCTGTAAGTAAAATACCCGGTTCCGCCTACGGAGACTGCTCCAATACATATTGCCACAGCCAGGGAACCTCAACCGTTCCACCATACCCGGCGCCTAACTTTACTGAGTTGACCTGGGGCATGGATGCCAGCAATTTCGGACATCCGGATAATCCAACGGAACGCTGTTCAGCATGCCACGGTGCCTATGACGACGTAACGTTTGGCGGTATTAATACGAATGCCCATCAGGCCCATGTCGGCGATGCTGCATTTGATAAGATCGGTGATACAATCGGCTGCAGCAACTGTCACCGTGCCTTAACCAGCGGCGGCATGCGGCTGAGTACAATCCCAAATCATATAAACGGTTTTGTGGAGATCAAGTTTGAGAAGGATCCCCTGGATTGGCGCGGCATCAACTTCGATACCGACGGACCTTCCGGGACAGGTCCGACCTATGCCGGCCAGAATACAGCCGGTGATAACTATCTCACTGATTTTGCGCAAGTGGTGCCGGATACTGCCACAAAGTACAGTTGTTCAAACCTTTACTGCCACAGCAATGGTAACCTTGCTGCCAATGTAAACAATATCGGTACAACATTTGGAGAAGGCGAACTGGCTGATCCTGCAACCGCTTTCAAGACCATAGAGTGGAACAGCACCACGCAAATTTCCTGTGACGGCTGCCACGGTGACGGTGCAGGTAATGCCCATCCTACTTATGCCAACGGTGGCGTCGGGACAATTACCGCCAACAGTCATGAGAAGCACGTTGTAACCAGTCAGCAGAACTGTACGTATTGTCATGTTGAAACGCTTTCTGATACAAGCATACCGCCGACAGGTGGAATAATAAGTGAAAATCATGTTGACAGGCTGGAAGATGTCTCTCTGAAAGACATCAACGGCCGGACCGGCACCTACGATCACACTGTGGGTTCAAAAACCTGCTCAGCCACTTACTGCCACGGTATCGGTACCCCGCAATGGGGTGGCACGGTTACCTGCGGCGACTGCCACGCGGTAAACAACACCCTGGCTGGCCGACACGGTACCCACTACCAGTCAGCTCAAAATGTATTGGATAATTCTGCTGCCAATAATTCAACCCAGGGAAGTTACCTCTTTACGTGTGGAGTCTGTCACAGTAATGCACCCCACGGTGATGGCCCAGTAATTGGATCCCAAACGGCTCAGGTTTTATTTGAAGCAACCATAGCCGGGAATGGAGAGTACACCAATTATGAGCCCCTGGGAGTTGACCCGGCAAGCGGATTTGAATACACCGACGGCTACTGTATGTCCACTTACTGTCACAGCCGCGGCACATCCAACATTGAACCCTTCCCGGAAAAACCGGGGCCACGGCCACTGGTCCACTGGAATTATCTGCAGCCGGATCCCAATTGCATCGGCTGTCACGATAGCTGGGACAGCGAAGAGACCTTGTCAACCGGCTCTCATTCCTCACATATGGAATATGACCGATTCCAGGATAACAATCCTGCAACAATCTATTCCCAATTTGACTGTGTTATGTGTCACGATGCAACTATTTCAGATAGCAGGACTATTGATAACAAGGCAAATCACGTCAACAGGGCTATTAACGTTGCTTTTGAACCGTCAAGTGTATTGCCCAACGGAGCTACCGCAACTTATACGGGTGTGAACGCACCCATGACCAAAACTCCCGGCTCAGCTGTCGGCGACTGCTCAAACATTTACTGTCATAGCCAGGGCACGACGCTTGCTCCTGATTATCCTGCACCAAACAAGACTCCGACTTGGGGCGCTGTTTTTGATGACGTCGGCTGGGGAGGAGATGAAAACTTTACCTGCAACGGCTGTCATGGTTCTTCAACGTTATATGCTAACCCAATCAATACATACGCTCATGCTGCTCATATAAACAATTCAACAATTGTGCCTCCAAATTCCGTTGTTTATTCAATGGGCTGCAGTAATTGTCATCAACTGACTGGCCAAGCCCATAGGTTACGTGTTGAAGGTCTCGGACCTGGGGGGACACATATAGACCAGATGGTCACAATTGAATTCGGACCTTGGGGGGAGGTTTTTTATGCTGATGCACCCACCTTTGACGGTATTGCTACACCAGTAACTGGAGCTTCTGTGCCTGTTGGAGCCGGACCTCGCACCTGTGATAATGTTTACTGTCACAGTGTTGGAAATCTTGAACCCAATACCGTTGATACCGATGGAGACAATACTGGTGATACGGCTGGAGTGGTCGCAGTCGATAATGACAACAATGGCAGCACAGTTGATGTCGGTTTCATAGCGGTTAACTGGGGTGAAGCCTCGACAGGCTGTAACTTCTGTCACGGTGACCCGAACAACGTCAACAAAGTTCATCCGGTCTACCCGAACGGCGGTTATGGTACTACAACCGCTAACAGCCATGTAAGTCATGTTGAATCAGGAGGAAAGAACTGTACTTACTGTCATGCAACAACAGAGGATATGAATATACCTCCATCCGTGTTAAGTGATACAAACCAATATGATCACCTCAACCGTAGAGAAGACGTTATCTTAAAAACTATTGCCGGAATGATGCCTGATGCATACGGTGCAACAGGGCTCAAGAGATGTTCCAACATTTACTGTCATAGTGACGGCACCTCGGTCTCAACCGGAACCTGGAATAATCACCTCTTTGGAGTTTGGGGTGGCGGGAGCATGACCTGCGACTCCTGTCATAATTATAATGTAGAAGGTACAGCAATTCCTGCCAATGGCCCAAATTATGAAAACGGCTCGCCCAAGGCCAACAGCCATGCTGCACACACCAGCCGGGGTTATAGCTGTAAAACCTGTCATTACGCTGTCACCGACGGTTCAACTATAACTGACGGCGCCATGCATGCAAACGGACAGTATGACGTGAATCCTGACAGCTCCGATCCTGTAGTTGATTTCACCTACACGTTTAATGTAAACGGTGGCACCTGTTCTAATCTTTCCTGCCACAGCGATGCTAACTGGGGTCAAACCATAACACATTCAGTGGCAGTCGGCCCCAATGACCTTTCCTATAGTGCGCCGGGGCAGCTCTGCAGCAACTGTCATGTGGTGGCAAATTGGATCGAAATCGAGGGAACGGAACATAATGTTTCTACCAACGGTGCCGGTTCCTGTGCAACCTGTCATAACAGCCCAAGGCAAGAGGTCATTGACGCCATAGCCCTCGGTGCCAACCCGACGAATTGTCTTGACTGTCATTCCGATAAGGAGTTGACCCCGCACGGCAGTGTCGATCATGTTGCTGCCGGAAAAGTGACTCTCCGTGTGAGTCCATGTGGTGATTGTCACGATCCGGGTAGTGGAGCAAATGCTACGGTTGATGTAACCCATAGTGGTGATTGCAGCCTCTGCCATACAACCGTTCCGGACCTGCAGCCCGGTGTTCCTGCCGGAGGCGGCGACTGCGCCACCTGTCACGGTTCAGATGTCCAGACTGCGCATCCCACCTGTAACACCTGTCATGGAGAACCGCCTGACGGCACCAGTGCTCCCAATACTGACGGAGCCCATACCGAGCACAACGCCCTTGGTTTTGGATCGGTAAATCCCAGCTGCGCTGCCTGCCATGACGGTGCAACACATTATGATGGCACAACCGATGTCAGCATTCTGTCCAGTTTTGATGATGAGAGTTATGGGTCACCCAGCTTTAACGGTACTACCTGCTCTAACACAAGGTGCCATGGCGGCCAGACTACACCGAACTGGGCGAGCGGATCCATTAATGTGAATACCGATTGCACTGACTGCCATGCGAGCGGCAGATCGGAATACAACAGCTATGACTCCGGTGAGCATAGCAAGCATGTTCGAAGCGAGGGATTTGCCTGCACGGAATGCCATAGCACCACAAAACTGGCGACAGGGCATTTCAGCAACCTGCAGACCACAACGTTTGAATTGGCTCCAGGTGCCACCATCGGTGGCTCTGACACAGCCATTGGTAGCCGCTGGAACGATTCCTCGAATACATGTAGTAATTTAAGCTGCCATGGCAAAAATCATGACAGTGGTGATAATTGGTAAAATAACAATAATTTACTGACAAAAGGGCGCCCGATGCAGGGTGTCCTTTTGTGTATCAGCATTTTTTTCCCTTGGTCACAAAATGTAGGATCTATTAAGTTGTCAACTCTTCACCCAAGACTTAACCGATAACTGTCTGCCAATTCACCTGACAGTGCCATGCAGAAAAGATATATCCATTGATCTGGTTGTTTGACAATGCAATAAAAAAAGCGGGGCTGGTTGGCCCCGCTTTTTTGTGTCTCTTGAAAAGAGAAGAAAAAGATCAATGCTTGAAGGATCTTTGACCGGTAAACATCATTGCAACCTGCGGGTCAGCTTCGTTGCAGGCCTCAATTGTCTGGTAGTCATTCATGGAGCCGCCTGCCTGCAGTATAGCTGAGACGCCCTGCTCAATACCGACATCCGCTCCGTCACGGAAGGGGAAGAATGCATCGGAGATCATGACAGAACCCGGTAGCCCGGCCCTGTCTGCTTTTGTTTTTGCATCGATTTCATCCTGGTCTGCTTTATCTCGCTTGCCCTGCTTTACTTCAAGGGCCATATCGGCATATGGAATTCCATATTTGTCAAAGCAGACAATGTCGGCATACTTGATATATGCCTTGTGCACTGCAATCTCTGCCACGCCCACACGGTCCTGCTCACCTGTACCGATACCCACGGTGCAGCCGTCCTTTATATAGAGGACAGAGTTTGAAGTAACGCCGTGTTCCACAGCCCAGCCAAAGAGCATATCATCAATTTCCCGGTCAGTCGGTTCCCGTTCAACGTGATATTCCTGGCCCTTATAAGTTGAAACAGCTGGTGTCAGGTCTGCCCTGGAACGGATGGAGTTGACAGCTGACTGCTGCACAATGATGCCGCCGTCAATCAGACTCTTGAAATCAACAAAGCGGAATTTTTCAAATTCTGCCAGCCGGTCGATTTGTGCCATGCGGATGATGCGCAGGTTTTTGCGTGAGGCAAGGATATCAATAGAGCCATCTTCGAATTCCGGCGCACAGACAACCTCAAGGTAGTTGTTTTTGATAAGTTCAGCCGTATCCCTGTCACATGGCCGGTTGAGAATGAGGGCGCCACCGAAAGCCGCTATGCGGTCGACCCGGTTGGCCTTGTTGTAGGCATCGGCCAGTGATGAACCGTTGGCAGCGCCGCAGGGATTGTTGTGCTTGAGGATAACAGCAGCCGGTTTGTCCATCAGGTATTTGATGATGTTAAGACCGTTGTCAACATCAGTCAGGTTTATCTTGCCCGGATGCTTCCCAACCTGCAGCATATCCTCCACCGGTATGGCAGAGACCAGGCCGTTGCCCGGCTCGATGAACTTGCAGTCCCCAAGCGCAAGGTTGCCGTTGACAAGCTCGTAAAGCGCTGCCTCCTGGTCCGGATTCTCACCGTAACGGATACCGCGCTCGTCAACTGAGCCGTCATCCATAGGGATAGCCCAGGTCCTTTTGCGGTAAACCAGGGTCTGGTCGTCAAAGGATATTTTCATTTCCAGGGGGAAATGGTCGCCGAGAATGGTTGTGTACATTTTTTTCAGGTCAGCCATTGTAAAACTCCTTGTATGTAAAGTGAAAAAAGTGAAAGGTTTTCCAGAGAAGATCGTAAACGATTATCTAATATTTTGCGGCCCAATCTGCAAGCTGAAAAGCCTTTTTTGTTCTGAATTTATTTGCACACGTCACTGTATCCAGCAGACTATGCGTACTGCATGGATTCACCTTGACAAAATAAGTGTTTTTACCTATAAAAAAACAGGTGTCTTACTATCCGGGCGATTAATAATTCAGTCATCATGAAGGACAGTTTCCCTTTTGTGGGGATATTTCCTGATGATGAGATTTTTTCAATAAAACAGCGGCTCTACTGGAAATTTCATATGAAATTGAAATAGTGCTTTCCGCGTTATTCACTGAAAGAGAATGGAGGTAAAACATGCCAGAGAAAAAAGAGTTAACTCCTCAGGAAATGTCAATCCATCAGGACGCACAGGCCATGATTATCAAGGCCCGCAAGGATGGTGTGGAAACAGCATGGGACAGACTCCAGGAACAGACCCCGCATTGTAACTTTTGTGAACAGGGGCTCTCCTGCCGCAACTGTGTCATGGGGCCCTGCCGGATCAGCACAAAAGGCGATAAGCGCAAGCGGGGCGTCTGCGGGGCGGATGCTGATGTTATTGTTGCCCGGAATTTTGGTAGGTTTGTGGCCGGTGGCGCAGCGGGACACTCGGATCACGGCAGAGACCTCATCGAGGTGCTGGATGCAATTGTTGAAGGACGTACAACTGACTACAAGATAACCGACGAGGCAAAACTTACCAGGATTGCAGCAGAAGTGGGTATTGAAACTGACGGCAGAGAGGTTATGGAAATTGCCAAAGACCTGGTAGATGTATTTTTTGCTGATTTTGGCAGCAGAAAGTCTGAAGTTGCATTTTTAACGAGAGTACCTGAGAAACGGCGGGAAATCTGGAAGAATCTCGGCATAACACCTAGGGGGGTTGACCGAGAAATAGCTGAGATGATGCACAGAACGCACATGGGATGTGACAATGATGCACCTAACACACTTCTGCATGCAGCCAGAACATCTCTTGCTGACGGCTGGGCCGGTTCCATGATCGGCACGGAGCTTTCAGACTGCATCTTCGGGACACCGACACCGAAGATGTCAACAGCCAACCTTGGTGTATTGAAAGAAGACCAGGTCAATATCCTTGTCCATGGTCATAATCCTATTGTTACCGAGATGATTTTTATGGCTGCCAATGAGCCTGAAATGCTGGCCAAGGCCGATGCAGTCGGTGCCAAGGGCATTAATCTGGCCGGTCTCTGCTGCACAGGGAATGAACTGCTCATGCGCCAGGGAGTGCCAATGGCGGGAAATCATCTCATGACTGAACTGGCTATTGTTACAGGTGCTGTTGAGGCCATTGTTGTTGATTACCAGTGTATCATGCCCAGCCTGGTTCCGGCTGCTGCCTGTTACCATACAAAGTTCATTACAACGGCAAACAAGGCAAAGTTTACCGGGGCTATCCATATTGATTTTAAACATGAAACAGCCTTGCAGCAGGCCAGGGAGATTGTTGAACTGGCAATTGACGGTTATCCAAGCCGCAATATGGACAGGGTAGAGATTCCGGTGGAGCCGGTGGAGATTATGACCGGCTTTTCAAACGAGGCGATTCTGGCCGCCCTGGGCGGTAGCCTTGATCCGTTTCTTGATGCTGTTAAAGCAGGGAAAATAAGAGGTTGTGTGGGTATTGTCGGTTGCAACAATCCTAAGGTAAAGCAGGATTCCGCCAACGTCGGCCTGGCAAAAGCATTGATTGCCAAGGATATTCTTGTCCTGGCCACCGGTTGTGTGACCACTGCTGCAGGCAAAGCCGGATTGCTGGTTCCCGGCGCCATTGAAATGGCAGGGCCGGGCCTTAAGGAAGTCTGCGGCAGCCTCGGTATTCCGCCGGTTGTTCATATGGGAAGCTGTGTTGACAACGCACGCATACTGCAATTGTGCGCCCTGATTGCCGATGCCCTGGGGACTGATATCAGTGATCTGCCTGTAGGTGCCTCCTCGCCCGAGTGGTATTCGGAAAAGGCTGCAGCAATTGCTACCTATGCCGTAGCCAGCGGTATCAATGTGCATCTCGGACACCCGCCGAACATTCTCGGGTCACCGGTAGTCACCGACCTGGCATTGAATGGACTTAAAGGGTTGGTCGGAGCAGTTTTCCACGTTGAGCCTGATCCTTTGCAGGCTGCTGAGTATTTTGATCAGCTTATCGGAGATAAACGGGAAGCACTCGGCCTGGGCAGATAGCACCTGAACATTACTTTCCCATTCAATTAAGAAAGGGCTGCAAGTCTTTCAGGCTGCAGCCCTTTTTCTATGAAAACAACACAGCTTCCTCTGCTGTCCTGATTATAGTCATATGATTAGTGTTATTTCTCCATCCACTTTTTCAGTTTACGTAACTCGTCTTCGTTCATGACAATAGACCATGGGCCGCGTTCACCTTCGAGCAGGGCCATGCTCTTGCCATAAAGGGTTCGATTCTCACCGAACAGATTCGCAAAGCTCTCGACCTCCTTGTTAGAGAAAGCAATGGCTGTTTTCAGATCCCGCAGGGATTCATCCGTGCGGTCCAGTTCAGCATAGGCCAATCCGCGGGCAAAGAAAGTAGCGCCCCTGTCATGGTTGAATGTTATAGAACTGGTAAGGTCATCTATTGCCTCATTGAATTTGCCTTTTCTGAAATGAGCAATACCACGGTAGTAGAATGCTCTCTCGTTGGCTGCATCAATTTCCAGCACCCTGTTAAAATCATCTATTGATTTATCTAATTCACCGATGGTCAGGTAAGCCGCCCCCCGGCTCTGGTAAACGGTAACCGGGTTGCATCCTTCCTCTTCAGCCTTGGTAAACAGTTCAATTGATTCACCTGGGTGACCGGTTGCAAACAAAGATTTTGCTTCTAGCAGTGATTCATTACTGGTCATCATAGTAGTCACCTCCTTCGATATATTTAAAAGCTTGTGTAAAAACTTTCCTTTATATTTATAATATAAGAATGATTCTCAGGAAAACCATAAAAAGAGGTCGGGGAAGGCAGTCTTCCTGCTGGCTTAAATAGCTGAAACTATAGGAATAAAATTAATTTTGAAAAGGTTGCTGTATGTGGATTTTTATTAAGTGATTTCATGAAAAGCATCCTCAGGAGCACCACAGATCGGACATTTTTCAGGGGCTCGGTCAAGACTTAAATACCCGCAGAAACGGCAGACAAAATATCCGGCATCTTCATTGACTTTAACATCCTTGTTATCCGAAGAGTAAAAGGAACGCAACCTCGTTGCCGCTGCCCGCAGCTGAGAAAGTGCGTGAAGCAGGGCAGGTCTTTCAACAGATGCCGTGTCAATGAGTTTGGAGTAGTTCTCCAGCAGAGCCTGCACCTCTTCTTCAAAAATGGTTGCAAGGTAGGTGTCAGATTTGTCAATCCTGCCGATCAGGCTGTTGAAGAGACGGCGGGCCTGCACAGCTTCGGATGCAGACATAGCGCGCAGGAAACGGGCCAAGCCCGGGCGGCCTTCTCTTAAAGCTTTGCGGGAGTATACTTTTCTGCGGGCGGCAGCTTGAGACAGCCGGGCAAAGGCCTGGGCAAGATTATGGTTCGTTTTTGTGTCAGTCATAGGTTATGCCATGGGTTAAAGAACAATTCTGAAAAAGGCTTCAAATTTCCCGGTTGTAATTTTTTTCAGCTTTACTGTCTGTAGTTCATTCTGAGGTGTCATTGAGGGAATTTTCTCGTGTTCATCCGTACCAATGAAATAGATCTGGCTGGTGAGAATTGTTTTCCCATCCTGTAAAACTTTGTAGTGGATATGTGCGGGTCTGGGATTATAGGCACCGGGAACAAAGGTCCTGAAAAAGAAACGTCCTCCAGTATCTGTTATTGTTGCACCCCAGTATTGGAAATTCGGGTCTCTCTCTCCCGGAGTAGAGTCGCCAGGATGTTTGTATCTGCCCTGTGGGTCTGTCTGCCATATTTCAATGGTGAGACCAGCAAGGGGTTCGCCACTGGTGTTTACAGCCATGCCTGCCAGGTTCAGAATATCGCCTTGGGCTTCTCCGGTCTGCCCTTCAATCCGTGTCAGGTCGTTATCTATATCCTGCTGCCTGGTGACGGGGTAAAAAGGCCCCTGATAATCTGCAGGGGTCTTTGGGAGCAGGTCTTCTGCAAAAACATCCTGCATCATCAGGCTGAAGAAAGACACCAGGACAACAAAAATTATTTTGCGAAATGTGTGTTTTCTCATTTTTACATCAGACACCAGCTAATTTTTTACATGTTGTTTGCGTATTTCCTCTATTTCCTCCAAGGTAAACTTGTTGAGTTGTATGATAGTAGCATGGGCACGATAGGCTGGAGGGAGGATATTTCTGGCATCCTCCTTGTTGTCTGTATCAATGGTTATCCAGGCCTTATGCACACCGTCCATACAGCCCCAGTCTGCTTTTGTGGCAAAGTGGGAGCCGTAATTCAGAAAGCTTTCAACTACCTGGGCACAGGCCAGCAATTCTTCGTCATGAGGGACTTCAATAAGATATTTAGGCATAATGCACCTCCTGAATTAATTTTCAAAGTGAGGTTATTATTTCGTTATAATGAAAAGTATAAGGATAGATTTGGAAAACACCAGATTTCTTAATATTTTTCAGGATCACCCAGGAAAAGAAATTTCAGGAATTCAAGTTTTTAATAATAGGGAAGCAAATTGCCATTGATATATCCGCATATCCGGATATATTGTTTTTTATGAAAAAAAGAGCGCAGATATTTAAGGCATTGGGGGATGAAACAAGGCTTCGCATTATGGCCCTTTTGATTGACGGAGAAGAGCTGTGTGTCTGTGATATCATGGCAGCCCTGAATCTGCCGCAGTCAACAGTATCAAGACATCTTTCCAACCTTCGAAACGCCGGACTGGTGGTTGACAGGCGTAAGGGGGTCTGGATGAATTACAGGATAAATCAACAGGAAATTGAACATGCATCTGCGATTTTTGAGCTGCTCGAAAAAATACTTGCAGGTCTTGAGCAGTCTGCTGAAGACAGGCGTCATTTAAAGGAACATCTGAAAATAAAAAAACAGCAACAATGTTGTTAGGTCTGTTGCGTAGAGAAAAAAATTATGAAGGAAGTTCACAATATAACCTGCCCCTGCCCCGAAGGTGAAGTGCAGGCTCAGGGAAAAACAAAAAAGAGAGTCCATCCTTTTTTTTAAATAGTGCTGGCCGTAACCGGCATTGGCCTCTGGTTTATTATTTACCGTCAACTCTTTTCCTTTTCAGGTTTTCTTACCTGTGGTGTTTTGTCACTCCGGGAAGGCAGTCACCTGGGTGAAGCAGTGCATTTCTTTCTCTATGATACCCCGAAGGTTCTTATGCTGCTGACCCTGATTGTTTTCGGTGTCGGTATTATCCGCACCTTTTTCACTCCTGAGAGTACCCGGAAGATATTAGCGGGCAAGAGAGAGTCGGCCGGTAATGTGCTGGCAGCCTTTCTGGGTATTGTGACGCCGTTCTGCTCATGTTCCGCTGTGCCTCTTTTTATCGGTTTTGTCACCGCCGGGGTACCCCTTGGCGTGACGTTTTCTTTTCTTATTGCTGCCCCCATGGTTAACGAAATAGCCCTTGTTCTGCTCTACGGTCTTCTGGGTTGGAAAGTTGCCGGCCTCTACCTTGTAACAGGATTGATGATTGCCATTGTGGCCGGATGGGTCATCGGCAGGCTCGGCATGGAAAAGCATATTGAGGAATGGGTCCTTGAAATGCGCACCAATGCTGATGATGTTCCGGATAACACGCTTACCTGGAACGAGAGGCTTGCGGCGGGCAGGAATGCTGTGAAGGATATTGTCGGCAAGGTATGGATCTATGTTGTTGCCGGTATCGGTGTTGGTGCTGCCATCCACGGGTATGTGCCGGAAGGTTTTATGGCATCCATCATGGGCAAAGGGGCCTGGTGGAGTGTGCCTGCTGCTGTAATCATAGGTATACCGATGTATTCCAATGCAGCGGGCATAGTTCCGGTTATTCAGGCGCTGCTGGGAAAGGGAGCGGCACTGGGAACTGTTCTGGCTTTCATGATGAGTGTCATTGCCCTGTCGCTGCCGGAGATGGTCATCCTGCGCAAGGTGTTGAAACCAGAATTGATTGGTGTATTTATCGCGGTTGTCGGCAGCGGCATATTGCTGGTCGGCTACCTGTTTAATCTGGTTATTTGAGGAGATATCCCATGCAAATAAAAGTTTGTGGCCCAGGATGTGCAAATTGCACGAAAGCGGAAGCAGTTGTCAAAGAGGCGGTTGATGAGTCAGGGGTAGCGGCTGAAGTTGAAAAAGTAACGGATTTTGCCGAGATGGCAAAACTCGGCGTTCTGTCCACCCCGGCTATTGTTATAAATGGTCAGATAAAGTGTGTCGGTAAAGTGCCGAGCAGGAAAGAAGTACTTGAATGGCTCGGATGAAATCGTGTTTATCACTTTCTGGTTTTTTTGGTATGTATCACTCGTTAATGTATTTCATTAGCATTGTAACATTCTGAGGGGAGTCCCATTCAGCCGGGCCAATGAATTTTTCCCGGACTACACCTTGCTTATCAATAATAAAAGTTTCCGGCACACCGGTGAGTCCGTATTTGGGGCCGGCGAAATTGTGTTCGTCACTGAGGATCGGCATGGTGATACCAAGTTTTGTAACAAAGTTTTTCACAGCTTTGGGTTTGTCATTGTTAAATAATGCGATCATTTCAAATTTATCTTTTGGCATTCTTGTGTAAAGCCTTTGCATGGAGGGCATCTCTTCACGACATGGTGCACACCATGTTGCCCAGAAATTAACAAAAACGACTTTGCCCTTCAGTTTGGAAAGCGACCAGACTTTCCCTTCCAGATCAACTGTGTCAAAGTCCGGGGCCGGTTTGCCAACAGTGGCAACCGGTGACTCCCCACAGGCAGTGATGAATAAAAGCAGAAATAACGCCAGGGTTAATAACGATAATTTTTTCATATTAAACTCTAACCTCCAAAATAACACCCGAGGTGCATAATTGATCAGTTGGGATAATTTTCCCTGATTTCAGAATGAACTAAATCCAGTAACTGCCTGGAACCAAAAGTCTGAAGAGGGGTACCGTTGACAAAATATCCAGGCGTTTTTCTTACATTAAGGGTTTTGGCATCGGCAAGATCCTGGTCAATCAGTTTTGCAATTGCCGGGTCATTCATGTCTTTTCTAATGCGTTCTACATCAAGCCCGACTTGGTGAAGAAATGGCCATATTTTATCAGGTTGCGCCTTGTGGTGTCTGGTCCAAAAACGTTGTGTTTTGTACATCATATCCAAGGTTTCCCAGTATTTCCCCTGTTTTTTGGCTGCCTCAACAATTTTGACAAAATAATCGGCTCCTTCATGAAAAGGGGCGTAGCGGATCACAAGTTTAATTTTTCCTGGATTTGCGTCCATTATCTGTTTAACGAATGGAGCAAAAGCTGCACAGGTCTCACATGCAGGGTCCATAAATTCAATAAGATAGACTTTCGCATCATCACTGCCGAGTGTCTGTGAATGGTCTCTTACAAAAAGTTCAGCATTTCCTTGGGCCAGAAAGCCGACTTTTTCAGCTTGTTTTCCTTTGTAATATGAACTGCCGAACATGAATGCAGCGATCAGTACAATAACTGAGATTCCAAATATTATATGTGTTTTCATTTGGATGTTCTCCTTTTTAAGATAATTAAAAGGGCAATAATTGTTGAAAATGAAAGAAGAGAAAGCATCGGTATTGAAAGAAAGCCAAATAGATCAATGTATTCTTCTGTACATGAAACTCCCTGCGTGCAAGGCTGTATACTTTCCGGAATAATCCCGGCGTATAATAAGTTGTGATATGCCGCGGTTAACCAGCCGGCTATTGCTAAAGGAAGGGCGTATTTCACAACATTTTTATCAAAAGGAAAAAGCCCTGCTGCTAAAATTATGACTAACGGGAATAAAAATATTCTCTGGTACCAGCACAATACACAGGGAGCAAACTCCATCACATAACTGAAAAACAAACTTACAAGTGCTGAGATGCTGACTAAAAGCCAACAGAGAAAAAGAAGAGTCCAGTTCGAGGGCTTTTCATTTATATAACTCATATTTGTTAATCCTGAGAATTAAAGGAACAAAGGAAAATGTTCAGATGTTAGATCAGGGGCACGACAATACGATATGCATTTATATGAGACATTTATATAAATGAGTTAATTCAATATTAATGGCTCCTTAATCACCTCATTTTTTATGATAAGCATTTTGATGGAAAAGCAAAGTTATGAGTTCAAGAAGTTGTTCGGTTCTTAAAATAATTAAAAAATGTGATTATTCGTGTTCCTCATACCGGGCATATGATCCATAAGTATTCTATATGCTTCAACAGAAAATTTTTCAATAATAGCAAGCATCTATTTAGTTTAATAAGGTCAGAATTTATCCCTGAAATGACACCTTGGAATTTTCAGTCTCACCTTGTTTCCCTGACACATTGTGGCACTTGCAACATGCCCCTGTAATCAGGTATAATATAATATTATTTCAACATACATTTAACCTCTGATATGGGTCTATTCCAATGTACGAGGTGTTTAAAATGCCATTTTAGAAGGCCTCCGGGGAGCGTTAGTTCCTTTTTCGGAGGCCTTTGTTTTTTTAATTTCCCTCAAAAAAAACATGGTGGTGGCCCATGAACAGCGAAAAAAATTACAGGGATGCAGGGTATAAGCAGGGC
>JBHPCH010000014.1:0-32635 GCA_042576125.1 Thermodesulfobacteriota bacterium
GCCACTATCGAAAGGGCAATAAGGGCCATCCGCTCCCAGACGAAATCCGGCACCATCAACCTGAACAGCAATGCAAGCCTGCCCGGCCAGGTCAAGCTCCTTGCCACGGCTGGACTTGACAGCCTAAGGGTAAGCCTGAACAGCGCAAGAGAAGGATACCACACACGGTATTACAGACCTGTAAATTTTTCTCTTGCTGATGTGTTGGAGTCAATTGATGTTATGAAGCAGGCAGACAGGTTTGTATCCCTTAACTACTTTATCCTTCCTGGCTTTACAGATGATCCCGATGAATTTGCAGCACTTTGTAATCTTATCGAAACCCACCGACCGGACCTGATCCAACTGCGGAATCTGAATATGGACCCAGACTGGTACCTTGAAACCGTGAAGTACCACCCAAACCATGCCCCTATGGGAATACGCAACTGGTTAACTCAGATAAAAAAACTTTTCCCGAAACTCCGCTTCGGATATTTTAACCCCCCATTACCCTGAAACTAGCCCGACAACCAAAATAAAACCATCTGCGGGTGAATATTTTATCTGTGTAGTAAAAATTTCTGCAAATTTCCCTGTGTCATAACTAACTGACAAATCATTCATTTTTATTACTTTTGTTATAAAACAACTTTTTCAGGTACTGCCCAAATAAAAATTTAATTGATTTTTATCTGTTTTCTGCATAATATTGCAATATTCCTTTTGGGAATCATTCTCAGGCGAGGAAGAATTAAGAGAAGGAGAAACAATATATGAAGAATTTATTAGACGATAATATGAGAATGACCAGTCAGCGTCAGGTTATTTTAGAAGAACTGCGAAAAGTAAAATCTCACCCTACTGCCAATGAGATCTATGATATGGTTCGAGAAAGACTGCCAAGAATAGGACTTGGCACAGTTTATCGTAACCTGGAAATTCTGGCCGATAAGGACATTATCAAAAAAATTGAGGTCGGTGGCGAACAGAAACGATTTGATGGTGACACATCTCCTCACTATCATATCCGCTGCGTTGAATGTAACAGGGTTGAAGATATTTTTATTGAGAGAAGTAAAGGATTAGAGAAAAGCGCGGCAAACTGCTGCAGCTATAAAATACTTGATCATCATGTTCAGTTTTCCGGTATCTGCCGCCATTGCCTGCCGGACGCCTGATCCCTATTGAAAAAGGACTTTGGCAAATCTTCGTTTTCCTACCTTGATCAAGACATCTTGATCCGGCTGTAAAGAAAATTCAGTATCTTGCACCTTTTCACCATCCAGTGTTACTGCCTGCTGTTTAATCAGACGGCGAGCCTCTGAAGTAGATTTGGTCAGGCTGGCTTCAACAAGAAGTTTTGGCAGCCAAACCTCACCATCTGCTTTTTGCAGTATCAGTTCTGGAATGTTTTCAGGAATCCCATGGTGCTTAAAGACCTGCTCAAAGGATTCTTCAGCCCTGGCACTCCCTTCCTTACCGTAAAACCTGGAAGTCAACTCCCGCGCCAGTTTTTTCTTAACTTCCTTGGGGTGTATCCTCCCCTCTTGCATATCTTTTGTCAGAACTTCAATTTCAGCGGCCGACAGATCACTGAGAAGTTCGTAATACCTGAACATAAGGGTATCTGAAATTGACAGAACCTTACCGTAGATATCGTCGGCGGATTCCGTAATACCGATATAATTACCCAGGGATTTGCTCATCTTATTGACACCGTCCAAGCCTTCGAGCAGGGGCATGGTAACCACTATCTGGGGTTCCTGATTCCAGGACCGCTGCAAATCTCTTCCCATGAGAAGGTTAAACAACTGATCAGTGCCTCCGAGCTCAACATCTGCTTCCAGGGCAACTGAATCATAGCCCTGGATTAATGGATACATAAACTCATGAATACTGATAGGCTTTTCATTTTCAAACCTGACTTTAAAATCCTCCCGTTCAAGCATGCGGGCAACGGTAAGTTGCGAGGCAAGTTTAATCATATCATATGATGTCAGTTTGCCCAGCCAGGTACTGTTAAAAACCACTGTTGTCTTTTCAGGGTCGAGAATTTTAAATATCTGCTCCTTGTATGTCTCAGCATTTCTTGCAACATCATCAAGGGTTAACGGTTTTCGGGTTTCTGATTTTCCTGTTGGATCACCAATCATCCCGGTAAAATCCCCGATCAGGAAATAAATATCATGACCAAGGTCCTGAAAATGCTTCATTTTCTGAATTAAAACCGTATGCCCCAAGTGCAGGTCCGGTGCAGTCGGATCAAATCCTGCTTTAATTTTCAGCGGCACTCCGCTTTCACTTGATTTTTTCAGTTTTCGCACCAGGTCTTCACGGGAAACTACATCTACGGCGCCGCGCTCAATCAGTGATATCTGTTCATCAATGGTATAATTCATGGGTATCTATTTTGCTGCAGTTGATCTTATTTGGCGTATTCTACGGCCCTGGTCTCCCGGATTACAGTCACCCGTATCTGACCCGGATAAGTAAGTTCATTCTCTATTCTCTTGGCAACATCTCTACTCAATAAGGTTGCAGCATTATCATTGATATCACCGCTGTCGACAACGATCCGTAAATCCCTGCCTGCCTGAATGGCATATGATTTTTCAACTCCATCAAAGGAATTGGCAATTTTTTCCAGATCCTCAAGACGCTTGACATAGGTTTCAAGCATTTCTTTACGGGCACCTGGACGGGCACCTGAAAGGGCATCTGCAGACTGAACCAGGACGTCGAGAACACTTTTAGGAGTCACATCCTCATGGTGTGCGGCAATGGCATGAATAACCTCCTCGGGTTCTCCATATTTCTTGGCGAGATCACTGCCGATTATTGCATGGGAACCTTCGACTTCATGATCCACCGCCTTGCCTAAATCGTGCAAAAGGCCGGCCCTTCTTGCCTGCTTACTGTCAACACCCAGTTCATCGGCCATTATACCGCAGAGGAATGCAACCTCAACGGAATGCTGCAGCATGTTCTGCCCATAGCTGGTCCTGTATTTCAAGCGTCCAAGAAGTTTTATAATTTCTACATGGAGACCGTGAACACCCACATCAAAAGTAACCTGTTCTCCTGCTTCCCTCATGGTTACTTCCAATTCCTTTGCTACCTTTTCAACTATCTCCTCGATACGTGCCGGATGAATCCTGCCGTCACTAATCAACTGAGCTAATGCAAGACGGGCGACCTCACGACGTACCGGATTAAATCCAGAGAGGATGACAGCCTCCGGAGTGTCATCAATAATAATATCAATACCGGTTGCAGCTTCCAGGGCTCGAATATTTCTACCTTCACGACCTATGATCCGCCCCTTCATCTCTTCACTTGGCAGAGGCACAACAGAAACTGTGCGTTCAGCAACATAATCCCCGGCATAACGGGAAATCGCCAGGGCCAATATATTTTTGCCTTTCCTGTCTGCCTGTATCTTCATCTCGTTTTCAATGAGGACCAGTTTTTTGCCCGCCTCAAGACGTGCCTCACCCTCAATACTATCCATGAGCATTTTTTTAGCTTCTTCTCTTGAAATACCTGCAATTTTTTCCAGTTTGAAACGTTGCTCTTCAATTAAGTCATCTACTTTCTTCGTCTGCTGCTCAAGCTTCTTTTCTTCTTGAACAAATACCTGCTCCCTCCTCAAAAGATCGGTTTCCCTCTTATCAAGCAGATCAATTTTACTTTCTATGTGATCAAGTTTCTGGCTGAAGCGTTTTTCTTCACTTATAATTTCCGACTTTCTTTCACGGATGTCCTTTTCAGCTTCCTGCTTCAGCTGATAAATTTCATCTTTGGTTTGCAGTTGCGCTTCTTTCTTAATCTGATCTGCTTCACGAATAGCCTTTTCAATAAGCTGTTTGCCCTGGGCTTCAATATTCTTCTGGTGTATTTCGGTAAAACGTTTCCGAAGAAATATCCCGATAATAATACCAGTAAAAATAGCCGCCAGAACAAAAGCAACTAGCTGGATTGTTTCACTAAATATACTCACGGAGTCAACCTCCTGATTGAATTAGCCTTAATATCCTATGCAGGTTTATAAAATTCACCTGACCGTAGGAATAAAGCTATTGTCTGTAAATACTTAGAAGAAAGAAGACAAGGAGGGAAACATTTTTTTGCGCCGGCGAAATAATCGTGGTGGATAATTATGATTAGCCGTTATGTGTCATCCCGCAATGACAAGAAGCTGCTCATTAAAGCTTGAGCAACTTTTAAAGGGGATGATAAATGCATAAGTCCCCAAATTCTTAAACGGGAAAACAACTGTATGAATTCTTAAAGACCAATTACCCTATATCTAAACATTTCAGGTGTGGCATTTATTTCTTGCTTTTTTATATCAACCTGATTTTTCAGGGATTGCATTTACAGTTGTTAACTCCCGATCTTTCTCTAAGTTCCTAGAGTTTCTTTTTCAAGGAGCCGGGAAACAAACTTTCTTCCACAGCCTATATATTAAACATCCCGGTTACATAAACGGCTAACTGAGATGTATTACACTCTTAATAAATCCCCCGCCCTGCCGTGTCAACAGAAAGATAGAACCTAACTTTCGCTAGGTGGGCAAAACTCATAATCCCTTCTAGTAATTCCGCAATAATGCGAATTTTCTATTCAGGAACAGAGGAGGAGCCCTATCTTTAAGAGTTGGCTCAAACTTTACCTGTTAATCACTAACAGCGCAGGGGAAAATCTTCCAACTCAATTTAACAACAATTTCAACATACCTCAAATGCTGCTGCGTTTATAAGAACATTTTTAATCGTTCTGGACAAGTCCTGATTCATTTTCAGCAGTCACTGTTTCTGTGTACTCTTTTTGTACCTCACTTTCAGGTGGCAGCGAATTTTCAATGACCGAAGTTAATCGGTCAACAAGTAAACTCATTTGCTCTTTATACTGCTCAAATTCCCTTTTCATCCGTAAATATTTCCCAGCCATATTAAGACTGGTTAAAACTGCTACCTTGTTTGCCGGCAACAGGCTTTTTGTGGATTTTGAATGATTTTCAATCTGCACTTTGACCAATTGCAGAATTTCTTCAATGTCCTCCTCAGGAGCATCGGTGTACAATGGATATTCCTGGCCGAGAACCTCAAATTTGACCAATCGTTCCATTTAATAGACCTTTAAATACATTCCAAGGGGGTCTCCCCATATATCCCCATCAATATAGCCAGTAAAAATTTCACTCTCTTATCACTTCAGGCAATACAGACCTATAAGGGTTGTTCTGTTGCAACATTAAACAGCGAAGAAGACTCATTTGATAAACTCTGGGCCTGTCCTTCACCTGAATCGCTATTCTGTGCTGTTCCCTCAGTATCCAGCACCTTCTCCCATTCACCTATTTTATCAATCAGCCCGGTGACCTGGTTATGCATGACACCCCTATCTTCCTGGAGACTTTTGACTGTTGCCTGCAGTTCAATAATTTCCTGCTGCTTTTCCTGCAACTGAGCCGTCAATTCATTTTTTTCTTTTTTCAACTGATTATGGTTCTCAATCAGTCTTTCAACAAATTGCTCCAATCGTACCAAATTTTCATTATTTTCCATGCCGGGCAAGTCCTTTATAATTCTCAATGCTGTATTTCAACAATAACAATTTTTAACAATCACGGCTCAATTTTCAGAAGAAAACAATCTAACTGATTTTCCTTCCCTCATAGACATTATAGCCATTTTATATGTAACAATAAACATACCCGTGGAGGAATTACAAAGCAAGTTGTTTATAGTACACGGGCATCAAATAAGCCGCTGCCAATACCCTGGTAAAATTAAATCCTTATATAGTCCCAACTTAAGGGCCTGCCGTCTTTATAAGGCATAAATCCATGAAACATCTTTGGATCATCATCAAACACAAGCGGCAGAAAATAACGATCACCTTCCCACATGGACAGCGTATGTAAACTATCAACAGGAACCCAACTCAATGTCCCCTCCTCATTGGAAGTAAAAGGGGTACCGCTGAACCGGTCTATCCTGAAAATAAAACCCAGCCAATTCTCCCCTCCCGGACCGAATCCGGTCCAGTTAATAGTCCCCCTCAAAAGGATTTCTTCACATTGTATACCCGCCTCTTCAAAGATTTCCCTGCGCAGGCAACTCACCACATCTTCATTAGGGAGCATTTTCCCCCCAAGGCCATTATATTTATCCAGGTGGTGATCATTCCGACGTAAATTACGATGGACTAAAAGGGTCTTTTCTCGATCCCCTGAAAGGACATAACCGAGAGTTCCTACTATAGGGCAATACATACTGTTTCACATTTCAAGTATTTTGAAAAATCTAATCCTAAAGGTAAGGTCAGAGTCAATTCGCTCAGACGGTCATTTTAACAATTTTACACTTCCTGTTTGGAGATTAGTTGCCGATTTAACGGCTTGTCAAGTTCATTTCAGTTTACCCTATACGAATAACGACTCAGTTAACTCTCATAGTAACAGTTACACTCCTAAAAAAAACCGTGCAAACTTGTAAGTTTGAGTTACAGGCTCGTAAACCAAGTTTACATGAACTGCAATAAAATTGAGACACACACTCTCCGCTTTTCTTGTCCATACGTTAGACCCAGATTAGCTTCAGTAAAAATACTCTTCCAACGGAAATAACATGTAATAATAAAATTTCTCTTAAATAATAAATAGTTAGAAAAATATTTACAACACAATTTGGCAGTGGAATTCAATCAGCCAAACAAATAAATTATATTAATATCTTTCTGGCATTCCTTTTGCTCTTATGTATATGTGACTTCAATTTTTTGCAGGGTTGAAACAGAGCAATTTCATTTTTTAAACAGTTAACAAAACAGAAAACAACAATCATAGATATTGTGAGGAATTAATTATGCAAACTGATTCATCATCTAAAAAAATCTCTGAAGTGGCAAACTTGGTATTTGAAAAATTTATGATGGCAACAGGAATTTTTGCATATCTCTGGATATTAGCATTTCTCCTGGTTGGTATGATTGATAAATAGAACTGCTTCATTAAATTTTAGACCGATTTTTTAAAAAACTATTAATTCAAAAATGCAACCCGATCAAAATACTCAGAGGAAACAATAAACAGACTTTACATTTCATAATCAGGGGCCTCCTTAGATGGTGTAACTCTTTCTGACAAAGTGCAACTTCCTGCAAACCCCCATGACCGCAGACCACCCTCTATCCTTTTGTCAGGAAGATGTCTACAGGGACCCCATCTCCTCAAAACCCTGTTTCCGCCCCCCCGGGAACAGGGTTTTTCTATTTCATTAATAATTACTCCCATTCTGTGAGTCCGTATATCGGTTTATCAAATTTTCACCTGGAGACTTTTTTAAAGAACCCCATACGAATATTTTTATAATTTTCCTTAATAAAGGAAGTATGTTTTTTAATGTAAAATACAGGGTGATGTGCAGGTAATGTCCAGCGTTTTGGATGTTACCGGACCTGCCATTGATGGAGTTTATACCTTGAGATATCCTGGCCGGAAACTCGCCAAATTCACTGCCGGGGGACCATTCCTGAAATTAACAATGAAGTTTGACCAGATGTCCTTGAAGGATGCGGTGAAATCATTCAGCAGAAAGTAAAAAACAGAATTTGGCATCTTTTTTATTACAGGTTACTATAATTCACCTTTGTTAAACATTTGGTAAGTTTGGGAATTATTATTGAGTCCCTTTTCGAAATAACGAAATTATCGATTTGCATTATTTTCCATCTGCAATTCTCATTTTTTGGGGAGATATGAAAGAAAACAGTCTTAGCTATGAACAGAATGTCCTGCAATCCCTGGTAAATTCCGCCCATGCTTTTTTGAAATTCCCTGATTTCAAACAGTCTGCTCGATTCGCCTATGATTGCTGCAAGAACTTGATCGGTTCCACGGCTGGTTATGTTGCCCTGCTTTCAGCCGATGAATCACAGAATGAACTCCTCTTCCTGGATATGGGCGACCTTCCCTGTTGCCTGGATCCGAACGAACCCATGCCGATTCGCGGATTCAGGGCTAATGCTTATTCCAGTGGGAACGTTGTATATGAAAACAACTTCCAGCAGAGTGAATGGTTGCAATATCTTCCGGATGGACATGGCTTGCTTGATAACGTCATGTTCGCCCCCCTTGTCATAGATAATAAGAGTGTTGGCATTTTCGGCTTTGCCAATAAACCTGAGGGATTTAGTGAGGATGATGCCCTTATTGCCAGGGCATTTGCTGAAATGACAGCGATTGCTCTGCTGCAAAAAAGGACTTTTGAGCATTCGGAAACAAATGCTCAACATCTCAGCGCACTTATGCAAACTGCGCATGATGCCATTATCACGATTGATCAACAAGGTGATATTTCTTTCTGGAATAAGGCGGCGGAAAATATTTTTGGTTACAAATCAGCTGAAATGGTCGGTAAATCCTGTCAGAAAATAATACCGGAACAATACAAAAAAATGCATAATGAAGCATTTGCATATGCTGTCAACACAGGTGTTTCAAAACTTGCTGGCAGGATTGTCGAGGTTGAGGCTTTGCGTAAAAACAGTGAAATTTTTCCGGCCGAACTTTCGATATCAAAATGGGAAGTTGATGGCACTGTCTTTTTCACAGGGATACTCCGGGACATCACCATACGCAAGAAAATGGAAAGGGAAATCGTAGAGGCTGAAAAGCGTTTGCGCGAAGTCTTCAAAGGCATGAAAGGCGGAGGTGGAATCTATAAAGCCGTTAATGATGGAGATGATTTCGTCTTTATCGATTATCACCGGCCGGAACTCCAGGAATTGTCTGATGACAATGGTGATTTGAGAGAAAAAAGCATCCTGGAAGTCTTTCCGGCCAGTAAAGAATACGGATTGTTTGATGTTTTTCAGCGTGTCTGGAAAACAGGGAAACCTGAAATCCATCCTGTAAAAATATATGATGGGGATGAGATTACCGGATGGCGGGAAAACTATGTATACAAACTGCCAACCGGTGAAATAGTTTCACTTTATGAGGATTTTACCGAAAAGAAAAGAATCGAAAGGGAATTACAAACAAGCGAGGCCCTTTTCCGTACCATCTTCGAAACATGCCCGGATCCCATTAATATTAACCGGTTGGAGGATGGGAAGTTTATCAAAATCAACGATAAATTTGTTCAATTAACAGGTTTTGAAAAAAACGAGATAATCGGCAAAACAGCCCTTGATATAAATATCTGGAAAAACCTGGATAAAAGGAAGCAATTTTTTTCTAAACTTTACAACGATGGACAAGTAAGAGATTTTGAAGCTGATTTCAGCTACAAAGATGGTTCTTTTATAACCGCCCAGGTTTCAGCCGAATTAATTTCATATCAGAATGAACCGCACCTTCTTGCAGTTACTAAAGATATTACGGAACTCAAAAAAGCCGAGAAGGCTTTACAACTTGCACATGAAAAACTGCGAAATAAATATAAGATCAAGGGTGCGGCATTAAAGGAATCACAGATAAACTATCAAATGGTAGCGGATTATACGTACGACTGGGAATTGTGGACAAACCTTGATAGTACATACCGCTACGTTTCCCCTGCCTGTGAACGTATCACCGGTTATAAAGCAAACCAGTTTATTGAAAACCAATCTTTACTCAGAGAAATCATTGTTCCTGAAGACAAGGAGATTTGGGATAAACATCATAAAGAATCCCATAAGGGCATTGGACTAAGGGAATTGCAATTCCGCATCAAGAGATCAGATGGCGAGATCCGCTGGATAGAACATGCCTGCCAACCTGTATTCACAGAAGAAAACGAGTTCCTGGGCTTTCGTGCCAGTAACAGGGATATCACAGCACGCAGGCTTGCGGAGCAAAAACTGCAGGATAGTGAAGAAAACCTCAAAAAAGCGCAAGAGGTCGCTCACATTGGAAGCTGGAAACTGGACCTGCACGAAAAGAACCTTATCTGGAGTGATGAAAATTACAGAATATTCGGTGTTCCCATAGGAACCCGGATGTCCTATGAAAAATTTATCAAAATAGTACATCCGGAAGACAGGGATTATGTCAATGAAAAATGGAGTGCCTCCATAAAAGGCGAACCATACGATATTGAACACAGGCTCCTGGTAAACAATGAGGCAAAATGGGTCAGAGAGAAAGCTGAACTGAGGTTTGACACCAAGGGAAACCCGATAAGCGGAGTTGGAACTACTCAGGACATCACCAAGCGCAAGCTCGCTGAAGTTGCCAGACAGGAAACCGAGAAAGAACTGCGTATCCTTTCAGCTCAACTCCTGTCAGCAGAGGAACGAGAAAGAAAGCGCATCGCCGGGGATATTCATGACAGTATCGGACAGGTTCTTTCAGCCATTAAGTTCAGTGTTGAGAATTCTCTTGCTGCAATCAATAATGAATCTGTTTCTTCAGCAATTGAGATGCTTGAAAACTTAATCCCGCTTACCAAGCAGAGCATTGAGGAAGTCAGAAGAATTATAATGGACCTGCGTCCTTCAACTCTTGATGATCTGGGGCTGACAGCAACAATTTCCTGGTTTTGCAGGGAGTTTGAATCAATTTATTCCGATATCCAAATTGCTAAAGAAATACATATAGAAGAAACTGACATTTCCCCTACCCTGAAAACTGTTATTTATAGAATTATGCAGGAGGCTCTGAACAATGCAGCCAAACACAGCCGAACAGATATAATCCGTCTTCATCTTATGCAGAATAAGGATGAATTGGAATTGCTGGTTGAAGATACAGGAGTTGGTTTCAGCCTTGATGAGGTGCAATCGAGGAATGTGAACCTGAAAGGGATGGGGTTGGGCAGTATGAAAGAGCGCGCTCAACTTTCAGGAGGGAACTTCTCCATTCGGTCAACAGCAGGGATAGGCACCAGAATAAATGTGTCCTGGCCGAAAGAAGTATGTTGTATTGATCAAGAGTGAGAATTCCCGGTATAACTTAATAATATTCGTGGGCTTAAGGAGAAATATTTGCAACAGTTCTTCTGCAGCTTTCATTATATTACAATGAGACAATTCCTTTTTCGATGGCATACGATGTCAAAGCTGCCGTATTTCGGATGTCAAGTTTTTCCATAAGGTTGGAACGATGTTTTTCAACGGTCTTTGAGCTGATACACAGGTGATCAGCGATATCCTTGTTCTTATGTCCTTCGGCAATCAGTTTCAGGATTTCAATTTCTCTGGAAGTAAGAAGATCCAACACTGATTTTGTCTTATTTCCCTTTTTCTGATCCAGGTAGGCATTCATCACCTTGTCTGATATGCTGGGGCTCAGGAAAACCTTCCCTTCCATGACATATTCTATGGCCAGAACCAACTCATTATGACTGGCATCCTTGAGGATATAACCGTTGGCTCCGGCATCAAGGGAAGCAACAATGTACTCATCACCTTTATGGACTGTCAGGACGATAATTTTTATCTGAGGATGTCTTCCTTTAATCTCTCTTATTGCCTCCATACCATTTAATTTAGGCATGGAAAGATCTATTATTAATAGATCCGGTATAAGCTTATCTACAATGCGTACTGCTTCGCGCCCATCTCCTGCTTCTCCGACAACTTCAAAATCTTCCCGGGAAGTAAGCAGAGCCCGCAAACCTGCTCGCAGTATAGTGTGATCCTCTGCAAGAACAATTTTCATGTTTATAACCTTAAAATTTTACAGCTTTCCTGAATTTGCCTGAAACTTTACAAAAGAATCAGGCCTGCTTTATACGTCACCACGTATAATTTTGCAATACTCAGAAAAAATACACCCTATTTTGAGCCAAAATAGGGTTTTGTCTCCATTTATTTATTGCCACCTCTGGATTAACAATAAATACAAATTCAATAATAAAAGTCAAAAAAAGATTAATAATATTTATTCATCCTAATAAAGGAGATTTGAGAAATGAAATTTTTTTTTATTAATACTACCACCTGCAGTCTTGCCTTAATACTTCTCATTTTACTTCCTGTCTCTTGCAGTGGCCAGGAAAAAAATACCATGCAGAAAAATGTTACCAAAGATGCGACTTCCTTTGAAGTGCCTGATAAAAAGAAACAATTCTGGGAAAGTCTTAAAAATAATGCCCTGAAAAACTACGATATCTGCCAGGAACACTGCGCCTACGAGCAGAATTGCCTCGACAAGTGTAAGGCAGCATACAACAGCAGGTTGGAGAGAGAATACTATTCGCTTCTCAATGAAAAGAAATCGGGCTCTGATAAATGAGGCAGAGAGTTATTTTGAAATACCTTTGCACCGCCAAGAGGTCTGGCCCTTCAAGTATCTAATGCTTAAACTTAAAACATAAACTTTTGCCAGAGGAAAATCCTTAGCTATATATAATTTTTTATGCTGTTAAGGCTACATTGTAGCAAATAGAAAAGGTTTTGTTTTTTGTCTTGTGCTGAAAACAATATGACTATTGTAATTACATAGAATGTTAAAAACATCATGAGATTAACAATATTTGCCAGGCTAGTAATCAGTTATCTGGTGCTGTTCATCCTGCTTGGCGGAATCAGCCTGTACTTTATTTATCATCTCAGCCGGATGAATCAGGTAACCAGGTCAATTATCCTTAACGATACATCTGTCCTTGAGTCTTCCAATCAGCTCACGGATGCCTTGCTGTCAGAGGCCCGGAATGACCGCAAATATGTTGTGCTGAAAGATGAAGAACTGTACGGGAATTATCTGCAGGCAAAAAATGAATTCTCTCAGATCCTCAATGAGGCTTTTACAAAAGCTGTATCTGAGGAGATGAAACATTTCTTTTACACTATCGATGTCCAGCATCAAAAATTCAACCTTCTGGTCAATGGAGAGCGGGAGCTCATAAGAAGCTCCAAACCTTATCAGGATGAAAAGTTTGCTACAGAAAAGAAAAATATTTCTGATAGCATTATTGCTCAGCTAAAAAATATCAGGCAGACAAGCGAAAACAACATCTTTACCAAAATTGCCGATTTGAGTCAAAAAGGAGATAGGGCCAAAAATGCTTCCATAATAATTTCAATCATTGCTTTATCAACCGGTTTGATAATTGCTTTTATCATCACCAGGAGCATCAAGAAACCATTGGATGTAATGCGGGCTAAAACCATAGAAATTTCTCAAGGAAACTTCAGAGGAGACCTTGAAGTCGAGTCCCCACCTGTGATTGCTGAACTGGCTACGGCTATTAATACTATGTGTCATAGACTACAGAAAATTGATGATATCAAATCAGATTTTTTCTCGCATATGTCCCATGAATTAAGAACACCCCTTGCTTCTATAAGAGAAGGAACCACTATGCTCCTTGAAGGGCTTGGTGGAGGAACAACAGATAAGCAGCAGCGCATTCTTAAAATAATAGTACAGGAAAGCAACAGAATGATAGATCTGGTTAATGGCCTGCTGGATCTTGGTAAGATGGAAGCGGGAATGTTGAGGTATCAATTCACCTCAACGAATCTGAGCGCTCTTGTAAAAGAATCTCTGGAATCCCTGGCGCCTTTGGCTGAAGCAAAAAATATATCAATAAATAATAAAATTGAGCTACTGCAATCTGTGAAGGCAGACAAGGAGAGACTGCTGCAAGTTTTTCGTAATATAATAGGTAATGCTATCAAATTTACCCCGGATAAAGGCATCATAACACTTGAAGCGCAGGTGCATGCAAAAGAGAGTCTTGTTGGAGTGCTGGTGCACGATAGCGGTATCGGCATACCTGAAGCGGATCTGGAAAGAATTTTTCATAAATTTCAACAGACAATTCCTGCAAAAGGTGAAAAGACAAAGGGAACAGGGTTGGGACTGGCCACTGTTAAACATATAATTCTTGCTCATGGAGGTAAAGTGTGGGCAACAAGTCAGGCAGGAAAGGGGAGTACATTTCATTTTACTTTACCGTTAGCTGTATAATTTCTGCAGCAATCATGATCGGTTGTGCTCCGGTTCAGGAGAGGTTTGCCTTAATAAAAGGACATCAGCAACTGGAACGGTACAGGGAAAATATGGCTGCTGGTTATTTTGAAACCGTAATTGAACAATGCGAGATAATTATTGCAGAAAACGACACAGAGCCGCCTGCTGATAATGCTCTTTATGCTCTGGGAGAAGTGTATGCCCACCATAACTATGAGGGCAGGAATTACACTCTGTCGCAAAAGTATTTTGAAAAGCTCATAGAAAACTTTCCTGAATCAGACCTTACTTCGGAGGCCAAAACCTATATCAGTCTATTTGAAACCATTGATGCCGGGGAAAAAGATGCTGCTGCCTTAAAAGAGGAATTATTGCATAAGGAAATAATAGTTGAAAAAGAAAAGAAATCCCAACCAGTAATAATGTCTCGCAAAGTTATTGAAAATCAAAATTTTGCCGAGGCAGAGAAAAAAAACCTGCAGCTTCTTGAAGAGGCAGGCAAGAATAAACCCGCCGATAAGGCACTCTATAATCTTGGTCTTATCTATGCTCATGTTGACAACCCGAGAAAGGATTACAAAAAATCTAAAATCTACTTCCATGTATTGACCACACAATTCCCGGACAGTGAATTTTCAGAAGAGGCTCGAATATGGCTCGGTCTTTTTGAAACCTTAGAAAAAATACAGCAGATTGATATTGATATTGAGCTGCAGAAAAAACAATTGAGCCGCTGATAAAAAAACCGTTATGGAACAAACTAAAATTTTGGTCGTTGATGACGACAGAAATCTCTTGGATCTTATTCACATGAGACTAGAGGCTTCAGGATATGACGTTGTTGCAGTCGATCATGAGAACAAGGCAAAAGAAGTTGCCGCCAAAGAGGTCTTTGAAGTTGCTGTTATTGACCTGCAACTGGTCAAGCAGGACGGTCTTTCATTAATGGAGGAACTCCACCTTATCCACCCTGATTTATCGGTAATAATTCTGACTGCCCATGGCAGCATAGAAAGTGCGGTGGAGGCAATGAAGCGAGGTGCCTTCAACTATTTGACCAAACCTTTTGAATCCCGCGATTTGATTCTGCAGATTGAACGTGCAAGGGAGAAAAATAAACTGACCGGGGAGATCAACAGGTTAAAAGAACTCCTGGAGGAACGATTTAATTTTGCAAATATTATTGCTAAAAGTGAACGTATGCGACACGTTCTTGATCAGGTTGCACGGGTTGCCGACACAGAATCAAATATAGCAATTTACGGAGCCAGCGGCACCGGTAAGGAGCTCATCGCCAAGGCAATTCATATTTCAAGCCCGAGGAAAGATTTCCATTTTCTGGCAATTAATTGTGCTGCTATTCCTGAATCGTTGCTGGAGAGCGAACTTTTCGGATATGAGAAAGGGGCATTTACAGGCGCTGCAAAAAAAAGCAAAGGACTTCTCAGCAGGGCAGATAAAGGGACTGTTTTCCTTGATGAGATAGGCGACATGCCGCTTTCTATTCAGGCCAAATTATTACGGGTGCTCCAGGAAAGAACGTTCGTGCCATTGGGAAGTGACAACGCTGTCTCTGTAGATGTGCGTTTAATTGTTGCAACAAATAAAAATTTAAAGGAAGAGGTGAAAAAGGGGAATTTCCGTGAAGATCTTTTTTACCGGATACATGTTATTCCTATTGAACTCCCCCGATTAAGAGATAGAAAAGATGATATTCCTCCACTTGTTGAACACTTTATCAAAAAATATAGCGACCAGATGGGGAAAAAAGTTAAATCCATTACTCCTGCTGCAATGCAGAAACTCATGCTCCATGATTGGCCCGGCAATGTCAGGGAGCTGGAAAATACCATTGAATATGCTATCGCCATGACAAACAGCGATACTCTTAGAGATGAAATAATTTTAAAAATAAAAAAAGTTCAAACTGAATTACCCACTATGCAGGAAGCACGAGCCAGATTTGAGAAAAAATATCTTCAGAATCTCCTAAAAATAACCGGCGGCAATGTCAGCAAGGCAGCAGAGCTAGCCGGAAAATACAGGGCTGATCTTTATAATCTCATGAAAAAACATGAAATTGTTCCCCAGGATTTCAAGCTTTAAACTCAAAATTACAACCTGTATTCAATATTTTTTTTGTGAATAAAAAAGAACCAGAGAAATCTCTCAATCCCCTGGTATAAAATGGTGAGCGGAATGGGATTCGAACCCGCTTCACTTCAAGCTATTCTTGAGTTGCCAAGGCGTTACAGGCTGTTTGTTTACCGATTCTATTGAATTAAGGCAGTAATAAATTCAGTATGAATTGAGATAATGTCCCAATATATTACTGAAAATGTCTTCGGAACTTTCAAATTCGCAACCAATAAACCTTTGGTTGACATTCCTGACAATAACTTTTTTCTTGATTTGAGTTTGATGCTCATCATCAAGGGCAAATTCCACACTAAGCTCATCACCCACATTAAAATTTGTTGCGACAAAACTTCTAAATGCCAATCCGGTCAAAGAGATATTTTCCACAACAATTTTTCCACTGCTATCGTCCTGTGAATGATTGATATACGTTCCACTAAGAAGTGTTTTCTTTCGAGGTCTATCGCGAAACTCGAGAGTGACCTCAAAGACATTTTGGCATAAGCATTTAACTTTAAGTTTGTGCTTCTTCCCCTTAAATGTATCAGCAATGACTTCTTTTTGGCGTCCGCATTGCGGACAAATTAAAACAGCAATGTTATCTGTCCTGACATATGTTTTTGGAATTAAAGATTCTGGCATGATAGTTTCCTGATTAAATCAGTAAATAAGAATTGAGTATAAAATATTGCTGTTTATTCATTTGCCCGATTTTGCTTAATATTTCAACCAATATTCCATAGACCGTCACTTCTCATCCTGGTGCTCGCAACAAGAGTCAACATATCCAATGGATACCTTAACACTTTAAGAATTATTCACGAGTATAAGTTCATAGCATACATTTTAATTTTGTATAACCACTCGTAATTGCATCTCACATTTTTTCAAAAATGGTGCAAACAATTTATTTGTGGTAAAGTTGTCATTTATTGTTGACAGTCCTTCTGAAGATTTATTAAAGCAAATCTTGGTCACAGGAGCAGGGTGTTTATATAACTGACCCGATTTTGGGGCAAGCTGAAAAGTGACTACATTTCGTCTGCCGGCTCACCCTTATACGGGCGGTGAATGAACCATCCCCAGACTGAACGTCAATCTGCGCCTCAGAGAAATAAACTCCTAGTGGCTACAAACATACAATGAGACATGCTGAACGGCTTTGACAAAACATCATTCCACCTTCTTTTCGCTCCCCGGGGCACAGTTGTTTTCTGGTTGTGTCGCCTTGTTCTCTTGTTGTTTATAGCAGCACTGCTTTCTAGCTGTTCAGCAACTTCTCTGCTTCCAAGGCAACAGAAAATCGTTGTCACCCCATGGAACTCATTCGGAGATGCAAAAAGGGCATTTGATCAGATCATCCCTTATCAAACAAAAAAAAACGAATTGGAGGAATTTGGTTTTGACCCAAAGGTGACACCTAATATCAAGATTCTCAACTATCTTGACATAATAGAGCGATTCATGCCCAATCAGTCGATTACCATAGAGGATCTTGCATTGGGAATGCAGGATTGTCTTTCCGACCAGGAACAATGCATAGCTTACGAAATCATTATCCGTAAATTCAACTCCCAGCGCTTTGGCAATGTTTTCCTTGACCTGTTTAATTTCAGACGCAAAACTACCGTCAGCGGTTGGGAATTCAGGTCCTTAATTGTTCTAAAGAATAGTCTTGTTGTTTACAAACTCAGTAGTGGTTCGCCCAAGACTGACGAATTGCATGATGCCAAAAATCCTCTGGGGCCATTACAAAGCTCTGATAGATTTTTATGGAACATTGTCCATTAAAAATCCACATTGCTTGCCAACATCTAGAGTTTTTACTCACTAAAAATAAGTAAAATTGCCAGTGGATATGTTGAGCCTCAGCATCGAGGGCTTTTTTGTCTTTTTTGTTGGAAATACTTTTTAGACAATTGAAGAAGTGGTGAGCGGAGCGGGATTCGAACCCACGGCCTCTAGCTCCGGAGGCTAGCGCTCTATCCAGCTGAGCTACCCGCCCACCCATGATGAAGGCATGTTATATAGCACGGATGCTTTTCACAGTAAAGATGTTTGTAATGTAAGTGATAAGTAAGGAGTGAGGGATGAAGGGTGAAGGGTGAGGAGTTTTTTTTCAACTCAGTCTCCCTTCCAGGGCTGTTTATATCCTGACTTCTTACTCCTGACTCCTCACTTATTCAGACTTTCCATATACTCCCCCCATTCGATAGGCAGGAGAGTTTTCTTCTTAGTGTTGCATTCTTTGCAGCAGGTAACGAGGTTGTCTTTTGTGCTTCTGCCTCCCCGTGCCAGCGGCACAATATGATCCATGGTTAATTCCTTGGGCTTAAAGTGTTTAGTGCAATAATAGCAAACGCCGCTGGAAAGTTTCTGTTGCCACCAGCGACTTTTCCGCAGTTTCCTGGCCTTCTCCTTCTCCCGGCGCAACTCCGCCTCATCAACACCGTCGAACTGAAAGAAGTCGCTCATATCAATTCTCCTAACAACATCTTTCTCGCCTCACCCACCAAATACAAAGAACCTGCTATGCATATCAGATCATTTGGCACTGCAAGTTCAGCAGCCTTTGCAAGCGCCGCATCCAGAGTGTATTCCAGAATTGCCCGATCCTTAATTTCAACCGGCAAAGCATCCCGCAAATCTTCGGGCCGGGCAGATCTTTCATAGTCCAATCTGGTAAAAATTATAATCTGTGCCAGCTGGGCTATTTGCGGGAGTACTTTCCCATATTCCTTGTCAGACATTGCTGCCCACAACAGAATCAATCTGTCGTATTGAAAATCATTTTCCAGGGCTTCCTCAAGCGCAATAATACCTGCAGGGTTATGGGCTCCGTCAAGTATATAATGCAATGAATCTCCAGTATTACAGTTTATCCGACTTCCATCAACTTTAGACAAACAGAAGGTCTCCAGCCTGCCCGGCCAGGAAACTTTCAGCAGACCTGAGCATATCTGAGATTCATCCACTGAAAAACCGAACTGATCCAGAAATTCAAGGGTTGCCAGAGCCACGCCGGTATTTACCATCTGGTATTTTCCTTTCAGGTTTGTCTTCAGTCCGGTAATCTTTTCCCGGAGCTGGCAGCACCCCTTGCGCTTCATGGCCCAATAATTCCATCCGTTTTCTCCGGCAGGCTCAACAAGGAAATCCCTGCCATACAGAAAATGAGGCGCCTTTCTCTCCTGACAGAAACGTTCAACAACTGACAAGACAATTCTTTCTTCCTCTGTCTCACCAATGCCGACACCACTTACCACCGGTACTCCCTTTTTAATAATACCGGCCTTTTCACCTGCAATTTCAGCTAGAGTGTCGCCAAGATACATCTCATGATCCATGGACACATTTGTAATGACACTCACCAAAGGTGTGATGACGTTGGTGGCATCAAGCCTACCCCCGAGACCCACTTCAAGAATTACCAGGTCCACCTGCCGCCTGGCAAACCAGAGCATGGCGAGCGCTGTGGTGAATTCAAAATAGGTAATCTGCCGATCGCCCAGAATATCATGAATTCGACTGCCCTCTTCAGCAAACTCCTCTTCTGATATATATTCATCATTGATCCTGAACCGCTCCCGCACTGAAGAAAGATGCGGTGATGTATAGAGGCCAACCGAATATCCTGCTTCTGCCAGTAAAGTGAGCACTGTGACCGCCACCGAGCCCTTGCCGTTTGTACCTGCAATATGTACAAATTTCAGTTCTTTTTCCGGGCTGCCAAGCTCTTTAAGAAACATGCTCATGCTTTCAAGCCCGAGCTTGATTTTGAAAAACTGAAGATTATCCAGGAATGTCCATGTATCTTGGTAGTTCATAATTTTTATCAGTTATCATTACAGATTTTTGGCAGATATCTTATTTAACCAACTGTTCATTTTCTTTGTTTGCCCAAAGAAAACGAACCAAAAGAAACGGCAGCCGTTCACTTGGTCAGCCAGAGGCTGACTTTCCTGCGCTGCTTAAAATAACCGGGCGCTGCGAAACTCGCTTCGTTTATACCCCCTTGCGGGGTGCTCAGACAGTCCTCGCGCTAATCCGGTTATTTTTCTGCTGCTCGGCTGCGTGAAATGGCAAACAACAACTGCTTTTTTCTTTAGTCTTTCACCTTGTGCCTTGGATCCCTTTATTTCACCTTCTTCAACTTCGCATAATCAAGGTGCAGTGTCTTTCTGCCGTGTCGGTCAAATTCAACCTCCACCGTGCGTTCCCCTGTCACTTTATCGATAATGCCCCGCCCGAAAAAAGGATGCTCTACAGCCTGCCCCTTATTCAGCGCTGAAGCATCCCGCATTTTGCTGCTGCTCCTGTTTACAGACGCCGCACTCATACTTTTTCTGCTTCTGTTGCCCATGGAAAATGAATACCCGCTGGAGCGGCCGCTATAACTGCTTACATGGCTATGGGCCCTTCCGGAAGAGGTGTAGAGACTTTGGGAAATCTCTGCAAGAAAAGGTGAGAGGGGTGCCCTTGAGAATTGACGGTCGACTGACATCACCTCCCTGGGGTAGGTCATATATAGCCTTTTCTTGGCCCTGGTTGCAGCAACATAAAGCAGGCGTCTCTCCTCTTCCAACTGTTCACCGGGCAATGACTGGGAGACCGGAAATTTTCCCTCAGCCAGACTGATTATAAAAACCGTGTCCCATTCCAATCCCTTGGCAGAATGAACGGTTGACAGAACCAGCCTGTCCGTTGCATCTTCAACAACAACTGATTCCGGTGGGTCCAGAGCTGTATCATCAACGAATTTGGCAAGACTGTCGTATCCGGCAATAATTGTTTTGAGCTGCTCTATATCCCGGCTTCTTTTCGGATAATCATCGTAATAGATTCTCTCAAAAATTGGCTGGTAGTATTCACTGAGTATCTCAAACTGCTCAACAGGTGCACGGAGAGGATCTTTAAGTGACTGCAGAATTGCAGCAAGCTCCAGTAATCCCTTTTGCCATCCAGGTGCAGCCGGATATTCTGCAAGTACTTGAAACGGCTCCTCTGAAGTTTTAAGTGCACGGAGTATCTTTTGAGCTGTCTTGGGGCCAACCTTGTCAAGCATGAGCAGGATCCTGTTCCAGGAAAGATTGTCCTGATCGTTTACCAGTATTCTGAGATACGAGAGTAAATCCTTAATATGGGCAGATTCAGTGAGCTTGAGCCCGCCCCTCTTTTCAAAAGGAACCCCCTTGCCTGCCAGCTCTATTTCCAGTTTATAGGAATGAAAACCGGATCGAAACAGAACGGCCATTTCATTTAAAGGCAGCCCCTCTTTCTGCAGCTCGGCTATGCGACCAGCGACATATCTCGCCTCTTCACCGGCATCGGCAGCATTATAGAGTTCCGGTTTATTGCCGCCTTCAACTTTAGTGAAAAGGGCTTTGGTATATTTTTCGTCAGCCTGCTCAATGATGGCATTTGTCATTGATAGGATGGGCTGGGTTGAACGATAATTCTCTTCCAGCTTGATAATCCTTGTATCCGGAAAAATCCGTGGAAAATCCATGATGTTACGGAAATCAGCTCCCCTGAAACTGTAGATGGACTGAGAATCATCTCCCACTGCCATGACATTGTTGTGAGTGGAGGCCATCAGGCGTACTATTTCAGCCTGAATGGCATTTGTATCCTGGTACTCATCCACCATGATATACTGAAAACGATTGGAAACTTCCTGCCGTACCTGATCATTTTCCTTGAGCACCTGCTTCAGGTTGATCAGAAGATCATCATAGTCCATCAAACCATGTTCAAATTTGAATTTCTCGTAATGATCCTGCAACAGGATAATGTCGCCCAGGAATTCCTCCAGATGCTCATATTCATTAAATAGCAGGCTCTCCAGATCCGTAGACCTGTTTACCGACTTGCTGATCATGTTGAGAATGACCCTTTTGGTGGGAAACCTCTTCCCTGCCCCGGCCAGAGATAATGACGACTTGAGAATGTTGATGATTCCTTCAGCATCGGAACGATCTATAATTGTAAAGTTGGGAGAATAACCGATATGATAACCATAACGCCGCAGCAGCATATTGGCCATGGCATGAAATGTTCCTCCGGCAACATCCTGACAGGAATCATCCAGAAGAAGGCTGCCACGCGAAAGCATTTCCTGGGCAGCTCTGCGGGTAAAGGTAAGAAGAAGTAAATTTTCCGGCAAAATGCCAAGCCCGAGAAGATGGGCCACCCTGTAAACCAATGTACGTGTCTTGCCGCTGCCGGCTCCGGCAACGACGAGCAGAGGGCCTTCCAGATGAGTGACTGCATCATGCTGAGACCTGTTAAGATCCTGCCTTTTGACTGTCATTTTACTTTTATTTCCCTGGTTGCCCTGTGCTGAAAAAGAATTTTCTGGGAAGAGGCTGTTTTGCATGGCGGCTACTGTAACACAGTCATAAACGCTAATCCATTTTTTTAAAAGCTATCATGTATCAATTTTTTATTCCGGCAAGTTGATTGCATCCAAAAGGAACAGCGTGTATATTTTTTGGGAAAATTTTTGTTAGCAATAATAATCTCTGAATCGGGCCGCTCAAAATGCCGCAACAAGATTTAAACGACATTTTCACCAAAGACGTTCTGGAAGATCTGCTCCCTTCACATCTGTCAAATGATTTTTTTGAAGCCTTATATGGCGATGCGGCTGAAGGAGCCTATGACATCAATCTGTCTTTCAAAGATTATGATTCCGAACAGAAAAAATTGTTTTTTGAACTGCAGCTTCATGAGAGACCCGGGAAATGCCTCGCATGCAACCTTACCTATGGTTTGCCGGAAGTATTTTCCTGTCATCCCCTGCTCAATATTAAGGGTATGGTAGAAAAAATTGAATCACTTCTTGGTGGAGAGATAAAATGCAGCGGTTGGGAACTTGGCACTACGCAAACACCAGCTGCATCCATGCATGCAATTCCGCTGACGATACATTTGGAGTAGATTGAGCTTATTGAAAATTTATAAAAATTATTCTCAATTTTTAATTCTCAATTCTTAATTTAACTCTGACCAGTCCCCGCACCGAATTACCCACATAGACCGCATCGGCCTGTTCAATCTCCTTCCTGGTAAATGAGGCTTCCTCCACAAAGTCCGGATAATTCTGCAACAGGTACTTTCTGAATACCCCCGGCAGCAATCCGTTGAGAACAGGTGGTGTTAAGAGTTTCCTTTCTTTCTGCAGAAAAATATTTGTATAACTACCCTCCGTGACCTCCCCTTTCTCGTTTATAAAAAGCACCTCGTAATATCCTTTGGCAACTGCACGATTGCGTTCAGCATCATAGAGTTTACGAAGTGTGGTTTTATGATAGAGATAGCACGAAATTGAATCACTGTTTTTGTCTGAAAAAACAACTTCCGGTAAATCCCTGAAGTTTTCACTCGCTATAACAACTTCGGGATCAGTTATAGGTAAAGCATTGTCTTGAAGTTCAGAGTGCGATATTTCAATTTCACCGGTACGTGACAATGTGAGTCTTACCCTCCGGCTTGTAAGCGACTTCTTATTGAAACCCTCTGCTAACTCATGTAACTCTGCCATAATTTTATCCAACTCATATGGATAGAAAAAATAGCCTGCCGATTCGGCAAGCCGTTCAAGGTGCAGATCAAGCAGCCAATAGCCTGCTTCAGGGTGCCAGAGCATTGTTTCAATGAGCTTGAATTCCGGTGCCGGCCTGGTGAGAAATTTCCCCTTCAGTAAAGACTCCTCCCACTCTCCAACGGGATCAGAATCCCAGACAATGCCTGAACCAATTCCCATTTCTCCTTTATCTCCCTGCAGCACAACAGTTCGGATCGGCACATTGAAAACCGCATCACCTTCCGGCGAAATAAAACCTATCGCTCCTGTATAGACGCCGCGATCTTCAGCTTCCAGTTCCCGGATAATTTCCATTGTCCTTATTTTCGGTGCACCTGTAACCGAACCGCAGGGAAACAGGGCCTTAAACATTTCCTCAAGAGAAATGGGAGTGTTCAATTCTCCTTTTATACTTGAGGTCATCTGATGCAGGGTCTCATAGGTTTCAACGTCAAAAAGGGATTGGACATTAACTTTACCCATTCGGCTGAGCCGCCCAAGATCGTTCCGCAAAAGATCAACAATCATAACGTTTTCACTACGGTTCTTAATATCATGATGCAGGAAATCCACAAACTCTTTGTCCTCATCATTCGTTCTGCCACGGACCATTGTGCCCTTCATTGGCCGAACATCAATGAAATTTCCTTTTTTTCTGAAAAAGAGCTCCGGAGAAAAAGTAAGTATTGCTGTTTCGCCATTTTTAATCAGCCCGCCATAAGAAACGCTTTGGTTTCGCCTCAGGCTTCGATAAAATTCTGAAATCGACCCTGCAAAATCAAACAGGAGCTTGAGGGTGTAATTAACCTGGTAGGTATCACCTGTCTCAATATAGGATTTGATCCGTTTGATTGCCTCAAGGTATTTTTCCCGTTCCAGATTCAACCGCATGTTATCGATTGTAAAGGTTGATCCGGATTCAGGTCCGTCTTCTGGCGGGCGAAATTCACTTCCATTGAATGATCCTTTCAAATGATTGCAGATCTGAGGTTTGCTGAAAACACCCAGATCGACAAGTGGAAGAATCCCTCTAGTATTATCTGGAACTGGTCGCGATCTAAAAGATTCTGCCAGGCTTGGCTCAAGCATATAACCAAACTCATACCCTATGTATCCAGCCAAAAAATACCCTTGCCTCAATTTATCCTTTGCTTTACTGAAAAAAATGGCTGGATCATCTGACTGGTTGCAGACAAGTCTTTCAGTCGGGTCCCAAAAAAGATAGGAGAGATGATTTTCAGAAGTTACTCGTGTTGACTCAAGAAAAACAAACGACTCGTGAGTTGCAAGTCCGGCAAGCAGTGACTGTAGAGCCATGTCTGAAAACGATTTAGAAATATTCATATAAATAAGTAAACCACGCTTGATATAAATATAATCATCTACAAAATGATCATTGCTTTTAGGCCCTGAGATGCTACCTAAACAGCCGCTAAAATTCAACTGCTAAAACTTGTAGCACCTATTCTTGCAGACTTACCTTGGGAACCTAACAAAATACATCAATTACATTTTTAATAATTGAAAAGCACCTGGATTTATACCTACAATATCCATATCTGTTTTTTTCATTCAAAGTATAACTTAAACAAATTGAAAATTTTAAAAATCCGCAGGAATTTACTGGCATTTCATACTATTTTTGGATTATATTGTCCGTTTTCCCTTTTTAGAAAAGAATATTTCTGCCAATGAAGCTATTTAGAACTGTCAAAAATAACAGAAAATAATAAGTAGAAAATTTAAACAAGGAGTAAAACATGTCTCGAAAAATGGTCACCATTGACGGCAATCAGGCCTGTACTCATGTCGCCTATGCCACCAGCGAAATCATCACGATCTATCCAATAACCCCTTCAACGCCTATGGCTGCTGAATCAGATGCCAAGACCACAGCCGGCCAGAAAAACATCTGGGGCTCTGTCCCTGCTGTAACCCAGATGCAGTCTGAGGGAGGCGTCGCAGGATCCCTGCATGGGTCCCTGACAACAGGTGCTTTATGCACCACCTTTACCGCTTCACAGGGTCTGTTCCTGATGATGCCCAATATGTATAAACTTGCTGGTGAGTTGACCCCCACGGTCTTCCACGTCACGGCCCGTTCGGTTGCCTGCCAGGGACTCTCCATTTTCGGCGACCACGGTGATGTCATGGGAGTTCGCCAGACCGGTTGGGGCATGCTCTGCTCCCAGAATGTTCAGGAATGCCAGGACATGGCATTGATCTCCACCCAGGCTGCCCTGAAATCCAGAGTTCCTTTCATACACTTCTTTGACGGGTTCAGAACCTCCCATGAGATCCAGAAAATCGAGCAGTTGACCGAAGATGATATGCGTGAAATGATCGATGAGGATCTGGTCATGGCTCACCGTCTGCGTGGTTTGTCCCCTGACCGGCCAATGATGCGCGGTACTGCCCAGAACCCGGATGTATACTTCACCGGTCGCGAAACAGTAAATAAATACTACACGGCAATTCCTGGAATCATCCAGGAAACCATGGATAAATTTGCCGGACTGACCGGCCGCCAGTATCACCTGTTTGATTACTACGGTGACCCTGAAGCAGAAGATATTATTGTCATGATGGGTTCCGGTTCTGAAACTGTTGCTGCAACCGCAGAGCACCTGATCAGTCAGGGCAAAAAGGTTGGCCTGCTTGTTGTCCGCCTATTCCGCCCCTTTGACTGCAAAGCCATGGTCAATGCAATGCCGGCAACGGTTCAACGCATCACCGTACTTGACCGGACCAAGGAGCCTGGTTCTGCCGGCGAACCTCTTTACCTTGATGTAAGAGCTGCTGTGGGCGAGGCTGTTGAATCTTCAATTGTCAACCTGCAGCCGATGATCCTTTCCGGCCGCTACGGCCTTGGTTCCGCTGAATTTACCCCGGCCATGGTAAAAGCTGTTTATGACAACATGGCTTCCTGGGCCCCGAAAAACCATTTCTGTGTCGGCCCTGATGACGATGTGGCTTATACCAGCCTTGCCTATGACAAGACTTACGATATTGAAGGTGATGATGTTTACCGGGCCATGTTCTTCGGCCTGGGTGCTGACGGAACAGTCGGAGCTAACAAGAACACCATTAAGATCATCGGGACGGAGACACCTAACAGTGCCCAGGGATACTTCGTATATGACTCCAAGAAATCCGGCTCCATTACCACAAGCCATCTGCGCTTTGGCAAAAACCAGGTTGTGGCACCCTACCTTATTAATAAGGCAAACTTTGTTGCCTGCCATAACTTCACCTTCCTGGATAAATATGACATGCTGGCCAACCTTGAAGATGGCGGCACCTTCCTGCTGACAACCACCTTTAAGAAAACCCAGGTATGGAAACAACTTCCTGCTGAAGTGCAAAAGCAGCTCATTGCCAAGAAGGCCAAATTCTATATTATAGATGCCATCAAACTTGCTGAGGCTATTGGTCTTGGTGCCCGCATCAACATGATCATGCAGACAGCATTCTTCCTGATCTCCGGCATCCTGACCCAGAAAGAAGCTATCAAAGCCATCAAGGGCGCAATTAAGAAAACCTACGGCAAGAAAGGCGACAAAGTTGTCAACATGAACTACGCCGCTGTTGATACAGCAGTAAAAAATATCGTTGAGGTTAAAATTCCTAAAACTACAGACGGTCATGCAAAACCGGCCACCGTCTCTGCTGATGCCCCTGACTTTGTCAAGGAAGTGACAGCCAAAATGATCGAAGGCAAAGGTGATGAGATCAAAGTCTCCCAGATGCCTGCCGACGGCACCTGGCCCACAGGTACGACCCAGTATGAAAAACGAAACATCGCGGTGCATGTACCTGTATGGAAGCCTGAAAACTGCATCCAGTGCGGTCGCTGTTCGCTTGTTTGCCCCCATGCTGCAATCAGGATGAAGATAGCAAAATCTGCAGACCTGAAGAAAGCTCCCAAGAGCCTCAAATCAGCAAATGCCGTTGGCAAGCAGTTCAAAGGCCGCAAAGCAATGGTCCAGGTATTTACTGAGGACTGCTGTGGTTGTACTCTCTGTGTTTATGAGTGTCCAGCCAAGAAAAAGGCCCTGGAAATGGTCGTGAATACTGAAAAGATCCGCGTCCAGGAAGCTGCTAATGTCAAATACTTTTTGGATCTTCCCGAGATGGCAAACAGCGAGATCGATCCATCAACCATCAAGGGCAGCCAGCTACTGAAACCGATGTTCGAGTTCTCCGGTGCCTGCGCCGGTTGTGGCGAGACCCCTTATATTAAGCTTGCCACCCAGATGTTCGGCGACCGGATGATGATTGCCAATGCCACCGGCTGTTCTTCTATCTATAGCGGCAACCTGCCCACCACCCCTTACGCCAAAAGAGCTGATGGCCGCGGTCCGGTTTGGTCCAACTCGTTGTTTGAGGATAACGCTGAATTCGGTCTTGGTATGCGCAATACTGCAAGCAAAATGGGATCCCAGGCAGTTGAACTTTTAGAAGCTGCTGCTGCTGAAAAGATCATTACCAAAAAGGCTGCCAAGGAACTTATCAAGGCATCCCAGAAAACCCAGGATGAGATCGAAGCACAGAGGGACAGGGTTGCTGCCCTGAAAGAAACACTTGCCGGCAGTGATTCTATTATTGCAAAACGGCTTACCAGTGTAGCTGATTACCTGGTCAAAAAATCCGTATGGATAATCGGTGGTGACGGCTGGGCCTATGACATCGGCTATGGCGGCCTGGATCACGTGCTTGCCTCCGGCGAGAACGTCAATGTCCTTATCCTTGACACCGAGGTATATTCAAATACCGGCGGCCAGATGTCAAAATCTACACCGAGAGCTGCCACCGCACAGTTTGCTGCCGGCGGCAAGAAAATGCCTAAGAAAGACATCGGCATGATCTTCTCCACCTACGGCAATGTATATGTAGCCAAGGTGGCAATCGGTGCCAACCCGACACAGGCTGTTAAGGCATTTGCCGAAGCAGAAGCATATGACGGACCAAGCCTGATCATTGCCTATGCCCACTGCATCAACCATGGCCTTAACCTGGCCCTGGGTCTTGACCAGCAGAAAAAGGCTGTAGCCTGTGGCCATTGGCCGCTGTACCGCTACAACCCTGACCTGGAAGACCAGGGCAAGAACCCGCTGCACATAGACAGCAAGGCTCCGTCTCTGCCGTTTGCCGAGTATGCCCTGAGTGAGAACCGCTACCGCATGCTGAAGATGATGAATCCTGAGCATGCTGACGAACTCATGGCTATGTCGCAGAATGATGTTGATAAAGCCTGGAAATTCCTTAATGGACGTGCTAAGGCATTGGAGCCAGGGAAATAATTAATTATTAACTTTTAAATATAAAAAGGGCGGCAGGAAATCCTGCCGCCCTTTTTATATTGTTTATAGAAGAAAGTCTCAGTCTGATTGTGCTTCCTTTGCCTTGGCCCAGTCTTCCTTGATCCCCCTTAAATCCGCCTCGGCTCGCTCCTCCATGGTTTGGCCAGTTTCGGCTTGATCTTTCTTAATGGCTTCCACCTTTGCCTTTAAAACATCCGGCTTAACCTTAATATCTTCTGTGCCAAAGAGCATGGAAGCAAGAACCTTATAGGAGAACAAAAGCAGTTCGATATCATCTTCTTTGATCTTTTCAAGAATCTCCTGCCCCACATCGTAAGTTTTCAGAAAAGAACTGTCGAAAATAAAGCTGCGGAACTGATCGAGGTCGGTCGAAGCCATGAAGAACATCCTCTTGGCCTGTTCACTCAGGGTAGCCTGGTAACCAAAGGATTTTCTCCGCATGACAATCTCCATCCATCCCTTGTTCATCTTGTCACGCATATTAACACCCTGGTCTTCACGCCATTCACGTATGGTCCAGGTTTTATCTTCCTCAAAACCTTTGCAGTGAGGCTCCTTGACCACAAAATAAAACTCCTCCGCACTCTGCTCTTCCTGGGCACCTTCATGGAAATTTGCCATACCTACCGGGTAGTACCTGCAGGCACTCGGCCGGTCAGTATAGATCATGCACCCTTCGGTCTTTGACTTGATAAATGGACAACGCCCCTCTTCAGTCAATTTGATGGTGACACCAGGAAAGTCTGTCTTTTCCAGATAAGTCGGCTCGGTATAGACATGAAGAAATTCAGCAGCCTCCATGTCCAACCGCTTGCGAAGCTGTAAAATATCATAAGGGGTTAACACTATTTTGATATTTCCACAGCATTCAGTGAAACAAGACACACCAGGATGACAGCGAAATTGAATCATACTGTCTAAAGTATATTTTGTCGGAAGAATATTACTTGGGTTTTTCTCTTTACCAAACAGACTTTTTTCTTTATGAAATAAAGTCTTCTCTTTACCAAACGGAGTCTTTTCGCTCATGCCTTTTTCCTTACTATACTTATAAATTTTATTTTTTAAATAAACTACAGTTTCACATTAAAACGTGGGTAGTTCGCTCAATTTCAGGGAAGATATTGAATACATCTTCAGCACAACATCTCACATTAATCATCCCCCCCCCGACTTGTCAAATTCAATATCCTGATTAATAGCATTTACTGCTTTAAAACAGTTTTCGCTAAGCACTTGCCATCCCACATAATACTACTTACTGTTATTTAAGAACCAATACTAAAAGTAAATTATTTACATTAAGGGATTTACGATTTTTTTAGTATTCAAAGGAGGCATTACAATGAATTCTTTTCCGAATACAATTGACATTTCGAAAGTTGAGACCCTGCTCTACCATTTTCCTGACGGAAAAATCCTGCAACTTGAAGTGAAGAATTTTCAAGAACTTTCCAATAAAGAATTTAAACTTGGCAGATTTTGTGATACCTCGCACATAAACGGTATCCTGCACTTTTATCCACAGGGCAATTCCTAAAATTTTACTTCTATTAAATTTTGCTTCTTTTCACATCGAGACTCATATTCAGAAGCAACGAATCCATTTCAAAAAACCTGTATTAGATTTTCTTCTTTTATTTACTGGAAGACTGAGCAATGAAATGCTCACCATGAATCCATTTGAATTTGATAAGGTCCTGGTATACTCTTTACAGGTCAGATTAATGTAAATCATACGCACATGGATAATCTCTTAATAGACACCACTATAGACGGTCACGTCCACACAAGGCTCTGTCATCATGCCCGTGGCGAAATGGAAGAATACGTTCTGACTGCTATCAACAGGGGTTTACGGAAACTGGTCTTTCTTGAGCATCTGGAAGTCTGCATCGACTATTTTGAGTCTACCTGGCTCACAGAAGCTGACTTTAATTTTTATCATGAAGAAGGAAAACGACTGCAGGAAAAATATCTTGGCAGACTTGAAATAGGACTTGGAGTAGAAGTTGGTTACAACCCCAATTCTCTGGAGGAAACTCTACGAAGACTGAACTTACATACTTGGGACAGGATTGGCATATCCTACCACTTCATGGACACCGATTCGGCGCATCTCAACCTGGTAAGCAGTAAGCAGGTAAATATTAAGGCGCTGGATCAGTTCGGTGTGGATAAAGTTGTCAGCCGGTACTATAAAGAACTGCTGGATGCTGTTGATAAACTGCCAGGGCAGGTTCTCTGTCATATTGATGCAGTGATGCGCCATCATCCCAAAGTTGTAATAACTCCAGAACATAACGCGCTTATCGACGACCTTCTCGATTCAGTTGCTCGCAAGAATATGTCACTGGAGGTCAACACGTCCGGCTACAGAATAAAAGATGAACCCTATCCTTCTCTGGACATTTTAAGAAAAGCTGTAAAAATGAACATCCCCCTTGTGGCAGGTTCGGATGCCCATTGTCCTGAAGATGTGGGGAGATATTTTGATAGACTTCCTGAATTAATAGAGCAATTAGCTGGCCACTGATAACTGTGTCAATGGTCGTCTCGTAATGCATGACGACAATGCTGAATGCTTTTTCTAATACGCATTCCCCAGCATTGCATCCTTTAAGTTCGCGTCAGCAGGTTTGGATCCCAGCCATATTTTCAGAATCGCCTGATTGAAATCCTCTCCAGGAACAGACCCTTTCAGAACTCCATTAATAATCACCCTGGTTCCCTCACCGGGCAGATAGTCCAGTCGTATTTCATCTCCCTTGTAAACAGTTGTGAATAGACTGTTGAACTTGTTGATACGATCCTTCAGGGCTCTGATCTCTTTTGCTGTGCTGTTGTGTATAAAACCTTTATTCCACCCATCAACCAGTTTTTGGGTGCTGACCTCTTTGTAAAGAAAATTCATAACAATACTCTTAGCACCAGGGTCAGTCATTATTTTATCGACCGTTTTCTGCTTTTGAGTAAGATATAGGGAGCCTACATACACCTTTATAAAAAGTTTCTTCCGGATACCTGCACCGTTTAAAACCAGCATTTTTTTCTCAACAAATGCAGCTTGAGGTACGTCAACCCCGGCTATTTTCATTGCAGAAGCCTCAAGACTTGAAAGTATAAGTAACATTGCTACCAACAGAATCCCGCTAATAACTGAAATCAATGTTTTACTTTTCATGCATTTCTCCTGATTTATAAATTTTGAACCCTCAATTACTCAACAGCTATAATTGTTATACTGCACTGACTTATGATCTTTTAACAGTGTTACAGATGTAAGGAAGAAAACTGTTCGCTGTATTAAAAATACGCGAACAGTTTGATGACGCCACAGATATGACGCTGTTAGAAGATCATGAATTCTGCTTAACCATTTCATAATAGTCATTCCCCTCCAGATCATTAATAACAACAGCAGGGAAATTCTCAACTTCAAACCGGAATAATGCCTCAGGACCGGCATCCTCAAATGCCACCAAATCACTCTTTACAATGGATTTAGACAAAAGCGCCCCTGCACCTCCAACAGTAGCAAGGTAAATTGCCCCATGTTTTTTCATCGCTTCCCTGACCGGCATCGTGCGTGACCCTTTTCCCAGGGTCCCTTTCAAGCCGAGTTCCAAAAGCCTTGGAGTATAGGCATCCATTCTATAACTTGTAGTGGGGCCGCCTGCTCCAATT